>CAZYLP010000451.1:0-7213 GCA_964648345.1 uncultured Planctomycetota bacterium
AGTCCTCGAGGCGGTCGGCGATGTCGAAGAGCCACTCGCGGTTCGGGATGATGTCGCCGAACGCCGAGCGGTAGTTCTCGATCCGGGTGAGGAGGCCGCGCGCCTGGGCGACGCGGGCCCGCTCGGTGTCGTCCTTGGCGGCGACGGCGCGCATGTCCTGGCGCGCGAGCTTCTCCTCGTCGAGGACGTCGAGGTAGCGCGACCAGCTCGGGTGCGCGCGAGCGATGTCCGCGAAGTGGAAGACGAGGCCGTCCGCGAGGAGCTCGCGCCACTGCGCGAGGCGGACGACGGGGTGCTCCTCCTCGAGGCCGACGCCCTGGACGAAGCCGTCCTTGACCGTGACCGTCGCGAGGGCCGCGAGCTCGTTCGCGTCCGCCGTCGAGTCGCCCGCCTCGAGGAGCCGCGTGAAGAACGCCTCCTCGCTCGTGTCGGGCAGGCCGAGGATCACCGGCGCGGCGTCGAGAGCGGTGTCGTAGTCGAGGAAGAAGCCGTCGAGGAAGTCGATGAGGAGCCGGCCCTCGACCTGGGCCTCCTGCGTGAAGGGCTCGCGGAGGTTCTTCGAGAAGGACTCGCAGTAGTCCTTCTCGCCCGTCTCCATGAGGAGCCAGGGAGCCTTGAGGCCGATGACCATCGACTGCAGCGCCCGCTCGAAGGCGTCCTCGAGCGCCGCCTTGAGCTCCTCCACGCCGCCGAAGGTCTGCGAGAGCCTGGGGATCAGCTCCTGGCGCGGTGACTGCCAGAGCTCGATGCCCAGAGCTCGCCGGACCCCGTGAGCGAGCGGCGCGATCGCGTATCGAAGCGCGTCTTCGCGGCCCATCTGCCTCCGCCCGCCCCTCGAGACACCGTCACCCGACGGTCGTCTCGCTGCGGCAGCAACTTAGCCCCCTTTCATGCGGCCTGCAACGCCTCGACGGGCCAGGCGGCCAAGGACTTGAAGCCGTAGCACCGGCCGATGGTCACGTCCCAGCGGCGGAGCATGATGTCGCCACGCGCGAAGTCGTCGAAGGTGAGGCGATCGTCCTCGAAGCCGTAGCCCTGGAGGACGGCGAGGGCGCGCCCGTAGGGGTCGCGCGCGACGGCGCTCGCGTCGAGCTCGAAGGCGCTCTCGGCGCAGATGACCTCCCCCGAGAGGCAGAGCCAGCTCTCGAGGGAGCGTCCGCCGTGGAACAGCTCGTAGGACACGTCGCGCGCCGCCACGTGGAGCGCCACGGCCGGGCAGTCGAGCGCCTTCGAGAGGCGCCGCGCGAGCGGGACGTCGTGCACCTCTCGGGGCGTCCCCTCGCGGATGATCCCGCAGTGAGGCGCGCCGCGCGGCTTGTAGAGGACGGCGCGCCGCCGCGGCGCCCCGTCGAACGTCGCGACCGGGATCGCGACATCGAGCCCCTCGCCCCGCTCGAGGTAGGGGGTCACGTCGCTCACGGGCTCGCCCTCCGCGAAGGGAGCGAGCGCTCGCAGCACCTCGGGGAGCGACGCGCGCACGAGGATCACGGCGCGGTCGAGGGGGATCGCGGTCGAACGCCCGGAGTCGCTCTCGTTTTCCATGCTCATTCTCGTTCTCGTTCTCGTTCTCGTTCTCGTTCTCGTTCTCGTTCTCGCTTATCGGCACCAGGTTTATCGGAACGGCGCTCCCTCGCCTTGAGCGCCGGCGTACAATCGCTCCCCGTGACGATCAGCCAGGAAGACGTGAAGGCGATGTTCCGCGCGCTCCACAAGCCCGTCGTCGAGTTCGACTGCGGCGCGAAGTGCGCGGAGATCAACGGCGGCGTCCCGATCTGCTGTGACGACTCGCACGCGATCCCCGTGCTCTACGCGTCCGAGCTGATGTACCTCAGGAAGAAGACCGACCTCTGGCGCGCCTTCCGCGCGAACGACGAGCACGAGCGCACCATGGCGCGCGAGCTGCCGCCCGATCAGAGGTTCGCTCGCTGCAAGGGGCACGAGCTCTGCGAGCGCGAGAACCGCTCGTTCTCGTGCCGGACCTTCCCGTTCTTCCCCTACTTCACGCCGGACAAGAAGTTCTTCGGGCTCACGTACTACTGGGAGTACCGCGGCCGCTGCTGGATCCTCGAGCGGCACGACCTCGTGAAGCGCGACTTCGTGGACGGCTTCGTGAAGGCGTGGGAGATCGTCTTCGCGAAGAAGCCCGACGAGGCGGACTACTTCCAGTCGCTCTCGGCGACGTGCCGGGGCGCGCACACGCGCATGAAGCGCTCGTTCGTCGTGATCGGCCGCGACCACGTCGCCTACGTGAAGGAGGCGGGCGCGGAGCAGCTCGTCCCGGCCCCTCCCGGGCCCACGGGGCCCCCGCCGTGAGCGAGCGCGGCGACGAGGGCGACGACGACGAGGGCGACGCGGAGGACATCGAGGAGGAGCGTCACCGCCTCGAAGCGCTCGCTCGCCGGGGCGACCGCTCCGCGCTCCTCGACCTCGCGCACCTCGCGATCCAGATCGCGGGCGACGACGACGAGGACCAGCTCCGCGCGGGCGCGAAGCTCGTGCGCGACGCGATCGCCAAGTGCCGGGACGACGAGCAGCTCGTCCTCGAGGCGTGGGAGCTCGTGCCCGAGAGCATCGTCAACTTCGCGCGGGCCTGGCCCGAGGAGGAGACGGTCGCCGCCGCCGAGCGCGACCTCGGACGGGACGACCCGGTCACATCGCTCGTGCGCGGCCTCCTCGCCTTCTACGCCGGGCGCTGGAAGGACGCCGAGGAGGCGCTCCGCGACGTGGACGACGACGCCGTCGCGGCGCACTACCTCGGCTGCGCGCTCGAGCGGCTCGGACGGGACGAGGAGGCGGACGAGGAGCTCGCCCGCGCGGCCGACCTCGACCCGGAGAGGTTCGTCGAGCCGGTGCGCATGGCGGAGACCGAGTTCAAGAAGTGCCTCGAAGAAGCCTACGGCGAGCTCCCCGAGCCGGTCCGCGCGCTGGTCGACAGGACCGGCGAGATCATCGTCGAGGACTTCCCGCGTCAGAGCGACGTCGAGGCCGGGTCGGACCCCTTGAAGCTCGGAGAGTACCGCGGCGCCGACCTGGGCGCGTCGCTCGCTCACCCGTTCTCGGTCGAGACCTCGATCGCGGACGCGATGCGCGAGGTGATCCTCTTCAAGAAGAACCTCGAGAAGGTCTGCGCCACGAGGGACGAGCTCCTGGAGCAGATCCACGTGACGATCTACCACGAGATCGGTCACGCCTACGGCCTCGACGAAGAAGGCGTCGACGACCTCGGCCTCGCGTGATCCTTGCGTAGTGCGAGAAACGCACGGAACGTGTATACCCTGAGCATGATGCGTCGGGTCCTCCACACGAGGTCTGCACGCTGACATGAAGCTCAAGGAGCTCATGGAGGCGGTCCGAGGCCTCGACGACAAGGCGTTCCTCCAGAGGTTCCCGAACCCGTTCCTCCTCGAGGAAGGCCTTCTCCGTCACGAGACCCGCTCGTTCGGCAAGCCGGGCGAGAACGGAGATGTCTCGTCGCGATGGGACGAGCTCTCCGAGCGGCAGGTCTTCCCGATCCAGCGGCGCGACGGCAAGGTGGGCGACGTCGCCCTCGGCCGCGGCGCCCTCATGGACGTGAAGCTCGACGCGCAGAGCGTCTCGTCGCGCCACGCCGTCTTCAAGCCGCCGGGAGACGGACGGGGCCGCTGGGTCGTCGTGGACACCGTCTCGACGAACGGGACCTTCGTGGACGGCGTGCGCATCGCGACGGGCCGCGAGGTCGAGCTGTCGGAGGCGACCGTCCTCCGCTTCGGCCCGGACCTCAGGCTCGCGTTCTACGAGTCGGCGCAGCTCCTCCAGGTCCTCAGGAACCTCGCCGCCGCGCAGAAGGCGGTGGGCCCGGCCGCGGCGATCCCCGCCGCGATCAAGGCGCTCCCTCCGACGCCGACCTTGAGGAGCGACCCCTCGATCGACAAGCTCCTCGACCAGGCGCTCGTCGAGACGGACGTGATCACGCGCGACGACTTCAAGAAGGCGGCGACGGCGCCGACGGTCACCTCCGCGCCGCAGCCGAACCGGGCCTCGTCCCTCGTCCAGCGCTCGCTGCCCGCGCCGCCCAAGCCGCAGGGAGGCCCGGGGGGCACGGGCAAGCCGGGCGCCGACGTGGGGACGACGACCGAGACGAACCTCAGGGTCCCCGACGTCGACAAGGCCCCCGACGTCGACAAGACGCCGAGCTCGCCGCCGCGTCCGCCGGGTCCGGCGGCCGTCGGCCCCGAGGCGGTCGTCGTCCTCTCGTGCGAGCCGTTCGCGCCGCTGCCGCTCGAGCTCCACAAGCCCGTCTGCATCGGCCGCGTGCCCGGGAACGACTTCGTGCTCCCGAACCCGCAGGTCTCGCGGCGCCACTGCGAGCTCGAGCGCGTCCGCGAGGGCGTCGTCGTCCGCGACCTGAAGAGCGCGAACGGCACCTTCTACGAGGAGCACCGGATCGACCGGCAGCTCGTCCCCTTCAACGGGATCTTCAAGATCGGCCCCTACACGCTCGAGGTCCGCTGCGTGGACCCGACGCTGAGCGCGGCGCCGAGCTTCGGCGACACCATGGTCTCCGCGCGCACGAGCCGCGCGGACGGCCTCCGCGGAACCTTCGAGGACATGCCGCTCACCGAGATCCTCTCGGGCGTCGAGTTCAACCAGAAGACCGGCGTCATCGACATCCAGGGCGAGGACGGCACCGCCGGCTTCGGCTTCTACCGCGGCGGCGCGCCGCACCAGGCGCGCGCCGGGAAGGTCGAGGGCGAGCCCGCCGTGCTCGCGCTCCTCGGGATCAAGCGCGGCCGGTTCATCCTGCGGAGCGACGAGGCCGCCGTCGGCCCGCGCGGGATCGAAGCGACCTTCACGAAGATCCTCCTCGAGCACGGGCGCATTTCGGACGAGAGCCTGCGGAAGGGCGGCTGAGTGACGGACTCGCCCCCGGCCCAGCCTCGGCCGCAGCAGCCGCCCGGGCCCCCCCCCCCATCCCGTCGCCGTCATGCCGTGCCCGAAGTGCCGGCAGCTCACGGCGAGCTACTTCGCGATCAACGAGCGCGTCGCTCTCTGCCCCGCGTGCACCGAGCAAGTGCGCCTCGAGCTCACGACGCTCGGCCTCGACCGGCTCCTCCGCGGAGCCGCCTACGCGCTCGTCTGCGCGAGCGTGATCTGCGTCGGCACCAACGTGCTCCTCGCTCACCTCGGCGAGAAGCACTCGGCCTCCCACTGGATCCAGTTCCTCGCCGCGGTGTTCATGGGGAGCGCCGTCGGACGAGCGGCGCGCCAGGGCGCCGTCTCGGGAGGGCTGCCGCTCCAGCTCGCGACGATCGCCATCACGCTCGCGGCGGTCCTCGAGATGTACGCCGGGCTCATCTACGCCGACTTCGTCGCGGAGCGCGGCCCCGCACGCGCGCTCCTGTTCAGCGTCCTCCTCTCGCCCGTTGCGACCGTCCTCTCGGTCTTCGCCGGCCGGTTCATGGTCCTCTTCTGGTTCTTCTGGGCGATCTACGATCCGTGGCGCGCGACGGCGCCGATCGAGCTCAGGATCGGCGGGCCGTTCCCCGTGAAGGTGCCCGAGACGGCCCCCCCCCCGCCCCCCCCCGCTTCGCGGGGGGGGATTGGGGAGGGCCCGTCCGAGGCCAAGGCCGCGGGTCTGGACTTCGAGCGGCCTCAGTGAGCTGCGACTTCTGCGGCGCGCTCCTCCCCGAGGGGATCCTCGTCTGCCCGCCGTGCGGCCGCCTCGTCCACGGGAAGCGGCTCGCGGCGAAGGCGCGCGAGGCCGAGGAGCTCGAGCAGCGCGGCGAGCTCGCGGCCGCGCGCGACGCGTGGGCGGCGACGCTCGCGTGGCTCCCCGAGGACGCGATGCAGGCGAGCGAGATCCGCGCGCGCGTCGCGAAGCTGGACGGAAAGACAGCGAGCAGCGCCGGCTCCGGCGGCGGAGGAGGCCTGAAGGGGGCCGCGGGCCTCGCGGGCGTCGCCGGCGCGCTCCTCCTCGGGCTCAAGACGAAGGTCGGGCTGCTCCTCGCGCTCGTGAAGTCGAGCAAGGTCCTCGTGACCGGGCTCACCATGCTCGCGTCGATCTGGGTCTACACGAGCTTCCTCGGGCTCCCCTTCGCGGCGCTCTTCGTCGGGCTCATCTGGGTTCACGAGATGGGCCACGTCGTCGTGCTCCGCTGGTACGGCGTCCCCGCGAGCGCGCCCGTCTTCGTCCCCTTCGTCGGCGCCTTCGTGCGCATGAAGCAGCAGGCGCCGCACGTGCTCGCCGACGCGTGGTGCGGCCTCGCGGGGCCGATCGCGGGCTCGCTCGGCGCGTTCGCCGCGCTCGCGGGCGGCCGCGCGCTCGGGAGCGACCTCCTCCTCGCCGCGGGGCACGTCGCGATCGGGCTCAACCTGTTCAACCTGACGCCGCTCTACCCGCTCGACGGCGGCCGCGCGGCGCAGGCGCTCACGCCGCGCCTGTGGGTCGTCGCGCTCGTCGCGGCGTTCGCCGTCGCGTGGCAGCTCGCGGAGCCGCTCGTCGCGATCGCGGCCTTCCTGCCGTTCGGGCGGATCGTCGCGGGCGCGCGGGCGCGCGAGCTCGGGGGACCGCTCGCTGCGTTCCACGAGGCTTCGCCCGCGAGGAGGCTCACGGTCCTCGCGGTCTATGCCGGTCTCGTCGCTCTCCTCGTCGCGACGTTCGGGCACTTCCAGCCCGAGCTCGAGCAGATCCGCAAGAAGCACGGACACGCGGACCTCGCCTGGATCACGAGCGAGTCCGACTGACGGACACCCCTGACCGAGGCCCGTGCGTTGCGCGGAGCACTCCGAGGAGGTGGCGCTTGGCACTCCCCGAGACCTTCGCGGTCCGGACTCCGGTCGCGACGCAGGTCCGCCGCCACGAGCGGCGGTGGCTCGACTGGATCAACCCGCGGCCGACCTCGATCGGGCCCGTCGCGGCCCGGCTCGGCGTCGGGTCGATCATGCTCATGCACGGGCTCGAGAAGCTGGGCTTCTTCGGCGGCGCCGGCTGGTCGGCGACGATGGAGCTGTTCACGCGGAAGATGCACATCCCCGCGCCGCTCGCCGCGCTCGCGATCCTCACCGAGGTCGTGGGCGGCGCGTGCCTCCTCGCGGGGCTCGCCTCGCGCTTCTGGGCGCTCGCGGTCGCGATCGAGATGCTCGTCGCGGGCTACCTCGTCCACCTGCAGAACGGGTTCTTCATGAACTGGTTCATGAAGCCCGGCGTCGGGCACGGCGTCGAGATGAACCTCGC
>CAZYLP010000452.1:0-7207 GCA_964648345.1 uncultured Planctomycetota bacterium
ACTTCTCGACGCGGCGCGCGTTGCCGAGGTCGCGCTCGAAGGCGCGCTCGAGCTGCTTCGCGACGGACGGGCCGTAGATGACCGCGTTCACCTCGAAGTTGAGGTAGAAGCTGCGGAGGTCGAGGTTCGCGGTCCCGATCGTGGACCAGCAGCCGTCGATCGTCGCCGTCTTCGCGTGGAGCATGGCGGCGGAGTCGAACTCGAAGATCTGGACGCCCGCGTTCAGGAGCTCCGGGTAGAAGCTCCGCGCCGCGTGGAGGACGATCGGCTCGTCGAGCTTCCCCGGGACGAGGAGCTTCACGTCCACGCCGCGGAGAGCCGCCGTCTCGAGGGCGGCGACGAGGGGCGGGTCGGGCACGAAGTAGGGCGTCGTGAGCCACGCCTTCTCGCGCGCGAGCGTGAGGCCCGTGAAGTAGACCGTCGAGATCGAGCGGTGCCGCTCGTCGGGGCCGCTCGTGAGGATGTGGACGCGCTGGTCGCCCGAGGGGACCGGGTCCGGGAAGTACTTCGCGGCCGTGAGGTCCTTGTCCGTCGCGTGGGCCCAGTCCTCGACGAACACTTCCTGGAGGCGGAGCGCGCCCGGGCCCTCGATGCGGACGTGCGTGTCGCGCCAGCGTCCGGCGGTCGGGTCCTTCCCGTGGTACTCGTCGCCCACGTTGAGCCCGCCCGTGAAGGCGACGCGGCCGTCCACGACGACGATCTTCCGGTGGTTGCGATGGTTTATGACCAGCCTCCGCGCGAGGAGGTTGACCGGGAGGAAGCGCGCCACCTTGCCCCCCGCATCGATGAGGGGCCGGAAGAACTTCCTGTCCGCTTGCCGCGAGCCCACGTCGTCCACGAGGACGCGCACCTCGACGCCCGCGCAGGCGACCTTCACGAGAGCATCGCGGAGCTTCCGCCCCGTCTCGTCGTTCCGCCAGATGTAGTACTCGACGTGGACGTGCGACTCCGCGCTCTCGATCGCGGAGTGGATCCGCGAGAACGTCGGCTCCGCGTCGATGAGCACCTCGACGGAGTTCCCCGAGCACGCCGGCTTCTCCATGCGGTCGGTGATCCGCGCGAGCGAGAGCGCGGGCTCGGGCATGTGGACGATCGCGCCCGGCTCGGTGGACTCGAAGCGGCGGACGCACGCGGTCGATGCGGCGAGGCCGGGGGCGACGAGCTCGACGGCACGCGCGCGGCGGCGCTGGCGGAACCGGATGCGACGTCCGCCGACGGCCCAGTAGAGGAGAACACCGATGTACGGGAGAAAAATGATGGCGAGGAGCCAGGCGATCGTCGCTCCGCTCTCCCGGCGCTGGACGAGGATCTTCGGGACCAGAGCGATCCCAATGAGATAGCCCGCGGCGGTGAACAGGATGGAGAGGACGACCGTCATGTCGTGATCCCGAGCCCCCGTGACTGTCTATCGTACAAAGGGGCACGGTGCCTCGCCCCGCGCGCGCTTTCCTTGGCTTGACAGGGCCCGAACAGGGCAGCTACGATCCCGCTTCTTCAATGACTTACGTGACGTACCCGGGGGTTTGGCGACAAGGGCGAGCGCGAACGCCTTCCGTCGTCGGGATCTTGAGCCAGGGAAAGGGCGTATCCGGAGTGTCGGAAGCGCGCTCCGGGTCATCCGTTCGCTGGCACCCGTACGAGATCTGAGGGGCAGCTATGGCAGGCGCCGTCTGGGGCATCGACATCGGTAAGGCCGCGCTCAAAGCGGTCAAGCTCCGCGCAACCAAGGAAGGTCTCGAGATCAAAGCCGTCGAGCACATCGACTACGAAGGGTCGGGTGGCGACGGCGACAAGAGGCAGGAGCAGGTGCGGACAGCGCTCTCGCAGCTGCTCGCCAAGCACAAGCTCCGCGCGGACCGCGTGCTCGTCGCCCTCCCGGGCATCGACGCGCTGTCCCGACCCATCAAGCTCCCTCCTGTCGATGCGAAGAAGATCGACATGATGGTCAAGATGGAGGCCCAGCAGCAGATCCCCTTCCCGCTCAGCGAGGTCAACTGGGACTACCAGAAGATCCAGCGCGACTACGAGCCGGGGGAAGAGATCGAGGTCGGCATCTTCGCGTCGAAGCGCGACCGGATCACGGGCTTCCTGAACGAGCTCAAGAGCCACGGGATCGAGCCGGGCGTCGTCACGCTCGCGCCGCTCGCGGTCTACAACTTCATCACCTACAACTCCGAGGTCGGCGACGAGGCGACCGTCGTCCTCGACATCGGGTCCGACCACACGGACCTCGTCGTGACGAGCGGCCCGCGCTTCTGGATCCGCAACCTCCGCATCGCGGGCAACGACATCACGAAGGCGCTCGCGGACCGCTTCAAGGTCTCCTTCGAGGAGGCGGAGAAGCTCAAGCGCAACGCCTCGAAGAGCGACCAGTCGAAGAAGATCTTCTCGAGCATGGAGCCGACGCTCAAGGACCTCGTGGGCGAGGTCCACCGCTCGGTCAACTTCTTCAAGAGCCAGGCGCCGAACGGCGAGCTCAAGATCACGAAGCTCATCCTCCTCGGCGACGGCGCCAAGCTGAAGAACCTCCCGGGCTTCTTCGAGAAGGAGCTCAGCTACGGCGTCGAGAAGGTCCAGAAGCTCGAGCAGGACAAGTTCGTCCTCGACCCGGACGTCGACGTCGAGATGCTCAAGAAGCACCTCCTCGGCTTCGGCGTCGCGCTCGGCCTCGCGATCCAGGGCGCCGACAAGGCGCGCTGCGCGATCAACCTCGCGCCCGACGACATCAAGGTCAACGAAGAGCTCAAGCGGAAGGTGCCGTTCGCGATCGGCGCCGCCGCCTGCGCGTGGCTCGCCTTCGGCATCTCCTACGCGACCTGGACCGGCTGGAAGTCGCAGCTCGAGGTGACGGTCAAGGAGGCGAAGGACCTCGACAGGTTCAAGGTGATCCGTCAGGCGGCCCAGGAGGAGAAGGAGAAGGGCGAGAGGCTCATGAAGCGTGCCGAGCCCTTGAAGGGTCTCGTCACGAACCGCCTCCTCCCGCTCGACGTGATCCGCGAGCTCAAGAAGATCCTCCCGACCATGAACGGGAAGATCCCCGCGCTCAACCCGCAGGACCTGGGCCTCCCGCTCGAGAACCAGCGCGCCAAGCTCGTCGAGATGCGGAAGCAGACCCAGGCCGACAACAAGCTCTGGGTGCTCCAGCTCGACATCGACAAGAAGGCGCCGCCGACGGGCGTCGTGGACCCCAGCGCGCCGAAGATCCCCGAGGGCGTCTACGTGGTCGCGATCAAGCTCGCGCGCGCGCTGCCGACGGGCACGCTCCCCGAGTCGGTCCGGAGCCAGATCAAGACCGAGTTCGTCGTCCCGCTCGCGAACGCGCTCAAGGACGGCCCGTACTTCCTCAAGTCGCCGGGTAAAGAGGCCGCCGACGCCTGGTACAAGGCGCCGACCGGCGTCAACAGCAACGTCATCGAGGAGATCCTGACGGCGGGCACGACTCTCGCGCAGCTCGACCCGGGGACGACGGGCGTCTACAAGGAAAACTTCCAGGTGCTCTCGGTCGACGTGAAGTTCGAGATCGGATACGCGCCGCCCGCCGCGCCGGCGCCTGCTGCCCAGACTCCGGGCGAGGAGAAGAAGTAACCATGGCCCTCGATCCGAAGCAGGTCATCCAGAAGAACATCCCGCTCGTCGTCTGCTACGTCGTCGCGATCGTGCCGATCGTCCTCTGGGTCGTCATCGTCGTGAACGGCGTCCAGGGCGGCGGCACGGGCAGCTACAAGGCGGCGTCGAACGCGCTCAGGAACAAGAAGAGCGAGCTCTCGAAGATCGAGGGCGACATCAAGGCGGACCCGTCGACGGTCTACACCCCGGAGCACAAGAAGAAGTTCGAGGAGCGCAACCGCGAGCTCGACGCGCAGTACAACAGCATGATCAAGCTCGTGCAGGACCGCGACAACGCCCTCGAGAAGTGGATGCCGGCGCTCGGGGACCTGCAGAAGGACAAGGTCCCTCCGACGACCCAGATGCAGTCCGTGCTCAACACGGCGATGGACGCTCTCCGGAAGGACTACAAGGACATCGCCGAGGACCCGGGTCCGGCCCACACGTCCTACCTGCAGCTCGAGATGGTCGCCGACGGTCAGCAGAAGAAGCTCCAGAAGCAGTACTGGATCCTCACGAAGATCCTCGAGGCCCTGAAGAAGGGCGGCACGTCCTCGTCGACGGACACCGCTCCCGTCCGTCTCCTCTCGACGGTCGAGTTCCCGCCCGTCTCGGCGTGGACTCCGCCGGGCGGTCCGACGCCGGCCGCGAAGCCGCTCATGACGGCGATCCCGGTGAAGCTCACGGCGCTCATGACCTTCCGGGACATCCCGAAGGTCTGCCGCGAGCTCCTCGCGCAGGAGGTCGTCTTCCGCCTCAAGGCGGTCCACACCGAGATGTTCGCGTTCTCGATCGCGAAGCCGGAAGTCGCGGTCATGGTGAACCCGGACGCGAAGGTGCTCTACGAGTCCACGATCTACAACGCGACGCTCCCGAGCCAGGACAAGATGCCGTCCGACGAGGAGCAGTGGTTCCCGGAGCCCAAGCTCAAGGTGACGATCGAGCTCGAGGCGATCGACTTCGACATGGAAGGGATCGTCCCGGCCCCGGTTGCTCCTCCCAAGGAGGACAAACCGGCCGACGAGCCGCCGCCCGGCAAGAAGTAAGGAGTGATCATGGACCCCAAGGACATCATCCTCAAGCACTTCGAGAAGATCCTGCTGGGCGTGTTCGGCGGGTTCCTCGGCTGGACCGTCTTCGGCATGCTCTCCGCGCCGAACGAGCTCAAGGACAACGACAAGCTCAAGACGTCGATCGAGAAGGTCGACACGCACATGAAGACGTACGCCGTCGAGCTGCCGAAGCTCGAGGACCCGACGAACGAGCTCCAGGCGCAGCTCGAGCCGACGCGCGTGCCGGCGACCGAGGCGTTCCCGGGCTGGCTCCTCCACCGCCGGCCGAACCTCGCCTACTCGGTGGCGACGGGCCCCGCGCGCACGTTCCCGAAGCACGAGCCGCCGGGTGACTTCCACGTCGTCGAGAAGGGCCGCGGCCGCATCAAGCTCGCGTGGAAGGCGTCGGCCGAGAACGAGTACGTGAACATCGTCGGCTACGAGGTCTTCCGCAAGGACAACAACCCGGACGGCGAGTGGAAGTCGATCGCGGCGAACATCGACCCGAACAAGACGGAGTTCGAGGACAACACGGTCGCTCCGCGCTCGAAGTACTGGTACCGCCTGAAGGAGTCGGCCGCCGCCCAGACCGACAACCCCGTGATCGTCCGCGACAAGACGGACCTCCAGCCCGAGAAGCGGGACCTCTTCGCGGAGGACACCAAGGAAGCCGTCGAGACGCCGCAGGACATCTACATCACCGTGGACGGCGGCGAGCCGACGGACCCGGTCAACGACAAGAAGGGCCAGATCCAGTGCAAGGTGTGGCGCTGGAACGCGACGCTCGGCAAGTTCGTCTCGAAGACCTACATCACGAACGTCGTCGTCGGCTCGAAGATCGGGACCAAGGAGAAGTCGGTCAAGTTCGAGGGCAAGGCCCTCGGCGAGATCGACTTCTCGACCGAGGCCACGCTGCTCGACGTGAGCGCCCAGAAGCGCAACATCAAGGGCAACCAGCGCGAGGTCATCGTCGCGAAGGTGAAGTGGCCCTGGGGCACCGAGGAAGACCTCGTCGAGAAGGAGCTTCCTCCGGAGATCGCGACCCAGCTCGGCAAGAAGTAGTCCCTCGTGCCGACGAGGATCGGCCCGTACGAGGTCACCTCGATCATCGGCAAGGGGAGGTCGGGCTCGGTCGTCCGCGCGCGCAACGCCGCGGGCGCCGAGTTCGCGATCAAGCTCGTCGTCGCCAGCAAGGGCGACGGGCGCGCCGTCGCGCGCTTCATGCGCGAGCGCGAGATGCTCGCGCGCTTCGGCGAACGGGAGGGCTTCGTCCCGCTCGTGGACGCGGGCTGGAGCGCCGACGGCCCCTACTTCGTCATGCCGTTCATGGCGGGGGGGACCCTCCGCGCCCGGCTCGCGGCGGGGCCCCTCGGGCTCGACGAGTCGCTCGCGCTCGCGCGGAGCCTCGCGTCCTCGCTCGTCGCGATCCACGCGCAGAACATCGTCCACCGGGACCTCAAACCCGAGAACGTCCTCTTCTCGGCCGACGGCCGCGCGTTCGTCGCGGACCTCGGCGTGGCGCGAGAGACCACCGCCCCCGACGCGCGGCTGGGGTTGTCGATCACCCAGAGCGGCACGCTCCTCGGGACCGCCGGCTACATGGCTCCCGAGCAGGCGGTCGATGCGCGCTCGGTCGGCCCCAGGGCGGACGTCTTCTCGCTCGGAGCGATCCTCTACGAGTGTCTCACCGGGCAGGCACCGTTCGCGGGCGAGACCATGCTCGCGGTGCTGGACAAGCTCCTCGGCCGCACGCCGCCGCCCGAGGCCGTCTCCGTGCTGAGGCCGGACGTCCCGCGGTGGCTCGAGACGGTCGTCGTCCGGGCGATGGCCCTCGATCCGGCGGCGCGGTACGCGGACGGCCCCGAGCTGCTCGCGGCCCTCGCCGGCCCTCCGGCGCCCCCCGTGCTCGCGGCCGCTCCCGGCGCGGCCGCTCCCGGCGCCCGGGCCGTCGTCGTGGGCGCCGCCGTGCTCGCTTTCGCCGGAGTCGGCGCCGGAATCCTCGTGGCGACACGAGCCGGGCCGAAGCCGCCCCCGCCCGCCGTCGCGCCGGTTCCGGCGTCCCGGCCGAGCCGTCTCGACGAGGCGCTCGCCGCGGCGATCAGCGCTTCGCGGGCTCGCGCCCCCGGTGCGTCGAGCGCCTTCGAGGCCCTCCGCGCCGAGGCGCGCGGCGACGCGCGCGTCGAGCGCGCGTTCGCCGCGTTCTTGCTCCGGCGCGGCCGCGCGCGCGAGGCGGCGAGCGTGGCGCAGGCGCTCCTCGACCGCGCCGACCCCGACCCCGCGGGGCGCGCCGAGACGCTCCACCTCCTCACCGAGGCGCTCGTCGCCCTCGACCTGCGCGACGCGCGCGTGCGTCCGCTCCTCGAGGACCTGGCGAGCCGCGACGCCCGGGGGGCGCGCGGGCTCCTCGCGAAGGCGCGGCTCGAGGAGTGGAGCGGGGACGACCGCGCGGCGGCCGAGCAGGCCGAGCGCGCGCTCCTCGCCGAGGAGCTCGCGGCGGCGCACGTCTTCATCGCCCGGCTCGCCGCGCGCGACTACGAGCCCGAGCGCGC
>CAZYLP010000453.1:0-7200 GCA_964648345.1 uncultured Planctomycetota bacterium
GGCCGCGCCCTCGACGAGCGCGCGCGCGAGCGGCGCGACGGCGGCCTCGCCGCCGAGCTCCGAGAGAGCGCGACCGACCCGCGCCCGCTCCGCGGACGTCTTCGCGCGCGCAAGGAGGCCGCCGAGGAGCTGCGACGCCTCGTCGCGCGCGCCGGTCGCGTGCGCGAGCGCGCGCACGGCGAGCCGCCAGCTCTCTCCGCGCTCGGGCTCCTCGCGCTCGGCGAGCGCGGAGAGCGTCGAGAGCGACGCGGGCGCGAGCGCGCCCAGGAAGCGGGGGAGGAGCTCCGGGTCGAGCTCGGGCCCGGTCGTGCGCCCCGAGAAGAGGAGGTGCTCGGAGACGAGGACCAGTCCGGGGTGCGCCGCGAGCGCGCGCGCGCCGAGCTTCGCGGTCTCGAAGTCCCGGCACCGCTCCGCGGCCCGGCCGAGCGCGCGCGCGAGGACCGCCTGGCGCGCTCCCTGCGAGCCATCGAGCGCGCGCGCGAGCTGCTCCACGGCCGGACGGCCCATGCGCGAGAGCGCGTTCTCGGCCCGAAGAAGACCGGCCCGCGTCTCCTCGCTCAACGAGAGAGCGCTCGTCGTCTCGGGCGCGACGTGCTCGAGCACGAAGGAGACGACCGAGGCCACGTCGCCGCGCGCCGCGACCGGGAGGACGACGGAGTCGCCCACGGTCGCCGACGCGAGGAGCGCCACGTCCGCGTCCGAGGCACGCGCGGCGCCCGCGAGGAGGCACAGAGCGAGAGCAGTCCAGGCGAGACGCAAACGCGCGCTCCGTGTCCATGATAGCCTTCACGTCGTCATGAGACGGGCCGTCCTCCTCGCCGCCGCGACGCTCCTCCTCCTCGCCGGCTGCGCCGCGCCTCCCGAGCCGGCGCCCATCCGGACGACGCGCGTCGCGGGCTTCGCGATCCAGGACGACGGGACTCTCTCCACGAAGGACATGGACCGGCTCTCGGCCGAGCTCACCTCCTCGCAGAAGAAGGTCCTCCCGATCCTCGGGCGCCACGCCCTCGTCGCCGACTTCCGCCCGCCCGACGAGCGCTCGCGCGCCGGGTGCCCGGCCCCGGTCCCTGTCGAGACGAAGGTGACCGTCCTCTCGGGCACGAGCGGACGCTGCCACGCCGACGAGACCGGGATCACGATCCTGCGCTCGCACCTCGACCGGAAGGACGCGACGCACGAGCTCATCCACTACCTCGCGGGCGGCTCGTGGCGGCCGGTCGACGAGGGGCTCGCGGTCTACCTGACCGAGAAGCTCCACGGACCCTCGGGCGGCGTCTCGCTCGACGTCCGCGCGCGGGCCTACATGGACCTCTCCATGGAGCACGGCCTCGACCGGGACCGCCTGAGGACCGGCATGAGCCGCTGCGACTACGACCTCGCGGGCTCCTTCGCGAAGTTCCTCATCGAGGAGCGCGGGCTCGACTCCTACATGTCGCTCTACCACGGCGAGGCGGGCGACTTTCACGGCGTCTACGGCGTCTCGGAGCAGGAGCTGTTCGGGAAGTGGCGCCAGAAGATCAAGGCCATGAACGTGAAGCAGGACGGCTCGTACTACCGGTTCAAGGACTTCCTGACGCGCCGATGAGACGAGCGTCAGCGAGGCGCGGTGCCAGATGAGCAGCTTCCGCAAGATCCCGCTCTTCAAGGAGGGCATCGAGCTCGACCTCACCCAGTCGAGCCCCGGCGCCTCCGAGATGACCCTCGAGGTGAAGCCGTCCCACCTGAACGCGGTCGGCGTCCTCCACGGCGGCGCCGTCTTCACGCTCGTGGACTCGAGCATGGCCTGCGCGATCATGGAGACGCTCAAGTCGGGCGAGACCTGCGTCTCGGTCGAGATCAAGGTCAACAACGTCGCCCCCGTGAAGGAGGGGACGATCGTCGCGCGGAGCACGATCGGCCACCGCGGGCGCACGCTCGTCCACGTCGAGACCGACGTGCGCACCTCTCACGGCCGCCTCATCGCGAAGGGGCTCGGCACGTTCTTCATCCGCGCCCCGCACGGGCCGCGCGGGACGTAGAATCGGCCCCCGAGTCAGGGGGGTCCGGTGAAGAAGCTCGTCGTCGCGCTGCCGCTCATCGTCCTGTCCGTCCTCGCGCCGCTCGCGGCGCACGCCGAGGAGGCGCGGCTGCCGTTCAATCCGTTCGAGAAGGCCCAGAAGGGCGACTGGTGCATCGCGACCGGCACCTTCAAGCGCGAAGGGGCCGGCGAGAACAAGGTGCCGTGCGCGAGCTACGCGCGCGTCGTCAAGGTCGAGAACGACGAGGTCACCGTCAGCGAGCAGGTCCAGGTCGGCGCCGTCGAGAAGGCGTCCAAGAAGTTCTCGACGAAGCAGGCGCCGACCGTCGCCGCGTTCTTCGACCTGAAGGAGGGCGAGGTCTCGAACGTGAAGGTCGAGGACGAGAAGCGCTCGATCTGCGGCAAGGAGCTCGCCTGCAAGAAGCTCACCTTCACGTGGAAGCACGACCACTCGGTGGACGAGGTGACCGCGTGGCTCTCCCCCGACGTGAAGGCGGGCGGGCTCGCGGCGTTCAAGCTCTCGGGCCACCTGAAGGCGAAGGTCGAGCTCGCGACGCAGATCAAGCTCGAGTGCGCGGGCTGCGGCACGGGCAACGACAAGACCATGGGCGAGTCGCCCGAGGACATCCTCGACGCGGACCTCCTCGGCGAGGCCGACGAGGCGCTCGAGATGCCCTTCCAGCCCTTCGACAAGTCGAAGACGGGCGACTGGACGGCGGTCCGCGTCGAGGCCGACATGGGCGGCCGCGTCGAGGTCGGCGTCGTCAACTTCGAGGTCGTGAAGGCGAAGAAGGACTCGATCGAGCTCGAGGTGACCATGAAGCGCGGCCCGGGCGCGGGCGACACGAACCAGATCAAGCTCGACCGCTCGAAGCCGCTCACGGTCCTCGAGTACGCCAGCATGATCGTGAAGGGCCGCGCGCCGCACGGCAACGAGAAGGTCCATGTGACCGGCCTCAAGATCGTCGAGGACAAGCGGACCGTCGGCGAGCGCGAGTTCGCGTGCAAGAAGATCTCCTTCAGCTTCAAGGAGCACGACTCGACGATCAAGGTGAAGCTCTGGGTCTCGCCCGATTCGAAGGGCCTCGGCCTCGTCGGCGGCGAGGTGCGCGCGAAGCGGCGCGGCGAGGACATGAAGTTCGACATCGAGCTCGGCGGCTTCGGCGACGACGACAAGACCGAGTGGGGCAAGACCGCGGAGCAGCTCTCGAAGAAGAAGCGGAAGAAGACCGAAGACGACGAGTAGCCCCTCGACTCGTTCCTCGCTCGGGGACTCGGTTACTTGGCGACGAGGTTCGCGGCGTCGTGGACGACGAGGCCGCGCCGACGCTCGCCGCGGCAAGCCGCGGCCACGGCCTCCTCGAGCGAGGAGTAGAGCGCGAGCCCGGCGTCCTGGACCTTGCGAGCGGCCTCGGGGAAGGCACTGACCCCGGGGCAGGCGAGGTGCCACGTGACGCCGCGGGCCTCGAGGGCGCGGAGCTTGACGGCCTTGTGGTCGCCGAGGACGTAGCCCTCGTCGCGCACCTTCGCGAGCGCCGCGTCGTGCGTCTTCGCGGCCGCGAGGAGCGAGAGGAAGCGGTCCTGTCCGACGCCGCCCGTGCACGCGGCGTGGAGGACGACCGCGCCGCCGTCGGCGACGACGCTCTCGGAGTTCTTCACGCCCTTCTCGGCCTGGTAGAGGTTCCGGGCGAGCGGCCCCTCGACGGCCGCGACGAGGACGTCGAACGGAGCCTCCACTTCACGCACGAACGCGACGGACGCCTCGGGGACGACCTGGTCGAGCGCCCCGCGCCAGCGCGCCACGCTCCACGCGATCCGCTTCCCCTCGACCTGCACCGTGTTCACGCAGAGGAGCCGCGCGTCGAGAGCGTTCGCGACCTTCGCGATCCCCTCGAAGACCGGGTTCCCGTCGAGGGCGAGGACGCGCGAGCCCGGTTCGAGCGCGTTCTCGTGGTTGGCCTCGATCCCCTCGAGGCCCATGCACCCGATCGTCGCGGTCTTGTGGGCCCCGGTCCAGCCCGCGAAGTAGTGCGGCTCGACCGTGCCCACGGCGACGATCCGCTCGGCCTCGGCGACGGCCTTGTGGAGCGGGACGCCCGCCACCTCGACGAAGGGCGAGCGGCGCGCGTCGTGGTGCTCGACGGGGAGGGCGCGCCGCTCCTCGCCGGAGAGGCCGCCGAACGCCGCGTCGATGTGCGCGTCGGGCGTCGGGAGAGGGTGGCTCCCGCGCGCGAAGAGCACCTTCACGCGGCGCGCCGCGCCCTTCGCGGCCGCGAGGACGGCCGTCACGACCTCGGCGTCCACGACGCGCGACTCGTCGTTGAGGAGGACGAGGACCTCGGCCGAGCCGTCGAGCTCGATCGTGAGGCGCCGGTGGATCCGCTCGATCGTCGCGCGCGGCTCCTCGGCCGGCGCGACGCGTGCGGGCATCGCGGCCTCCCACCGGACGTCCGGGGCGACGGCGCGAAGACGGGGCAAGAGACTCACGGTACCTCGCCCTTCGCGCGCGCGGCGTCGGCGACCGTCGGCCGGATCGGCAGGGGCGGCGGGGGGAGCGGCTCGCGGCCCCAGCGGAGGTAGTACGCGAAGGATGCAAAGCCGCCCGTGCAGGCGCCGAGGAAGGCGACGGCGACGGCGAGCCACTCCGTCCTCGGGTCTCGCATCTTGCGAACGATCACGTCGTAGACGGCCACCACGAACGACGAGAGCCCGGTGATCACGCACAGCCCGACGATCAAGGGAGTGACGAGCCACTCGAGATGGGGGGCCGCCATCATGATCATCGACGCAGGCAAGATGAGGAAGACCGAGACCGCGAAGGCCCGGTTGATGAATCTCTTCGCGCGCTCGTAGCCGGCGGTCGGGTCACCGCTCGAAGGCGGTCTCGTCGCGGGTGCGAGCGCCTGCGTCGTCTTGCACGACGCGCAGCCTCCGAGCCAGCACTCGGAGTGGTGGCGCGAGAGGCAGCGCTGGCACACGACCGCGGCCTCGAGGTCCTTCTCCTCGAGGTCCGCGTGGCAGTACGGGCAGCGCGTGGGGCTCTGCTCGACCCTGACCTGCCCGCGCGACTGCTCCACGGCGGCCTCAGCGACGCGCGGAGGCGAGGACGTCCTGGAGCGCCTCGACGCCGAGGTCGCCCGTCGCCTGCGCGTCCATGGCGTTCACCGCGGCGGCGGCGGCCGCGATCGTCGTGAAGCACGGGATCCCGCGCGACACGGCGAGGGCGCGGATCGACTTCTCGTGGACCTGCGCCACCTTGGACGTGCTCGGCGTGTTGATGACGATGTCCACCTCCGCGTTCCTCAGGAGGTCGAGCGCGTCGGGGCGGCCCGCCTTGATCTTGTGGACCATGCGGACCTGGATCCCGTTCCGCTCGAGGACCTTCAAGGTCCCGAGGGTGGCGGCGATCTCGAAGCCGAGCGACTGGAGCTTCTTCGCGACGTAGACGAGCTGGCGCTTGTCGTTGTCGCGGACCGACATGAAGACCTTGCCCTTGCGCGGGAGGCCCTCGTAGCCGCCCGCCTGGGCCTTGGCGAACGCGGCGCCGAAGTCGCGGTCCACGCCCATGACCTCGCCCGTGGACTTCATCTCGGGCCCGAGGAGGAGGTCGCACCCGGGGAAGCGGTTCCACGGGAAGACCGACTTCTTGACCGCGAAGCGCGGCGGGGCGAGCTCGCGCTCGACGCCCTGGTCGGCGAGCGACTTGCCGACCATGACGCGCGCCGCGATCTTCGCGAGCGGGCGGCCCGTCGCCTTGGCGACGAAGGGCACGGTGCGCGAGGCGCGCGGGTTGACCTCGAGGACGTAGACCATGTCCTCCTTGACCGCGTACTGGACGTTCATGAGACCGCGGACGCGCAGCGCGAGAGCCAGGCGCACGGCGTCGCGGCGCATGCGATCCACGAGCGAGGGCGGCAGCGTGTACGGCGGGAGCGCGCACGACGCATCGCCCGAGTGGACGCCCGCGTGCTCGATGTGCTCGAGGACGCCGCCCACGACGACGCGCTCGCCGTCGGCGAGGACGTCCACGTCCACCTCGATCGCGTCGGCGAGGAACTCGTCCACGAGGATCGGGTGATCCTCGCTCGCCTCGGTCGCCATCTGGACGTACTCGTGGAGCTCGTCGTCGTCGTAGCAGACGTTCATGGCGCGGCCGCCGAGCACGTAGCTCGGGCGCACCATGACCGGATAACCGATCTTCCGCGCGACCTCGCGTGCCTCGTCCTCCGTGCGGGCGGTGCCGCTCGTCGGGCGCAGGAGCTGGAGCTTCGTCAGCACCGCGTCGAACGCCTCGCGGTCCTCGGCGAGGTGGATGTCGGACGGCGCCGTGCCGAGCACCTTCACGCCGTTCGCCTCGAGGCGACGAGCGAGGTTGAGCGGCGTCTGACCGCCGAGCTGGACGATCGCGCCGAGCGGCCGCTCGCGCATGTAGACGTGGAGCACGTCCTCGAGGGTGAGCGGCTCGAAGTAGAGGCGGTCGGACGTGTCGTAGTCCGTCGAGACCGTCTCCGGGTTCGAGTTGATCATGATCGTCTCGTAGCCGTCCTCGCGGAGCGCGAGCGCGGCGTGGACGCAGCAGTAGTCGAACTCGATGCCCTGACCGATGCGGTTGGGGCCGCCGCCCAGGATCACGACCTTCTGCTTCTGCTTCGGGATCGACGCGGCGAACTTGCCCGGGTCGTCGTCCTCGCTCTCGTACGTCGAGTAGAAGTACGGCGTCGCGGCGCGGAACTCGGCGGCGCAGGTGTCCACGAGCTTGTAGACCGGGCGCACGTTCTTCTTGAGCCGCTCGGCGCGGACGTCGTCCTCGCTCTTCTTCCAGAGCCGCGAGAGCTGGTGGTCCGAGAAGCCGAGCCGCTTCGCGTGGCGGAAGGTCTCGCGCGGGATCTCGGCGAGCGGCTTCGCCTCGAGCTTGCCGAGGTCCTGCTCCGCCTCGACGAGCTGCTTGATCTCGTCCAGGAACCAGGGGTCGATGCGCGAGAGGTCGTGGATCTCCTGCGCGGTCAGGCCCGCGAGGAAGGCATACCGCACGTAGAAGATCCGCTCCGGGTTCGGCTGCGTGAGCTTCTCGCGGATCTTGTCCTTCGAGGGGCGCGTCGTTGGATCGAGCCACTTGTCGCGGCGGTCGAGGCCGATCCCCATGCAGCCGGTCTCGAGCGAGCGGAGCGCCTTCTGGAACGACT
>CAZYLP010000454.1:0-7192 GCA_964648345.1 uncultured Planctomycetota bacterium
GCCGTGGTGCGGCTCCCGAGCCGCGCCACGTTGCGGGCGTCGTTGAGCGCGGTCGCGGCCTCCGAGGGGCGGAGGACGGGGCGCGGCGCGGGGAGGACGCGCTGGCCCTCCGGGGAGTAGACGAGGACGGGCGCGGCCGTGTCGAGCGGCGCGGCGGACTCGGGGAGGAAGCGCCCGCGGAGCTCGGCGACGAGCGGCAGCGCGTCCTGGAGCCGCTCGATGCGGTCGCCCGCGTGGGCGGCGGCCGAGCGGAAGGCGCGCGCGGGTGCCTTGACGCCCTCTTCCACGTCGCGCGCGAGCGAGCTCGCCTCGCGCACGAGGTGTCGGTGCCGGTCCTTCCTCCGCGCGAAGCGCTCCCCCTCGATCGCCTGGTAGGCGAACGCGGAGAGGAAGACGCTCGGGATCACGATCGTGATGATGAAGACGAACGTGATCTTGAGGGTGTTGAATCGTTCCAAGGGCCGACTTCCAGCGAGGGAGACATCTTAAGTCCGGCCTGCACCCGTTCTAGGGCCGAAAGTCGTCGGTCTAAGCGGCTTGCGAGGGCCGGGTTGCAGCGCTACGATGCGCACTCGCGTCGGCGGGAGACCGAACACCAGAGCTCATGCGCGTCGAGCTGCGCTTCGTCCGTGGACCTCGCGCCGGTCAGAGCTTCCCGCTCGATGACAACGCGAGCGTCATCATCGGGCGCGGCGTCGAGACGACCTTCCGCATCCAGGACCCGTCGATCTCGCGGCGCCACTGCCAGATCACGAACAGCCCGCAGGGAGTGCTCATCGCCGACCTGGGCTCGTCGAACGGGACCTACCTCAACGGGCAACGCATCGGGACCTGGACGCAGGTCCAGCCGAACGACCAGGTGATCCTCGGCAACAACGAGTTCACCGTGGCCGCGATGCAGCCGCCCGTGCGGCCGCAGCAGTCGGCGCCGGCCGCCGCGTGCTCGAACTGCCAGAAGCCGGTCACCGCGCAGGACATGTCCGCGGGCCGCGTCCGGCAGGACACGAACGGGCGGCTCATCTGCTCGGACTGCCTCAAGCAGTACGACTTCGACCCGAACCTGATCGACGGCTACACGATCCAGAAGAAGCTCGGTCAGGGCGCGTTCGGCGCCGTCTACAAGGCGACCCAGACGGCCACGGGCCGGATCGTCGCGCTCAAGACGATCAAGCCGCAGCTCGTCTCGAACGAGAACGATGTCAAGCGCTTCTACCGCGAGGCCGAGACCGCGGGGAAGCTCGCGCACGGGAGCATCTGCGGCGTCTTCGATGCCGGCGAGTGCCGCGGCACGCACTTCATCGCCATGGAGTACATCGAGGGGCGCGAGCTCACGAAGTACATCGAGCAGTACGGCCGCCTCGACGTGGGCTACTCCCTCAAGGTCACGATCCAGATCGCGAGCGCGCTCTCGCACGCCTTCGCGCAGGGGATCGTCCACCGCGACATCAAGCCCGACAACATCATGGTCGCCGTGGACCCGCAGACCCGCGGCCCCCTCGCCAAGCTCGTGGACTTCGGCCTGGCCAAGTCGTTCACCTCGTCGGGCCAGTCCGGCCTCACCGCTCCGGGCGAGGGCATGGGCACGCTCGCCTACATGCCGCCCGAGCAGCTCGACAACGCGCTCATGGCCGACCAGCGCTCGGACATCTACTCGCTCGGCGCGTCGCTCTACCACATGCTCGCGGGGAAGCGGCCGTTCGACGAGAAGACGACCCGCAGCTTCATTCTCAAGATCCTGAACCAGATGCCGCCCCCGATCCGGGTGCTCAACCCGGCCGTCCCGGCGGAGGTCCAGTCGATCGTCGAGAAGGCCATGGCCAAGTCGCCCGAGGAGCGGTACCAGACGCCCAACGACTTCGAGGCCGAGCTCATCGCGATCTTCAACAAGCTCGCCGCACGCTACGCGCAACAGCAGAGCCGGCAGTAAAGCCAGGACTGGCGCGCGGGGTTTTTGCCTCAGCCCGGTCTCGCGCCAACCGAATTCGGGGCGGGTTCCGCTCGCTTTGAAAAGGCTCTGAAAAGAGTCCGGCGAGGGGTGCTGCAGGATAAAGCATTCGCTTCAGCCGACTTCGGCCGGATGGCGATGTTTGGAACGCCAAGTGTTCTCTCTCCGCCCAGAGAGAGAGAAGGGTTCCATGACTCCGCCTATCGCGACCCTGGGATCGAGTCAGACCGAGATCTCCGACGCGGCCGCGGCGCGCGCCCAGAAGGCGGCGAGCCTCGGCCTCCTCGGCGCGAGCGAGACCATGAAGCGGGTCCTCGCGCGCCTGGAGAAGGTCGCGAGCAGCGATCTCCCGGTCCTGGTCCGGGGTGAGACGGGCACGGGGAAGGAGCTCGCGGCGCGGGCGATCCACGAGCTCTCCTCGCGGCGGAGCGGACCGTTCGTGAGCGAGAACTGCGCGGCCCTCGCGGACGGACTCCTCGAGGCCGAGCTCTTCGGCCACGAGAAGGGCGCCTTCACCGGCGCGGGCGAGAGCCGCGACGGCCTCTTCCAGCGCGCCCACGGCGGCACGCTCTTCATCGACGAGGTCGGCGACATGTCGCCGCAGATGCAGGCGAAGCTCCTCCGCGCTCTCCAGGAGGGCGAGGTGCGCCGCGTCGGCGGCAACGACGCGGTCAAGGTGGACGTGCGCGTGATCGCCGCGACGCACCGCAACCTCGACGAGATGGTCAAGGACGGCCGCTTCCGCGCCGACCTCCTCTTCCGCCTCCACGTCCTCGAGGTCTCGATGCCGCCGCTCCGCGACCGGCTCGAGGACGTCCCGCTCCTCGCCGAGCACTTCCTCGACCGGATCGCCGCCGAGACTCCGGGCAAGTCGGCCCTCCTCCTCGCCGAGGCGGCGCTCGACACGCTCCTCGCCCACGACTGGCCGGGCAACGTGCGCGAGCTCGAGAACGCGATCCGCGTCGCGGCGCTCTTCTCGGGCGGCAACGTCCTCGAGGCAGGCGCCCTCCCCCTCGCGGTCGCGCGCGTCCAGTCCGTCGACGTCGCCGAGGCCGCCGTGCTCGTCCGCAAGGCGGGCTCGCCGAACGACCGGCGCATGACCTACGACGACCTCCGCGCGGCGCTCGACGAGCGCGAGCGGCGGTACGTCCGGGCCGTCCTCCTCGAGGAGCGCGGCAACAAGGCCCGCGCGGCGCGCCGCCTCGGGCTCTCGCGCTACTCGCTCTACCGCGTCCTCAAGCGGCTCGGTCTCGAGGAAGAGGCCGAGGCCGTCGAGGTCGAGGCCGGCGCCAAGGCCTGAGGGCTCACTCCTCGGCGGTGAGCGAGACCTTGAAGTCGAACTTGCTGCTCGTGCCCACGTACCGCTCGTGGAACTCCGCGCTCCGGAGCTTCCCCGCGGCGAGGGTCGCCTTCCCTTCGAGGCCCCGCGTCGAGAAGCGGTCGCCGCCCGAGCCGCTCCACTTGACCTGAGCGAGCGCCTCGGTGTCCTGGGTCATCTGGAACTCGGCGTCGAGGTCGAACGGCGTCGTGCGGTCGGTCAGCTCCGAGGCCTTCCGCAGGATCCGCCACCGCCCGGAGACGGAGCCGTCCTCGGGCGCGAAGTGGAGGAGGCACTCGAGCATCCGGCGCATCGCCTCGCTGTTCGAGAGCTCGCGGTGGATCATCCAGCTCCGCCGGCGCTCGTCGCCGCGCTCGACCGAGGCCCGGATCGACTCGACGCCGCGAACCTCGACGACCTCGCCCGTCGCCGGGACGAGGTCGAGCGCGAAGGTGCCGCCCTTGATGGCGTTGAGCGGGTTGGCGGGCTCGTCGCCACGCCGGGTGTCGAAGTCCATGGCGAGCATCTGGACGTGCTGCTCGCGCTCGAAGTTCGGGAGCGGTCCGCCGTCGCGCTTGATGAGGCTCGCGAACTCGCGGATCTCGACCTCGAGCGTCGTCCTCGCGGGGCTCACGGCCGCCGCACGGATCGAGAGGTCCATGCTCCGCTCGAACTTGATGGGGAGGATGTCGGAGACGCTCCCGCGCGCGACGAGCTTGTAGCGGCGGATCTCGTCGCGATCCCACCGCTGGTGGAGGCGCGCCGGGCGCTCCTTCGGCTTCGTGTCCGCCGGGTCCTTCGGCGTCGAGGCGGTGGCGGGCGGAGGCGGCGCGGGCGCCGGCTCCGGCCCCCGCCGCGAGACGACGACCGCGGCCGTGAGGATCGCCGTGGCGAGCACGCACGAGACGGCGACCGCGAGGAGGATCTTCGTCGGCGAGCGGAGCCCGGGGATGCGCGCGTCCTCGCGGAGGAACTCGTCGAGCTCGGCCTCGAGCTCTGCGGCCGTGGGACGCGCCGTCCGGTCGAGGGCCAGGGTGCGCCGGCAGATCTCCTCGAGCGCATCCGGCACGTCCGGGACGAGCGAGCGGAGCGGCCGGATGTCGCCCCGCACGACGCGGTCCACGACCTCGACGATGCTCTTGCCCCTGACCGGCGACTCGCCCGTGAGCGTGTAGTAGAGGATCCCGCCGAGGCCGTAGACGTCGCTCCACGGGCCGACCTCGCGGCGATGCCCCACGGCCTGCTCGGGGGCCATGAAGGCAGGTGTCCCGATCACGTCGCCCGAGCGCGTGAGCGACTGGTTCTCGTTCGACCGCGCGAGGCCGAAGTCCACGATCTTCGGCGTCCCCTCCTCGTCGAAGAGGATGTTCCCGGGCTTCAGGTCCCGGTGGAGGATCCCCTTCGAGTGCATGAGGGCGAGCCCGCCCGCGAGGTCGCGGATGAGCTCGGCCGCCTCGCGCGGGGGGAGCGGGCCCTTGGACCTGACCCGCGTCTGGAGGTCGCCGCCCGCGGCGTAGTCGAGGACGAGGTAGCTCCGCCCGTGCTCGCGCCCGAGCGCGTGGACGCGCACGACGTTCGGGTGCGAGTCGATGCTCGCCATGATCTCGCCCTCGCGCCGGAGGCGCTCGACGAGCGCGGCGTCGGCCGCCTCGGAGAGGGTCTTGATCGCGTAGCGCCCGTGCGTGTGCGCGTGCTCGGCGAGGAAGACGACGCTCATGCCTCCCTTGCCCACGAGGTCGAGGAGGACGTACTCGCCGATCCTGGTCCCGCGCTTCCAGGGAGAGGCCGAGAGAGGATCGCCGGGCCGTCCGAGGTGCGAGCTCGGCGGCGCCAGCGAGTGCGAGAGTCTGGAGCTCTCGTCGGGCACACAGGAGCTTGGCAGGGTCGGGGCCCGGATACCACACCGGGCTCCCGATCCTCGCTCCTGGGCTCGGCCGCGAAGTCAGCGCGCTCGCACCCGGGCGAGCCGCACGACGATCGGGTCCTTCTCCGACTCGCGGACGGTGTCCGTGGACTCGATGTGATCGTCGGCGCCGGCGATGAGCTTGAAGCGTCCCCTGGGCGCGTGCTCGATCGTGAAGGAGCCGTCGTCGGCCGCGAGGACGGGGTCGAGGAGCCCCGGGACGGAGACGTAGCCGCCCTTCACGGGCTCGTCGTCCCGGTCGCGGAGCTCGCCCTTGATCGTGCGCCCGGGCGTCGCCGCGAACGTGACCTTCGCCTCGACCGTGCTGTTCTTCCCGCCGGTCGTGACCTGCGGACCCGGCACGGGGGCGCAGCCCGGGGCCGAGACCCAGAGTTGACCCGCCTCGCCGTCGTCGAGGGCGAGGACGGCCTCGCCGTCCACGGCTGGCGCGCTCCTCGAGTGCTCGCGGCCGTCCGTGAAGTGGACCCACGCCCCGGGGGGGAGCCTCTCGCCGCTCGCCGGGGTCACCGTCACGCGGAGCTTCGCCGCGTCGTCCGCAGGCTCGAGGACGATGTCGAAGTCGTCGAGGCGGGCGCGCGTCCCGACCGGGATCGTGACGCTCTTCGAGGCATCGCCGTCCACCCCGAGCGCGGCGCGCGCGGACAGGCGGTCGGGCAGACCCTCGAGCACGAAGCGCCCGCGGGCATCGGTCCTCGTGTCCGAGCTGAGGCGCCAGCTCTCCTCGCGGTCCTCGAGACCCGGGAGGAAGCCGACGCTCACCCCGCGGAGCGGCCGTCCACGCGCGTCCCGCACCGTCCCCGACATGCGGCCGTCGCCTTCGCGCCGGATCGAGACGCGCCGCTGCTCCCTCGCGGCGAGGTCGAAGGCGGGCGAGACCGTCCGGTCGTCGAGGACGACCTCGTAGCGGCCCGCGGGGAGCGAGACGCGCGCGCATCCGTCGGCTCCGGCCGCGAGCCTGGCGCCGCCGCCGCCGAACGACCGCTCGCCCGGAGAGAGGATGCGGCGCACGCAGAGCCGGGCGCCCGGGAGCGGCGCGCCGCGCGCGCTCGCGGCGACGACCTCGAGCCGGGCGTCGGCCGCCGTGTCGATCGAGGCGGCGAGCTCGCGGCGCTCGCCCGGAGCGAGCGTGACCTCGTAGGTCGCGTCCTGGACCTCGAGCCAGGTGTCGGTGTTCCGGGCGCGCTCGACGCAGACCTGCACGACGCCCGGGTGCACGCGCTCGAACGCGTGCTCGCGGGCCACCGCCGAGTCCGAGCCGCCCGGCGCGGCGACGAAGATCCGCGCCTCGAGCGGCTGGCCGGCCCCGTCCGTGACCTTGACGGTGAGCGTGGCCGTCTGCACGCGCACGAGTCGGACGGCTTCGCGGGCCGGGAGCGAGACGTCGATCGACTCTCCCGAGCCCACGAGCCTCACGTTCACGTCGCCGCGAGGGAGACCGAGGAACGTGAAGCGCCCCGCGGCGTCGGTCTGCGCCGTCTCGGTCATCCCGGAGTGATCGAGCAAGACGGACGCGCCCGCGACCGGCTCACCCGTCGCGCTCTCCCGCACGTCGCCCTCGAGCCGCTCCCCTCCTCCGGCGAGGCGAAGCTCGGCCGGGGCCTGCGCGATCTCGAAGTGGCGCACGAAGGGGAGGCGGTCCGGCACGCGCACGAGGACCCAGTAAGGTCCGCGCTCGCGGAGAGGCACCGAGACTCGGCCCGCGGCGTCGGTGCGGCCGAGCCCGAGCGTCTCCTCCAGCCAGGCGTCTCGCGGGTCGGTCGTGGGCGCGAGGTTGACCGTCACCCTCGCGTCCTCGATCGGCGAGCCGTCCTCGTCCTTCACGACCCGCGTCACGAAGGTCGCGACGATCGGCGCCTCGTCGTCGCTCGCGGCGTCGCGGTCCGAGCCCGGGGCGGACGACGCCCGGTCCGGCGCCGCCGCGCCTCCGAGTTCGCCGCCGTGCGGCGAGACGATCGCGGCTTCCTCGCGCGCGGCGGCGATCGCCGACGCGGCCGCGGCGCCGCCC
>CAZYLP010000455.1:0-7164 GCA_964648345.1 uncultured Planctomycetota bacterium
GAAGGCGAGCTCGAGCCCCGCGGGCGAGCCCGTCGCCTCGACGACCGCGTCGAACGCGCGCTCGCGCGGCAGCTCCTTCTCGTGGAGCGTGCGCGCGCCCTTCGCGATCGCGAAGTGCTCCGGGTGGTGTCCGACGAGCGTGACCGAGGCGGGTGTCGTGGAGAGGGTGAGGGCACAGAGGAGCCCGAGCTTCCCGTCGCCGATCACGGCGACGCGCTCCCCTCTCCGCGCGGAGAGGTCGTCGAGGACGTGGAGGGCGGCCGCGAGCGGCTCGGCGAACGCGGCCGCGTCGTCGCTCACTCCTCGCGGCACGGAGTGGAGGGCGTCGCGCGGCACGGCCACGCGCTCCGCGAGCGCGCCGTCGTGGCCGAGGATCCCGAGCACGCTCCGCGCCGGGCAGTGGTTGCGGCCGCCGCGGCGGCAGACCTCGCACCGCCCGCACGCGAAGTTGATCTCCGCGCAGACGCGGCCGCCGTCCACTTCTCCGAGCAGCTCGTGTCCGAGCACGCCCGTGAAGCCCATGTAGCCCTTCGCGATCTCGAGGTCGGTGTTGCAGATCCCCGCGCGGCGCACGCGCACGACCGCCTCGCCCTCGCGCGGCGTGGGCTCGGGCCGTTCGGCGAGGGCGACCTTCCGGCCATCGAAGTGGAGGGCGAGCATGCCGCAAGCTAGCATCCAGGGCATGAAGGTCGTCATGTTGCAGGCCCCCCAGGAGCTCATCGACGAGCGGCGCCGCAAAGGACACGATCGGTTCGACGAGATGTGGGAAGGGGTGCTCCACATGGTTCCGCCGCCGTCCGACGGGCACCAACTGTTCACGAGCGACCTTCTCATTCCGATCAAGCAAGCGGCCCGGGCCTTCGGGCTCCTCGCGAGCCACGAGACGGGACTTTGTCGGCCGGGGACGGAGAAGGACTACCGGATCCCGGACATTCTCGTGAACCGGCCCGAGCACCGAGCGACCGGTCGCTCGGAGGGTGTCGAGCTCGTCATCGAGGTCCTCTCGCCGGACGACGAGAGTCGCGAGAAGTTGTCCTTCTACGCCGACCGTGGCGCGAAGGAGGCTCTGCTCATCGAACCGAACACGCGAGTCCTCGAAGCCTATCGCCTCCGAGGCTCGACGCTCGTTCAAGACTCGTTGACCGGGGGAGCGTTCGTCTCCGAAGTTCTCGGACCGACGTTCACGACGATCGAGGGCCCCAAGCTCCACCTCCGCTGGCGAGGCGGAGAGGTCACGATCTGATTGGACGCCGAGCTCCAGGAGCTCCGGCGTCGAGTCGCCGAGTCGCTCGATCAGGACTTTCCTGGCTGGCAGCGGAGTTTCCACGTGGGTGGGCAAGAGCACGGGAAACGGGAAGCGTGATCCCCCACGGCGCGAGGTCGTCCGGTGCTTTAGCGCGGCGGCACCGGGTTTGCGCTCCCCGAGCTCCGAGGGGGATGGATGCAAGGTCGGCCTTCGCTCCTGGTGACGTCGATTTGTGCTCTTCTGGCGTCGTCCGCGTGTGGCGGTCGCGGTGGCGGCGGCGGCCAGACGGCTCCGGCCTCGGCCTCACCCGGGGCGTCGATCCCTCCCTTCGTCCCCGTGTCCACGGCGCTCGGTGCCGATCAGCTGCTGATCCTGAGCAACGGGACGAGCGACGCGATCACGCTCGTCAACGTGACCCGACGGGGGACGGTCTCCGCGCCGGACCTCAATCGACCTGGTCAGCGCCACGGGGTCATGGACGCGAGCGCCGACGGCCGCATCCTCTTGTGTAGCTCCGGTCAGACCCCGATCTCGCTCCGCCCGCGCGCGAGCCTCGAGACTTTCGTCTACGACCTCGCCGCGCAGGCCCGCGTGCCGACGCCGGGCCTCGTGGGCGTCCCGGTCGCGATGAGCCCCGACGGCGGGTTCCTCGTCTCGCTCGAGGGGCCCAGCGGCTCCAAGCTCCCGCCCTACCGCTTCGCCGGGGTCTACGACCGAGCCCGGTGCGCGATGCTCCCTCTCGCCGGGATCGATGAACCCGACGAGACGTGGGGTGGCGAGCGCACGGTCAGCGCCGACGCGAACCGGATCCTCTACGTCTGGAAGGACGCCCTGGGCGATCAGCGGATCCGCGTCTACGACCGGAGGTCCCAGAGCATCGTCTTCGACGAGAACACGGGCTCGGGCCCGTTCAGCGCTCCGTTCCTCACTGCCGACGGGCGGCACGTCTGGTATCAGTCCCGGCTCCAGATGACCGTCAGGTCCATCGATCTCGACTCGGGGGCGACGGCGACCGCGAGCGTCCTCCCGACCCCCGCGGGCCAGCTCTTCCTTGCCGGGATCGACCCCGACGCGAGTTTCCTCGCCTTCGTCGGGGGACCCGGACGCTCGTCGTACGACGCGGTCAATGTGTTCGACGCATCTCCCGGCGTCCTCGACTTCGTGACGCTCCCTGCGATCGGGAGCACCGTCGAGCCGCTCGACCTCACGCTCGGCCGAGGGGGCCGCTACCTCGTCGGCCGGTGGCGCGACTCCGCGACGGCCGAGCGGCGGACGCGCCTTTACGACCGGACGGCGGGTGCCATCGTGACGCTGCCGGACGACATCGCGCGGGACGCGGGCGAGCCAATGCTCCGCCCCTAGATGAGCACCGCCATCGTCCGTTTCCGGTTTGCGCTGACGGCCGGGCGCACGCATTCCGTAGACTGAGAGCGATGCGCGAGATCTACCTCGACAACGCCGCCACGACGCGGCCGGCGCCCGCGGTCCTGGAGGCCATGCTGCCGCTCCTCCGCGACGGGTTCGGCAACGCATCGAGCCTCCACCGCCGCGGCGTCGAGGCCTCGCGCGCGATCGAGGACGCCCGCATCGAGGTCGCCCGCGCGCTCGGGCGCGAGAAGGGCGAGGTCGTCTTCACGAGCGGGGCCACCGAGGCGAACAACCTCGCGCTCCGCGGCGCGGCCCTCGCGCAGAAGCGGAAGGGCGACCACATCGTCGCGTCGGCCGTCGAGCACCCGAGCGTCCTCGAGCCGCTCCGCGCTCTCGAGAAGGAGGGCTTCCGCCTGAGCCTCGCGCCGGTCGAGCGCGACGGACGGATCGACCAGGAGAAGCTCCTCGCCCTGATCGACGAGAAGACGATCCTCCTCTCGGTCATGCACGTCCAGAACGAGACGGGCGCGATCCACCCGGTCGAGCAGCTCGCGCAGCGCGCGAAGGCGAAGCGGCCCGGGCTCGTCGTCCACTCGGACGGCGTCCAGGCGCTCGGCAAGGTCGAGGCGCCGTCGCGCGCCGACCTCTACACCGTCTCGGCGCACAAGGTCCACGGCCCGCAGGGAGCGGGTGCCCTCGCGATCGCGAAGGGCGCGCGCGTGCTCCCGCTCGTCACGGGCGGCGGGCAGGAGAGCGGCCTCCGCGCGGGCACCGAGAACCTCGCGGCGATCGCGGGCTTCGGCGTCGCGGCGCGCATGGCCCGCGAGAAGCTGACCGAGCGGCGGACCAAGGCGCGCGCGCTCCGCGAGCGGCTCCTCGCCGCGCTCCGCACGCTCGGGGCCGTGGTCCACTCGCCCGAGGACGGCGCGCCCCAGATCGTGAACGCGAGCTTCCCGGGCCTCGCCGCCGAGGTCCTCCTCCACGCCCTCGAGCAGAAGGGCGTGATCGTGTCGTCGGGCTCGACGTGCTCGACGAAGAAGAGCGGCCACGGCCGCAGTCACGTCCTCGACGCCATGGGGCTCGCGGACGATCTCAAGAAGAGCGCGCTCCGCTTCTCGCTCTCCGCCGACGAGACGAGCGCGGACGACCTCGATGCGGCGCTGGTCGTCCTGAGGGAGCTGGTCCATGGGACTCTTGCACGTCCGGTACGATGAGGTCGGCCTCAAGGGCAACAACCGGCCGTTCTTCGAGAAGAAGCTCCGCAAGAACCTGAGCCGCCAGCTCCGCCTCGAGGGAGGGACGGTCCGCCGGATCCGCGGCCGGATCGTCGTGGACACGGCCGCGCGCGACGCGCGCTCGGTGCTGCCGGACGTGGCGCGCGTCTTCGGGGTCGCGAGCGCGAGTCCGGTCCTCGTGACCGAGCGCGACGAGGCGAAGATCTACGCCGCTGCGATCGAGCTCGCGCGCGAGGCGATCGCTCAGGGCCTCCTCACCTTCAAGGTCGAGGCGCGGCGCGCGGACAAGAGCTTCGCGACGAACTCGACGACGCTCGCGGGCGCGACGGGCTACCACGTGCTCCAGGCCATCAACGCGGAGAAGAAGGTCCTCTCGGTCAGCCTGACGAAGCCCGAGTTCGTGATCGGCGTCGAGGTCCGCAAGGAGGGCGTCTTCCTCCACGCCGCGGCGATCCGAGGGCCGGGCGGGATCCCGGTCGGAGCGGGCGGGCGTGCTCTCTGCCTCCTCTCGGGCGGGATCGACAGCCCGGTCGCCGCGTGGCACTCGCTCAAGCGCGGCATGCACACGGACTTCATCTACTTCCATGCCTTCCCGTACACGGGCGACAAGGCGAAGGAGAAGGTCCTCCAGCTCGCGCGCGAGCTCTCGCGCTGGGCGCCCGATCCGCTCTTCACGTTCGTCCCGAACTTCGCGCGGATCCAGGACGCGATCGCCGACGCGGGCGCGGACGACCTCCGGGTCATCATCCTCCGCCGCTTCATGTATCGCGTCGCGGCGAAGGTCGCCGCGCTGAGGAACCACAAGGCGCTCGTCACGGGCGAGGCGCTCGGCCAGGTCGCGAGCCAGACGCCCGAGAACCTCCGGTGCGTGGAGGTGACCGTGCCCGAGACGCTCGTCCTCCGCCCGGTGATCGGCTTCGACAAGCACGAGGTCATCACGCGCGCGAAGGCGATCGGGACGTTCGAGACCTCGACGCTCCCGTACGAGGATTGCTGCTCCCTGTTCGCCCCGCGGCACCCCGCCACCAAGGCGACCCCCGAGCAGTGCAAGGACATCGAGGACCGGATCGAGGTCGAGGCCCTCGAGCAGGAGGCCCTCGACACGGCGGAGGTCTGGAAGACGGTGCGGGGAGACGCTCCCGTCAAGCTCGAGGGCTCCATCAAACCGCTCGTCGAGCGGCCGAAGAAGGCCAAGGTCAGGGTCGAGGAGGCGGCACCCCCGCCCCCGCCACCTCGCGAGTCCGAGTCCGACGTGCTCTCGACCGACTTCTCGGAGGGCTAGCGTGCCGCCGCAGCGTGTCCTCTGTCGAAACGCCGGTGGGGCGTAGACCCCCGATCGGGGGGCGGACCTGGCCACGCTAGCTCGCGTGCGGCAACACTTTGGACTAGAGTGGTCCGGTCAACCGGGAGGAATGGTTGGGAATGGGTCATCCGGACGAAGACGCCCTCGATTGGCTCGGCGGCGGCGAAGAAGAGGCCAAGCCCATCCAGCGCGCCAAGAAGCCGGCGCAACCGGCCCAGCCGCCCGCGGGCCAGCAGAGGCCCACGTCCCGGCCGCCCCTCTCGCCCATGACGCGGTCACCCGCGCCGGTCCCGCCGCCGCTGCGCGGCGGCCAGCCCGCCGGCGAGGTACAGCCTTCGGACGACGTCCTCGCGTGGCTCTCGGGTGGCGCGCCCGGCGGCGGCAACGACACGATCGTCTCCCCGGCCGGCAAGAACGCCCCGGCCCAGGGCGGCGGCGGCGACCGCCGGGTCGTCGAGTCCCTCGACGAGCTCAACTGGCTCGAGCAGGAGCGCGCGGACAGCGAGGCGCAGGGCGAGGACCAGTCCGAGAACCCGGCCCTCATCCACGAGGACGAGGACGACAACCCGGGCGGCGGTCAGGCCGCGGGCGAGTCCATGTTCGCGGCGGCCCTCGATGACTTCTTCTCGAACATCGAGGACGAGGCCGCGACGGCCACGACGGACGAGGAGGCGCCGAACACGACGCAGATCGCCGGCACGACCCTCGCCGGCCGCTCGCGTCGCAAGCCCGCCAAGTCCGCCAGCGAAGGCAAGGTCGACAAGGTCGTCGGCACGCTCATCCGCTACCTGACGCGCAAGGACCCGATCAAAGAGAGCCAGATCGACTCGATCTTCAAGCTCACGGTCGGCAAGCTCGTCGATGCGATGAACGCCGAGCTCCTCTCGGTCTACTTCCCGATCGACGAGAAGAACAAGCTCCACATCCAGGGCGTCTACTGGTCGAAGGGCCTGTGGCAGAAGGGCGACGAGGCCAAGTACAAGCGCGACATCGAGAACCTCACGAACCGGACGCTCGACCCCAAGGCGGACATCGTCGGCCGCGCGATCGAGAAGAAGGTCGCCGTGACCTCGCTCGACGCGAAGAAGGACCCCGACTTCAAGAACATCGTCGGCAACGCCGCCGGCGTCGAGATCGGCCCGATGCTCACGGTGCCGATCGTGATCGACACGGACGTCTACGGCGCGATCCAGGTCATGAACAAGATCCCCCACTGCGGGGAGGAGTTCTTCTCGTACCAGGACCAGAAGCTCCTGGAAGAGGTCGCGTTCTACTGCGGCAAGATCATCCAGAAGGTCAAGAACCCGAACGCGACGACGACCGAGCTCGAGATGGCTCGCTACGTCGCGCGCCTCGCCAAGACCGAGGTCATGGACCTCACGAAGGGCGAGATCGACTGGGACGACCCGGACCTCGGCAAGCTCTGGGAGGTCGTCGGCCACGAGGCGATCCAGAAGTACATGATCCTCCCGCGCAAGGGCCTCTCCTCGCGCGAGCTCTCCGTGGTCATGGTGAACCCGCTCGACGAGAGCCGCCGGCGCGACTTCGAGGCGAAGACCGAGAAGCTCATCGCCGAGGCGTTCGTCGCCACGAAGGCCCAGATCCAGGCCGTCCTCGACAAGAAGTTCAAGAAGGCGCAGGGAGCGCTCGACACCTCCGACCTCGCGAACCTCGCCGGCGCCGTCGGCACCGACGGGACCGAGCGCGTGGACATCAAGAGCGAGGACGAGAAGGAAGACGCGGCGCCGATCATCAAGCTCGCGAACCGCATCATCGAGGACGCCTACGCGCGCGGCGCGAGCGACATCCACATCGAGCCCTACGAGACCGACGTCCGCGTCCGCTACCGGTGCGACGGCAACCTCGAGCAGCGCATGGTGCTCCCGAAGAAGGCCGGCTCGCCGCTCATCGCGCGTATCAAGATCATGTCGAACCTCGACATCGCCGAGCGCCGGCTCCCGCAGGACGGCCGCATCGAGCTGAACGTCGGCGGCAACCGCGTCGATATGCGC
>CAZYLP010000456.1:0-7154 GCA_964648345.1 uncultured Planctomycetota bacterium
CGGGAGCGTCGGGACGATGCTCATCATCGACACGCTCGAGCACGTGAGGAAGCCGTACGCCGCGCTCGACGAGGCCCACAAGGCGCTCGGCCCGGACGGCGTCGTCGTCATCTCCTCGCACATGAACTTCCCGGTGCACGGGCACCCCTACGACTACTGGCGCTACACGACCATGGGCTTCGACGCGCTCCTCGAGAAGTTCCCCGCGCGGATCGTGGGCTCGCAGGGCGCGCAGCAGAACCCGCACACGGTGCTCGGCGTCGGCTTCAAGGACGCGAAGAGCCCGAACGTGGCCAAGCTCCTCGAGGCCTTGAAGCAGGTCGAGCTCGGCGCGCAGGACCAGAAGCGCCGCGGCCTGAAGCGGCGCATCAAGAGGAAGATCCGCGGGGCCATGGCGCAGATCCGCGACGCGCGCGCGGCCGACACGATCAGCTGGGAGCTGCGGAACTCTTAGTGCCCACGGGCGAGCGATGGCTCGCCGGCTGACACGCGCGGCCCTCCCGCCGTCGAGAGTTACGCCGGGCACGACGCTCGCGCTGACCCCTCTCATGCGAGACCTCGAAGCCGTTCATGACAAGGTCGAGGATGCGCGGGTCCGGTTCGCCGCCCGGCGTCGGCTCGAAGAAGTCCTCGACCGCACGACGGAGATCGTCGTGACCGTGGACCTCGTCGAGAACGAGCCCGAACAGCACTTCGTCGTCTCGACGAAGGACAAGCGCATCATCGCGGCGCTCGCGGACGCTCTCGACGTCACGACACACCGCCCGGCGACGGCGCCGTTCGGACGGACCGACGAGTACGCCATCAACTTCCGGGGTCGCGGAGGGCTCTTGCGGGTCCTGACGGTCAGCGGTGGCTGCTGGACCCTGAACGACTTGCTCTCCCTCTCTTCCTCGCTCGCCCTCCGCGACCCCGGACCGTTCACGCGCTGGATCGCGCGCCTCCGTGCGCTAGATGTCGGACCCCGACGTTAGGGTGGCTCCTCGCTGAGTCGTTCAGCGAATTTGGAGGAGCCATATGGCTGGACTGAACAAGATCCTTCTCATCGGAAACCTGGTCCGCGACCCCGAGCTCAAGTACCTGCCGAACGGGACGCCCAAGTGCGAGATGCGGCTGGCAACCAGCCGCAGCTACACCACGAACGGAGAGAAGCGCGAGGACACGTGCTTCGTCGACGTGATCGGGTGGAGCCGCACGGCCGAGAACTGCAACCAGTATCTCCGCAAGGGCTCCAAGATCTTCGTCGAGGGTCGCCTCGACTACCAGGAGTGGGAAGCCCAGGACGGGAGCAAGCGCTCCAAGCACCAGGTCGTCGCCAACGTGGTCCAGTTCCTGGACTCGCGCGGCGGCGGCGGCGGTGGCGGCATGCCGGAGGACGCCGACCTCTCCGAGGGTGGCGCGCCCCGCGCTCAGCGTCCCTCCTACGGGAACCAGGGCGGCAACCGTCCGACGTACGCGCCCAAGCCGAGCTACGCGCCTCCGGCCGGGGCACAGGCCTCCGCGCCGGCCGCCGAGCAGGGCGCCGCGGTAGCGCATCAGTCCGGCACGCACCAGGAGACCGGCCTAGCTCCCAAGTCCGTCAGCGAGGGCATGGGCATCGCGGACGACGACATCCCGTTCTAGAGGCGCCCTCTCGACGGAGGTCCGTAGACCGCGGTGAAGTCCTTCACGACCGAGCTCGGGCGACTCGACCAGGCGGATGCACTCGCCTGGCTCCGGGCGCTCGAGCCCGGCTCGGTCGATCTCGTCGTCGCGGATCCGCCCTACAACCTCGGCAAGGCCGACTGGGACTGCTTCGAGAGCCAGGACGCCTACCTCGAGTGGACCCGCGCGTGGGTCGAAGCCGCGCGGGTCGCGCTCGCTCCTCGTGGCTCTCTCTACGTCATGGGCTTCAGCGAGGTCCTCGCCGAGATCAAGGTCGCCGTCTCCCGTCCCGCGGCGGGTGCGGAGCGATGGGCCGGCTGCCGCTGGCTCGTCTGGTTCTACCGGAACAAGGCGAACCTCCGCGACGACTGGGGCCGCTCTCACGAGAGCGTGCTCCATCTCAGGAAGAGCGACCGCGTCACGTTCCACACGGACCCCGTGCGCATCCCCTACAACGCGCACACGACTCGCTACCCCGAGCGGGTCCAGGCCGAGACCTCCCAGTACGGCGGCGCTCGTCCGGAGAAGTGGCGGCCGAACCCCCTCGGCGCGCGGCCGCGGGACGTGATCGAGATCCCGGTCCTCGCCAACGGGACCGCCGAGAAGACCGACCACCCGACGCAGAAGCCGGTCCAGCTGATCCGCAAGTTCGTCCTCGCCTCGAGCGACCCGGGCGCCCTCGTGGTGGACCCGTTCGCCGGCTCCGGGACGACGCCCGCCGTGTGCGAGCTGACCGGCCGACGCTGGGCGGCGTGCGAGCTCGACCCGCACTGGTTCCAGGTCGCGAGCAAGAGGATCGCCTCGCCGCTCGCCTTCGCCGGCTCGCAGACGACCGACTCCGAGCTCGACCTCGGGCGGCGCCGCGGCCGGCTCAAGTCCGGGGGGTCAGGAAGCGCGACCCGGGAGGCCAGGACCATGAAGAAGGGGCAGGGAGCACCGCGATGCTGAAGGGGATCATCACGCGCCGACGTCTCCGCTCGAAGACGAAGATCAGCCTCGTCTGCCGGCTCTGCGGGACTCCCCGCCCGAGCCGGCAGCAGACGCGCCACCGCGGCCGCTGCCGCGCGTGCGCGGCCTTCGCCGAGTGACTTGACATCCCCCGTGCGCTCGGCGCACGCCTCGTCGCCGCCGCCTCTGCGCCCCCGACGCACAGTGCCCGCGACGTTCCTTGGTCGCAGCGCATACTCAGCGGGATATCCCGCTCGCTATGGCGAGAAGCTGACGGCGCGCGGCCGAGTTGACGCCGACGTGCTGATCGAAGAACGCTTTAGCTCCTGGCGCGACCGTCGCTCTCCGCCCGAATCGAAAGCAGGGAGGAGACATGCGAAGGTCGAGGAAGCTCGGAGTCGCGGGGCTGGTCCTCGCGCTCTCGCTCGGCGCCACGGGGTGCGTGACGACGACCGCGTGCGACTCGATCAAGCACGCGCAGCCGGAGGAGGCCCGGCCCATCCTCTACGCCGCCGCGGTCCCGTTCACCGTGGCATGCGATTTGGCGCTGAGCCCGCTCTACGTCGTCGGCGTGCCTGTTCTGTTCTTGCTGTTGCTGAGCGCGTTGCCCCGGCGGGCGTGAGACCTAGTCGCTCGCGTTCGCGGCGACGGCGAGCTCCTTCGCCTCTTCCTCGGAGTACTGGCCGATCGGGGAGCCCGCGTTCATGATCGCGCGGACGAGCTTCCAGCCGCCGGCGGCCATGAAGACAGGGCCGAGCTGGCGCTTGATCGCGCCCTTCTGCTTCCGGAAGTAGGCGAAAGCCATGTCGCCCTTCTCCTCGGACACGAGCTGCGCGTACGCCTTCGTGTGGAACTTGGTCGGCATCCTGAAGTTCGCGATGACCTCGCCGACCGTCTTGTAGACCTCCTCCTCGGGCATGCCGTCCTTGATGAGGATGGCGATCACGTCGCGGAGGCGGCTCGCGTAGAAGTAGGAGTGGTAGCGCTCCTCGGCCGCGATCACCTGGCCCATGCGCGCGAGCTCGGCGCTGCCCGAGCACTCGGGGTAGGCGCGGTGCGAGTGGTAGGTCATCTCCTCCTGCACGACCGTGTAGGCGACGGTGCCGATCACGCGCTTGCAGGGCGAGCAGGCGGCGAAGTAGTTCTTCGCCCAGTCGGCCTTGTCGCGGACGATCTCGGGGTCGAAGTCCATGCCGATCGCCTTCGCGACCTCGAGCGCGCACTCGCCGTGCTCCTCCTCCTCCTTGTTCCACACCTCGAGGACGAAGCGGTAGAAGGACTCGAACTCGGGGCGCTTCGCGTCCTCGAGGCCCGTGAGCATGGCCGTGTAGACCGGCGTCCCGGCCTCGGTCATGATCATCATGTCGAGCCAGTTCTTGCACTCCTGGGAGATCTTGCCCGCCTCCCAGTCGCGCTTGATCTGGCCGTAGTCGAACTGACTCGGCATGTGCTTGCGCTTCGCGTGGCGGTCCTTCGCGTCCGCGAGCGAGATGTAGGGGACCGCGAGGCCGGCGAGACGCTTGGTGATCGCACCGAAGACCATGGAGAGGGCTCCTTCCCGAGGAGTGCGCATTCTGTCCGGTGCTAAGCTCAAGAGCCCGTAGAGTCTCGGCCACTTTCGCGTCTCGTGAGCGTCACGAATGTCATCTCCTGGTCAAACGGCATGGACGACGGCCCGAGCGCAGCGAGGGCAGGTCGTCAATTGGCGTGCCCAATTCGGGCCCGCTATGCTGCACGTCCTGCAAGCGGCCAGAGGCGGCGCGTCGAGTGCGCCGCGGCCATGCAGTCGAGGAGCGCGCTCGAGAATCCCATGGCGATCCCGATCCCGGTCAAACTCCGTTGCCCCTTGTGCAGCGCGACGTTCCAGGCGCGCGCCATGGGGTCGAGCTACTTCATCGCCGGCGTCGACACCGACCTCCGCGAGACGGGCAGCATCGAGGACGTGCGGCGGTTCTCCGTCGCGTCGTGCCCGACCTGCCGGTACTCGGACTACTCGTGGGACTTCGACCCCGAGGACCTGACGGACGAGGCGAAGCGAAGGATCAAGGCGACGCTCGAGAAGGCGGACGCGCCGCGGCCCACGGGCAAGCGCGGCGTCGTCTCGGACTTCGACCGGCTCGCTCTCGCCGAGCGGTGCTTCAACGCCCGCGGCCTCGACGCGAGCTCGCGCGCCGAGCTGGCGCTCCTCAACTATTACGTCGCGCGCGACCTCGGCCGGCGCGACCTCGAGACGGGCCTCCGCGACAAGGCGGCCGTGCTCTTCGAGGAGGCGCTCGCCGCCGAGGACCTGCCGCCGCCGCTCTCTCTCCGCTACGCGTACGTCGCGGGCGAGCTCCACCGCCGCGCCGGCCGTCGGGAAGAGGCGCTCGAGTTCCTCGACCGCGCGATCCAGGCGAGCCGCGAGGGCGCGGACGACGAGCTGGATGAGCCGGCGCCGACGTTCGACCTCGGCGTCTTCGCGCGCCGTCAGCGCGCCGCGATCCTCCACGAGAACGACTCGGTGCCGTCGCTCGTCAAGCTGACCAAGTCGGAGGACCAGGAGGAGGCGAGCGAGGCGCGCCGCCTCGTCGCGCGGCGCCGCGGCAAGCAGGCGATCGACGCGATCAGGCGCGTCTTCAAGGACGCGCCCACGCGCGACCGGATCGCCATGCTCCGCGAGCTCGCGACCGAGCCGCCGGCTCCTCTCTTCGACGTCTTCGCGAAGAGCCTCAAGGCCGACAGCCCCGAGGAGGTGCGCCTCGCGGCGCGCGTGCTCGGAGCCCTCGGCGACGCGAAGGCCGTGGACCCGCTCGTCGAGGCCCTCGAGCGCGGCGTGCTCGCGACCGAGGTCGCGATCGCGGACGCGCTCCGGAGGATCGACGCGCCGGAGAAGTTCGAGGCGATCAAGCGCGTCGTCGTCGAGTGGAGCAAGCGGAAGACGGACGAGGACGACGCCTGGCACTTCGGGTCCGACCCGACGCCGCTCAAGGCGCTCCTCTACACGTCGGGCGAGCCCTACGGGCTCGAGCTCCTCGTCGAGGACATGCGCGCGATCTCCGAGAACGACCTCTGGGACAAGCCGCCCTCGGGCTCGCCCGTGCAGGCGGCGATCGCGCTCGACAGAAAGTCGATCCCCGCGCTGCGGAAGCTCCTCAAGGACAAGAACGCGTGCGCGCGCCGGTGGGCGGCGTATTGCCTGTCCGAGCTCGACGCGCCCGAGCTCGTCGACGATCTCAAGCCGCTCCTCAAGGACAAGGACAAGGCCACGCGCCTCGAGGCCGCGTGCGGCCTGGGCAAGCTCGGCGGCCACGACCCGAAGGCGGAGAAGGTGGTCCTCGACGAGCTCGGCAAGCTCGACGAGAGCGACCTCCCCTTCGCGCTCCACTTCCTCGTGCCCTTCAAGAGCGACAAGACGAAGAAGTTCGTCCTCGACCTCCTCGACCGCGGCGTCGCGCTCCCGGGCGAGGTCTACCCGCTCCTCGGACGCCAGGGCTCGGACGCCAAGATCCGCAAGCTCCTCGAGGCGGGGCTCGCCGACGGCTCGGACGACGCCCGCGCCGGGGCCGTGACGGGGCTCTCCTTCGTCGCGAGCTCGAACGACACGAAGATCGCCTCGCGCCTCCGCGCGCTGTTCGACGAAGAGGACGCCGACGACGTGCGGCGCCGGATCATCTTCGCGCTCTCGCGCCTCGCCCACGAGGGCCTCGACAAGGAGAAGACCGTCGAGTTCCTCCGCTCGCAGCTCGAGGGCGGCGACCGGCGGCTCCGCTTCCCGATCGCGCTCGCGCTCCTCCAGCTCGGCGACGACACGGGGATCGAGGACGTGCGCGAGCGCGCCGCGCTCTTCGACGAGTCGGCCGACCACTACGACCTCGTCGCGCCCGCGCTCAAGGCGCTCGCGCAGTACGAGCGGAGCGAGGCCGCCGCGACTTGAACGACGCGGCGCCGCCGACCGGGGGCTCGCCGGCGGGACGCATCGTCGGCGGGCTGTTCGGCGCGCTCCTCCTCATCGTGCTCGCCCTCATGGGCGTCGAGCGCGGTCTGGACCTGGGGCTCGTCACGAAGAACCCCGTCCTCAGGAACGCGGCGATCGCCGACAACGACGAGCTCTGGCACCTCGCGACGGGCCGCGTGATCGCGGAGACGGGGCGCGTCCCCGACCGCGACCCTTTCACCTACACGGCGGGCGAGACGCGCTGGACCAACCCGGCCTGGCTCGGGCAGCTCGTCCTCTGGAAGCTCCACTCGTGGGGAGGGGTCCAGCTCGTCTGGACGCTCGCGATCGCGCTCTGGCTCGGAGCGGTCGCGCTCGTCCACGAGCGCGCGCGGCGCCGCGGAGCCGCCGCCCTCGCGGTCGTGCCGGCGAGCTTCTACGCGCTCGTCGTGCTGCGACGCGCGTCGGAGGTGCGGCCCCAGGGCTGGACGTTCCTCCTCCTCGCCCTCGCGCTCCTCCTCGTCGAGACGCTCGGCACGAGCTGGAAGCGCGCCGTGGCCCTCGGGGTCGTCCTCGCCTTCGCGGAGCAACTCCACGGAGGGTTCGTCTTCCTCTACGCGGCGGTCGTCCTCGCGTTCGTCGCAAGGCT
>CAZYLP010000457.1:0-7117 GCA_964648345.1 uncultured Planctomycetota bacterium
CGCCCACTCCGCCGCGGCCGACCTCGTCGAGGGTCTCGTAGTCACCGATCCGCACGCGGGGAGCTTAGGCGGCTCGATCAGTACTCGCCCGTGCGCACGAGCGCCGGACGGATGCACACGCCGCCCTGGATGAGCGCCGGGACGACGACGGAGAAGATCGTGTTCGACGTCCGCTTCGGCTTGGGCCCGGCGGTCTCCTTGCGGAAGCGGCCGACGAGGAGCGAGACGTCGGCGCCGACGATGACCCCGGTGTCCACCGAGATCCCGAACGTCTGGCTCAGGAACGGGGCGCAGATCCTGTAGACGACGTCCTTCGCGACCGTGTCGCCGAACGCCGCGCGATGCGACCGCTCGCCGAGCATCGCGAGCGCGTCCTCGTAGCGGTGGACCTGATCGACGACGAACGTGAGGAGGTCGCGGATCGACGTGTTCGTCGGCATCGGGCTCGCCTTGCCGTCCTTCTCGACCTGCTCGCGGAGCTTCATGCGCGCCTCGACGATGCGCGCGGCCGTCCGGCCGAGGATCGCGCCCGCCTTCGCGTCGAGCGAGGCCGAGGCGGTCGGGCCGAGGCCCTTGCTCCAGTTCGCGAGGCGCGTGTACATCGCGTCGAGCAGCCGGTCGAAAGCGACGGCCTCGGGGTCCTCGAAGGGAGCTTCCTGCGCTTCGCCGCTCGCGGGCGCGATCGCATCGAGCGCCGCGCTCGCCTCGGCGAGCGCTCCTTCGAGCTGCTCCGCGTTCGCGAGCGCCGCGCGGAGGACCGCGGCGCGCGCCTTCGCGCGCGCGACGAGGACGTCGCCGCCGCACGCGGCGCGCACGCCCGCCTCGAAGCCGAGCGCGCGGAGCCACGCCGACCCGGTCTGCTTCGGGCCGACGGTGCCGGCGAGGAACGCATCGAGCCACTCGCGGAAGGCCGCGTCGTCGTCCGGGCCGGCCTCCTCGCGCGCGCGTTCGACGAGCGCTCGCATGCGATCGTCCACGCCGCGAGTCTACGACATCGCTCCTCGCAAACTCCACGTCGTCGATCGCGACCCCGCGGCTGGCACGGGGGGTGCGCCGTCAATGTCTGTGATGGAGGCTCACATGGACTCGAAGATGCGCAACCCCGTCTGGTGGACCGACAAGAACGCCTCGGCGTGGGGACGCGTGAAGGGCGCGCTCCAGCGTGACTGGGAGCAGACCAAGCACGACTTCTCGCGCAGCAGCGGGCAGAGGCTCAACCAGAACGTGGCCGACACGGTCAAGCAATCGGTGGGCTCGGAGCCGGTCCCGCCGCTCGGCGTGAAGACTCGCCCGACGGACCCCGAGGTCGCGGCGAAGGACGCCGAGAAGGCTCGCGAGGACATGACGAAGGCGACCACGAAGGCCGGCGAGGCCGTCGCGCGGTGGCAGGACGCCGAGCAGGATGTCTGCTACGGCTACTCGGTGCGGAGCCAGTACCCCGCCGATCTCACCTGGGACGACCAGCTCGAAGGGAAGCTCCGGCGCGAGTGGGACGCGCTCGGCACCGGCAGGACCTGGGAGGTCTCGAGATACGGGATCCGTTGCGGCTGGGACTACGCGTCCCGGAACGCCGGCGAGCAGCGAGAAGCGGCCTGACGACGTCCTCCCCCGTGCCCCGCGGTAGCAGCGATACTGGCATCGCGCCGAGCGGGGCGCCCGGGGGGCCAATGGCCACGATCACCGCGAACGGCCTCGAGTTCAGCTACCTCGCGGCGGGACCCGAGGACGGTCCGCTCGTGCTCCTCCTCCACGGCTTCCCCGACACGGCTCACACGTGGAGCGACGTGCTGCCCCGGCTCGCCGCGAAAGGGCTCCGCGCCGTCGCGCCGTTCATGCGCGGTTACCACCCGACCGCGGTCCCCGCGACGGGCGACTACAGCGTGATCACGCTCGGGCGCGACGCGGTCGCCCTGATCGAGGCCCTCGGCCGCGAGCGAGCGGTCGTGATCGGGCACGACTGGGGAGCCTACGCGACGTACGCCGCCGCCAGCCTCCGGCCCGAGCGGATCTCGAAGCTCGTGACGGTCGCGATCCCGCACCCGCGGGTGGTGCGGCCGCGCTCCCTCACTCCGCGACGCATCTGGCGGGCCCGGCATTTCTACGAGATGCGCCGGCCCCGCGCGGCGGCCTGGCTCGCGCAGCCGGGGTCGCTCGAGACGATCTACCGCCGCTGGTCGCCCACGTGGGCGCTCCCTCCGGCGGAGCTCGACGCCGTACGGACGTGCTTCGCGGCCCCGGGGGCGGTCGAGGCGGCGCTCGGCTACTACCGCGCGCTCCCGCTGCTCGGCCCGGACAAACGGCTCCTCGAGAAGACGGCCGTGCCGAGCCTCACGATCTACGGGGCCGATGACGGCGTCGCGGATGCGGCGCTGTTCGAAAGTGCGCGGGAGTCGTTCGCCGCTCCGCATACGCTGGTCGCGATCCCCCGCGCCGGCCACTTCGTGCACCGGGAGCAACCCGAGCTCTTCGCCCGCGAGTTGCTGCCCTTCCTCGAGTGACGATCGACCGACGTTCGTGCGCCGCATTCCCACGCCTTGGCGCGATCCCGACCGGCGCGACGTCGGCCACCGGCCGGAGAGATCAGGGCTTACGCCGTGGTCCGGCCCATGCACGATCGGGACGAGACCACTCCGAGGAATCGATGTCTCTCTCCGTTCGTCGCATCGCGCTCGCCCTGACGCTCGCCGTCACCGGTGTCGGCGAGCTCCGCGCACAGGACGCCGATCTGACGGCGACGCTCGTCGGGCTCGCCGGCGAGAACGTCGACCTCCGCTCGAACGCCGCGCTCCGCGAGGCCCTCTTGGCGCGCGGGCTCGTCGAGCCGGCGGCGGCTCACCTCCACGTCTCGGCCGCCTTCCTGCAGAAGCTCGTGGCGGGGGAGCGCTACCGCGCCCACGTCACCGGGACCCGCTACCACGTGGGCGACCGGATCCTCGTCGAGGACAAGGGCTCGGGCGGCAGCTACAACCCGCGCGCCGAGATCGCGGAGGTCCTCGCGGACGGCCGCTATCGCGTCAAGGTCTGGGACAAGGTCGAGGCGCTCACGCACCCCGACATCTACGACCTCCCGCACGAGTTCACGGGCCGTGCTCCCGGGACGGGCGCGACCCGGTACCGCGTGACGAACCCGGACGGGACCTTCACGGAGGGGAGCTCGGTCGAGCCGTGGCTCCTCCGCCCGAACGAGCGCGAGGTCGTCCTCACGCACGAGCAGGTCGAGAAGCTGAACGGCGTCGTCGCCGAGCGCGGCCCCTACAAGTTGAACGGCTGGTCCATCGACCCGGCGACCGACCCCGTGCTCGCGGAGCGGCTCGAGGCGGCGAAGCGCACCGCGGAGAAGATCCTCCCGTCGTCGCTCCTCGTGCTCCCCGAGGACCCGAAGGGGCGCAAGGAGAGGCTCGAGGAGATCTCCCGGCTCCAGGCGAAGCTCGTCGACCAGCTCTTCTCGGACAACCTGATCGACCACCCGATCAACAAGGGCGTCCGCGAGCGCATGACGGCGTACCTGGCGGACAAGCCCGACATGCGGGGCAAGATCGGCGCGGTGCTCGCCGCGGCCTGCGGCGTCTGCTTCGACCAGGCGGCGGCGCTCAGCTCGATCATCCACGAGATCAGCGCTCGCACCGGGCTCGAGGCGCGCGCGATCAACGGCGCCACCCTCGGCGAGGGGATCGGGCACGGGTTCATCATGCTCCGGTTCGCGAACGGCATGCTCGGCATGTTCGACCCGAGCTGGCACCACCGCCGCGGCGTGCACGTCGTCGAGAACATGGACTTCGCGCTCTTCGACGAGCGGCGCTACTCGAACCGCCGGATCGACGGGATCAACGAGGCCACGACCGACAAGACGCCCTTCGTGGACCGGCTCTCCGAGCGCTCGCGCGACCTCTACCGCGGGTACGACCGGGCGACGGGCGAGGTCATCCTCGCGCTCGCCGCCAGGGAGCGCGCGGCCGCGAAGGGCGAGACGCTCGAGGTGGCCGCGGCGAACGTCCTCCGCGAGAACACCGGCTCGGAGAAGATCGCCGGCACCTTCACGGCCGACGCGCTCGTCGAGCGCGCTCGCCGGCTCGGGACGCCGCGGACGACGCCGGGCGTGCTCGGCGCGCTCGGAGGCAGCGAGCGCGGCGTGCGCGAGCGCGGCACGAGCCCGCTCTCGGACCTCGTCCGGTCGCGGGTCTCGGAGCACGACAAGCCCCGCGTCCGCGGTCGCTGACGGTCCGAGCCGGCGACGGCTCTCAGTCGCGGGACTCGAGGGACTTTCCGAGCCTGAGCGCGAGCCCCGTGCCCGCGAGGACGACTCCGAACGCGAGGCCGAGGATCTCGCGCGCGTCATCCGGCCGTGCGGCCACGAGGAGCCCCGCGACGGCGAGCGCGGCGGCGGGGAGCAGGAGCCACGACCGGGTCGCGAAGGCGACGATCGCGATCCCGAGGCCGAGCAGGACGGCGACGACGCCGAGGAGCGCGAACGGGGGGAGGCCGAGGATCCACCCGATCGTCATGACCGCGGCGCTCGCGGCGCCGACGGCGGCCCACGTCCCGACGAGCTGCCGCGCGGCGATGCTCCGCGGGACGCCCACGTCCCGCAGGCGCGCGCGGACGACGAGCGCCGATGCGATGACGAGGGCGGCCCAGAGGCCCGTGAGGATGAGGGGCTCCTCGGCGCGGAGGTCCGCGCGCCGCACGAGGAAGCTCACGGCCGTCCCGGCGATCGTGAGGACCCCGATCGTGACGAACGCCGCGCCGAGCGCGGGCGCGACGACGGACCAGTCGCGTCGCTTCGCGTCGTCGCGAAGGACGGCGAGCTCGCGCTCGCGCGCCGCGATCCGTTCCTCGAGCGCGGCGACGCGAGCGGCGAGAGCTCCCGATTCGTCCGGACACTCGCGGAGGAGCTTCCGCGCGAGGGCCACGTCCTCCTTCGCGAGCGCGTGCTCGAGGCGAGCCCGCGCGACGCGGGCGAGGCCCGCGCGCGCCTCGGTGCAGCCCGGCCAGCGCTCGAGCGCGTGCTCGAGCGCGAAGCGGGCGCGCGCGTCGAGCGCGTCCATCTCCTCCTCGAGGACGTCGCGCTCGTCGGCCGTCGCGGCGCGCGCTCTCTCCGCGGTCTTTCGTTCCAGGTCCGACGCGAGGGTCACGCCCTTCACGGCGAGCTCGGCGGCCTCGGCGTGCTCGAGGAAGCCCTCGATGGCCTCGCGGAAGGCGCGCGCGGTCGGGAAGCGCTCGGTCCGCGCCGCGGCCGTCGCCTTCGCGCAGATCACCGCGAGCTCGCGCGGGACGGAGGCGTCGTGGACGCACGGAGCCGAGAGGATCGCCGAGGCGAGGACGGCGGGGAGGGTCTTGCCCCGGTGGCGCGGTTCGCCCGAGAGCACCTCGTGGAGGCACGCGCCGAGGAGGTAGACGTCGGTGCGCGCGTCCTGGGAGGCTCCGTCGCCCGTCGCGAGCTCGGGCGCCATGTAGACGGGCGTGCCCGCGGGGGCGCGGACGCTCGAGATGTGCGCCACGCCCGACGAGCGCGCCACCTCCTCGACGAGGGCGCAGGCGACGCCCCAGTCCACGACGAAGACCTGGCCGTGCTCGCCGACCATGACGTTCTCGGGCTTCAGGTCGCGGTGGAGGACGCCCTGCTCGTGCGCGTACTCGATCGCGTGAGAGACGGCGACGAGGATCCTCAGGTTCTCGCGGAGCGCCGGCCGGTCGGGGCCCGTCCGCGCGAGGAGCGCACGCCACGACACGCCCCGGACGAGCTTCATGGCGAGGTACGGCGCGCCCTGCTCGTTCTGCTCGAGCGCGTGGACCGGGACGATGTTCGCGTGCTCGAGCCGGCCCGAGATCCGCGCCTCGGCGACGAACCGCGCGCGGTCCGCGGCGTCGGACGAGAGCGCGATCTTGACGGCGACCTCGCGGGCGAGGCCCTCCTGGCGCGCGCGGAAGACCGCGCCCATGCCGCCCTGGCCGAGCTTCTCGAGCATCTGGAACTCGGCGGTGGCCGGCGTCGAGGGCTGAACCGTCTCGCCGACCGTCGTCCCGCCGAGCGTCGTCGTGCGGAGCGTCGGGGCCGACCTCGCGTCCGGGGTGAGCTCGGCGGGCCGATGCGTCATGTGGACCGTCGTGTCTTCGTCGGTCACCGCCGGTGCTCCGCGAGCTCGAGGCTCATGATCTTCGACTCCACGGGAGAACCTCGTGTAGCATCTCCGGCCAGACATGGGGTCGCCGAGACATCACGCCCTCGACGCCGCGGCGTTCGAGGCTACCTGGCTCCCGCTCCCGCAGCGCGTGAGCGACGCTCGGTGGCGGGAGCTCGTCGGGGCCTGCGCCGCGGACCTCGATGGCGAGGACCTCGACCCCTTCTCCGCGACGAGTGTGCCCCTCGAGGGCGGCGAGCGCGTGCTCGACCGCACGACGATCGCCGGACGGATCGTCCACGAGGCCGCTCTCCGCGCCTGCTCGCGAGCGCGGTGGACGGATCGCGTCGGGTCGGGGCCGCTCTCCACCCTCGTCGCCGAGTTCGACGCCTCGAACCGTCACGTGAAGGCGGCCGTCTCGGCGGACGGCCTCGCGGCGTGGCGTCGCTTCCTGGCCGAGGTCGTGATCACCGACCCGAGCCCGGCGGCTCCGGCCCGGTGTCCCTTCTGGTTGCTGCCCGCCATGACGTACACGGGGGCGTACGCCACCTTCGTGCCGCCCGTCGCGGCGCGAGAGGTCCTCGCCGAGCTCGACCGGACGCAGGCTCTCGCGTCGATCCTCGCCGTCGTGCGGAGCAACCCGATGACGACGAACGCGTACGAGCCGGTCGCGGGCGTCGTCGAGCGCTACGTCGCGTTCGTGCGCGAAGCCGCGGCCGCGGGGCGTTGGGTCGTGGGCGAGGAGGGAGCGTGATCGGCGAGCAGCCCCCCGAACCCAGGCGAGAGCCCGAATTCGTCGACGACGTCCGCGCGGTCGAGTCTCGGGACCCGCATCCCGTGGCCGACGCGGCGGCGAACGCGTCGCTCCCCTCGGACGAGAGTCCGCTCGTCTTCACGGACGGCGCCGGGGGCGCGCCGCTCCCCGATACGGGCGCCGCGGCCGCGACGGACACTCACGAGGCGAAGCCTTCGCGCGACACGTGGCGGCGACTCCTCGC
>CAZYLP010000458.1:0-7114 GCA_964648345.1 uncultured Planctomycetota bacterium
CTCGCCGCGAAGCCCGTCGAGCGGATCGCGCGCGGCGACCTCGCGCGCGTGCGCGCGGCGCTCGAGGCGCGGCGGCCCGCGGAGGACCTCGCGAAGCGCGCCGGGGTCCCCTTCGCGGGCGGGGCCGTGCTCGTCGTCTCCTACGACCACGGCCGCCGCCTCGAGGAGTGGCCGGCGCACGCGCGGCCGTTCGAGGGCGCGCCGCCCGACCTCGTCGCCCAGGTCTACGACTCCGTGATCGCGTGGGACCACGTCGCGAAGCGCGCGCTCTACCTCGGGACCGGCGCGCGCGGCGGCCTCTCCCTCGACGAGGCGCGCTCCGCGATCGAGCGAGCCGGCGAGCTCGCGCCCGCGCTGGCGCCGTCGAAGCCGCCCCGGGTGAAGTGGAACTTCACGCGGCCCGCCTACAGGAAGGCCGTCGCGAAGGTGCGCGCGTACATCCGCGCGGGCGACGTCTTCCAGGTGAACATCTCGCAGCGCTTCGAGACGGAGTGCCCGGACGCGGACTCTCTCTACGAGCGCCTCCGCGCGGCGTCGCCGGCGCCCTTCATGGCCGACGTGGCGATCGCGCCGAACGTGCGCGTGATCTCGAGCTCGCCCGAGCGCTTCCTGCGGCTCGACCGCGGAGGCCGCGTCGAGTCGTGGCCGATCAAGGGCACGCGCCGCCGCGGGGAGACCGAGGCGAAGGACGCGAAGCTCCGCGCCGAGCTCCTCGCCTCGAAGAAGGAGGCCGCCGAGCTCGCCATGATCGTGGACCTCGTCCGCAACGACCTCGGCCGCGTCGCGCGCGCCGGGAGCGTGCGCGTCGTCGAGGCGCGGCGCGCGCAGGCGTGGCCGACGGTCCACCACACGGTCGGCGTCGTGTCGGCGCTCCTCGACGAGGGCGTCGCGTGGGACGAACTCGTGAAGGCCGCGTTCCCGCCGGCGAGCGTGACGGGGGCGCCCAAGCTCCGCGCGTGCGAGATCATCGACGAGCTCGAGCCCGTCCGCCGCGGCGTCTACACGGGCGCCCTCGGCTGGGTCTCGTGGGACGGGGCCCTCGACCTCGCGGTCCTGATCCGGACGCTCCACGTGAACGGCTCGCGCGTCTCGGCGAACGTGGGCGGAGGCGTCACGCTCCGCTCGCGGCCCGAGGCCGAGTACGCCGAGACGATCGCGAAGGCTCGCGGCATGCTTCGCGCCCTGGGGGTCGAGTCCAAGTGAGCGAACGGATCGCGTTCATCTCCGACCTCCACTCGAACCTCGAGGCCCTGCGCGCGGTCCTCGCGGACATCGAGCGCAAGCGCGTGAAGAAGATCATCTGCCTCGGCGACGTGATCGGCTACGGGCCCGACCCGAACGCCGTGATCGACATCGCGCGGCGCACGTTCGACCTCGTCATCGAGGGGAACCACGACGAGGCGATCGCGTTCAGGATCCCGCGCCACTTCAAGCGGCTCGCGGCGCGGGCCGCTCTCTGGACGCGGCAGCGGGTGAAGCCGAAGAAGGGGAAGGGCCAGAAGGAGCAGCGCGAGCGCTGGAAGTACCTCCGCGGCCTCCCCGACACGGACGCGCTCGGCGGGTGGCTCCTCGCGCACGGCTCGCCGGTCTCGAACCTCGACTACATCTACGACAAGGGCGCCGCGCTCGAGGTCTTCGAGCGCGACATGGAGAACTTCAAGACGTGCTTCCTCGGCCACACGCACGTGCCGGGGATCTTCCTCCAGGACGTGGGCGAGGGGATCCACTACGTCCCCGCCGAGGAGGGGAAGCGCTACCGCGTGAAGGCGCGGAAGATGATCATCAACGTCGGCTCCGTCGGGCAGCCGCGCGACGGCGACTCGCGCGCGTGCTGGGTCCTCGCGCGCGACGACGGCACGTTCAGCTTCCGGCGCGTGAAGTACGAGGTCGAGGAGACGGCGGACAAGATCGAGTCGAGCGGCCTCGACCCGAGCCTCGCCGAGCGGCTGTTCATCGGCGAGTGAGCGGCCCGGCCGGGACGCGCGGATGTTGACGGCGGACGAGGACGCGCGCGCCGTCCGGTGGCCCGTCGTCCTCCGCGAGGTCGTGCTCGCGGGCGTCTCGGGCGCGCTCCTCGCGGCGCCCATCCTGGCCGCCTGGGTCCTGATCGTCGCGGTCGCGGACCAATCGCCGCCCGGCGCGGAGATGCTCGTGATCGGCGTCGTCCTCGCGGAGGTCTGCGCGGCGGTCGCGGCGTCGGTCGCCTCGCTCCCCGTCCTCGCCGTCGCGCCGCGCGGCTGGGGGTTGCCCCTCCCGTGGCCGCGCGAGGTCCTGGTCGTCGCGGGCGCGTCGTTCGCGGCCGCGCTCGGAGTCCTCGGGGCCGCGGCGGAGTGCCTCTACGCGTTCTGCGTCTACCGTGCCCTCGCGACGGGCGGCGGGGTCTCGCGCGCGCTCGCCGATTTCGGCGAGCGCATCGCTCGCGCGTACGACCAGCTCGTCGTCGTGGCCGGGTCGGCCGCGCCGATCTGCTTCGGCGCGTTCCTCCTCGTCGCCGCGTTCTTCGAGCGCCGGGGCGAGACCTGGCTCGCGTGCTGGCTCGGCTCCCTCTCGGGCCTCGCGCTCGCGTGCGTGCTCGCGGTCTCGCGGTGGGTTCGATCGCAGTGGCTGAAGCGGGTCGAGGGGCGCAAGGCTCCCCTCGGCGATCAGTCCGTCGGGTAAGGGCTCCGCTCCTTGTAAGCGAGGAGCCAGCCGTTCCGGTAGCCGCAGAGGACGAGCCCGCCGCCGACGAGCTTCTTGTCGTTCGGGTCGATCGGGTTCGTGAGGAAGTAGTCGATCCCCGTCACGGTCACCTCGTCGCGGACGTACGCGTTCTTCGCGTCGACCTTGACGATGCGCTTGCTGCGCGCCGCCGCGTCCTTGCCCGGCGGCTCGAGGAGGAACGCCGTGTCGCGGCCGCGGGCGAGGACCTGCTCGGCGCCATCGCGCTTCCAGATGAACTCGTGGCTGAGCTTCTGGCTGTTCGCGAGCTTGCTGCCGCGGAGGATCGCGATCAGTCCGCCCTCGGGGCCCTCGGTCTTCACGTAGATCGTGTCGGTCGACTTGCCCTTCTCGGTCGGGTTCTTGATCGCGACCGGGGCGCGCTTGATCGGAGCGCCCGTCGCGTACCGGTAGTGCGGGAACTGGTCGAGCGCGCTCCAGACGTAGAGGTTGTAGTCCTCGCCGCCGACGTAGAGGAGGTCGCGGTGGACGAGCGGGTCGGACGAGAGCGGCTTCTCGGTCCTCAGCGTCGTCACGAGCTGGCCCTTCGTCGCATCGAAGACGTAGAGCTTTCCGTCCATCGAGGCGACGAACGCGGACGGGCTGCGCTGAGCGGCGCGCGCGGTGATCTCGGCCTCGGTGCGGTACATCCAGTCGTAGGTCGCCGGCGCGTTCTTGGCGATCGCGTAGACCCTCTGGTCCCACGAGCCGATCATGACGTGCGTGATCGTGGCCTGCGGGGGGCCCGACGGGTTGAAGTTGCAGTTGAGGCGCCAGAGCTCCGACCCATCCGCCTTGTCGAGCGCGTAGATCGTGTCCTTCGCGACGAAGAAGACCTCGTCGTAGCGCCGGAGCGTCTCGTCCTTCGGGTAGTTGAACTCGCAGATCGGCCGCTCCTGGTCCGCGAAGGCGAGCGGCTTGCCCACGTCGAAGACCCAGTTGACCTTCCCGGAGTGGAGGTCGATCTGGTAGAGGCGGTTCGACTCGGTGTACGCGTAGATCGTGCCCGTGCCCGTGACCGCGTTGGCCTCGAGCTGGAGCTTCGAGATCTTCTCGTCGCGGAGCCAGCTGTTCCAGAAGAGCTCCATGCCGAAGCTCTTCAGGCGGTCGGCCTCGATCGGCTCGGGGGCGGGGGGCCGCCCGAGGGCGCCCTCCGTCCGGATCACGCGGGGCGTCTCGATCGGACGCCGGTTCTGCGCGTCCAGGCAGCCCGTGGCCCCGGCCAGGGCGGCCACGCAGAGCAGAGACTTCGTGATCTTCATGAGACTCGACCGACCTCCTCACTTCCGCCGGGCCCTGCGAGCAGCGCTCTCAGGTCCACGGCGTGCTCCCGCTCGAAGGCACGGAGCTTTTCAACGCGCGTCAAATCTTCCTCGATCCGGTTCGCCAGCTTGACGACGAACGGCTTCCTCGTCTTCCGCGCCTCGAGGTCGGCGAGGAGCTCCTCCCAGGAACCCTCGTAGAGCTCGTCGCGGATCGCGACCAGGAGCCGGTCCTCCTTCGTCAGTCCCGTGAGGAACGCTTGCTGGCGATCGTCCACTTATCTGAGATCGCTCCTGATCACCTTCTCGGTCTGGATCCACTTCCGGCCGAGGAAGGTGTAAGGCGCCGTCTTCTTGCCCTCGAGCGTCGCGTCCTCCGGCTCGACGATCTCGGTGCCGAAGATGCCCACGTCGTGGTAGACGGCGGGCTTCGTCTCGTCCTTCTCGAGGTTCTTCGGGCGGAGCCGCTGCTCCGCGTTCACGATCGTCGAGCGCGAGGTCTTGGCGAACTCGTCGCCGAGGCACGAGTACTCGAGCGTGAAGACGCGCTCGACGACCTTGCGCTTGTTCGCCTCGGGCTCCTGCATCTTGCCGTCGTTCACGAGCCGCAGCTCGCCCTCGGACGCGACGGCGACGGGCGACGCCTCGGGGTTGAGGCTGTCGGGCTTGTCCGTCTTCATCACGCTCGTCGTCGTGTTGCAGAGCCCGTGGAAGTAGATCGTGAGGACGTCGAACTCGGTGTCGAGCTTGGCGAAGACCGCGGCGCACCGCTTCGTCTCGCCGGGCTTGATCATGAGGTAGCCGACCTTGGCGTTGGCTCCCTCGTAGATCCCGCTCTCCTTGTTCCGGTTCACCTTGGGCAGGATCGCCTTCCCCGGCTCGGGCTTGCCCGACTCGGGGTTGTCCTTGTTCGGGAGCTCGTTCGCCGTGGTCCCGATGTGGCAGAGCTCCTCCGACGTGTAGAGGATCTCGTCCTGCTTGAAGCCGAGCCGCTTCCGCAGCTCCTCCTTGACCTCGGGGAGGATCGAGTCGTGGTACGTGTGGCGGTTCTTGCCCTTGTCGGACTCGGCCGTCACGTCGATGAAGCAGGGCCGCTCGAGCTTGTCCTTGTTGGTAACCTCGTAGTAGATGTACCAGTAGACCTCGGTCGACCCGACCTCGCGCTTGATCTCGCAGCGCTTCGGGTGGCCGTACTTGAAGTCGAGCGTCCAGACGTTCGGGTCCTGCTGAGTGATGTCGGACGCGATCTCTTCGCACTTCTTGCACTTGAGCGGCGGGTCCGCGTCGTCGCGGTCGTGCGCGAGCGGGCCCTCGACGGGACCGAACTTGCACTTCTCCGCGCGCGCGGGCGCCGCGATGAGGAGCGTGAGAGCGAGACCGCAAGCGATCTTCGCCGGTGAACTCGTCAGCCAACTCATCCGCTGCCCCCCTGGTTCGGTCGAACGGCCCTGGCGCGCGAGGGGGCCATTCTAGGTAGACCACCGAGGCCCGTCAACGTGATGGCAAACGGGCTGTTCGGTAAAAGGACGGCCGACTTGACTCGGGCGCTCCGCCGCTGCCATACTTCCCCCGCTCCGTACGAGGGAACGCGGGGCACGTTGAGCTTCGATTGGCTTCTTTCGAAGCTGGCGGCAGGGGCGTCCGGGCTCGGCATCTTATTCCTTCTATCCATTGTGTTCTGAGCGCGGGTCACTTCGTCGTCACCAACGTGTCACCGGCAGAGGACTTGGGGTCACACCCGGAATTCTGCCTGCTCGCTGAACCGCGGACGGGGTCACGTGTCTTCGGTCAACAATGGATCAGGAGGAAAAAGTCACATGATTCGTCCCCGTAACAAGGGCTTCACGCTCATCGAGCTGCTGGTCGTGATCGCGATCATCGGCATCCTCGCGACGCTGCTCATGCCGGCCCTCCTCAAGGCGAAGGAGAAGGCCAACCAGACGAAGTGCGGCAACAACCTGAAGCAGATCGGCATGGCCGCGATCCAGTACTCGGACGACAAGCGGTTCTTCCCGCACAAGACCACGATCTCGAGGCTCGACGGCGGGTTCGACACCGACATCGGCGCGCGCATGAACCGCGCGCTCGCGTTCTACAACTACAACGACAACCCGGAGTCCTTCATCTGCCCCTCGTCGCCTGACCAGTTCAAGCCTCTCGAGCCGCAGGCGAAGCAGGACATCCGCAACTTCTTCTGGACGGGCGGCAACGTCCAGTCGTCGCTGACCGAGTCGCCGATCTACAACTCGGGCGGAGCCGGCGACCAGCCCCTCGGCCAGATGCTCGACCTCTCCTACGGCTGGACGAAGCGCGGCCTGACGACCAACTCGCAGTCGACGAACCTCGTCGCCGGCGACAAGGCCCGCATCCTCTCGACGACGGACGACGGCGGCACCGGCACCCAGGGCGGCGCCAAGCACAAGGACAACTCGATCGGCAACCACAAGGACTGCATGCTCGTGGTCTGCGTTGACGGTCACACGATCCGCCTCACGCCGAACGGTGACCAGATCACCACGGCCAACGTCGCTCTCGCTCAGACGACCCCGTCGATCGGTGGCTACCTCGGCGTCCTCCAGGACGACGAAGGCGGCTCGAACTAAGGGTCTTCTCCAAGAGAGAAGTTCTCACTCGCACGCGGGCGCCCTCCGGGGCGCCCGCGCTGCATTTGTCGGTAAGGTTGGGTGACATGCCCGACCCATTTTTGCCGGACCCACTCCGGCGATCGCCCAATCGGGAGTAAACGGGGCAGCAAGACAAGCACTTACACCCGTCCGCGCTCCGGGTACGGCCGTCGCTCTAGAGGCTCGCGTCCCTCATGGACAGCGACCTGCGGAGGGAAGAACTTCCCCCCGCCCCTACCCCTCCCTCCGACGGGTCGAAGAGCGGCCCCTGAACACACGGTGTGTTCAGGGGCCGCGCGTTTTTCCTACGATCTCGCGCCATGGCCTCGACTCGCGCCGTGGCTCCGCTCGTCCTCGTCGCGCTCGCGGTGATCTTCCTCGGCCCCGCGATCGTCGGGGGCCGCACGATCTACGTCGGAGACCTCACGGCCTTCGAGCACCCGCGCGACAGGCTCATCGCATCGTCGCTCGCGCGCGGCGAGGGGCTCCCGACGTGGACGCCCGACATCTACGGCGGCGTCTCCGCGCTCG
>CAZYLP010000459.1:0-1003 GCA_964648345.1 uncultured Planctomycetota bacterium
CGACGCGGGCTGCGGCGCGAGCTTGGGCGCGCGCTTGAGCTCGCCGGTCTCGGAGGGCCGCGGCGGCGCCTTCGTCGTGCCGGTCGGCGTCGGGACGGCCTTCGGCGCGGGCGCCGGCGCGGCGGCGGCCGCGGCCGCCGCGGCCGCCTCGGCCTGCTCGATCGCGGCGCGCGCGCCCTCGATGCCGGGGAGCTTCCCGTTCGCGGGGAGCGCGAGCGGCCCGAGCGGCCCCTTCTCGGGGAGCCCGTAGCCCGCGCGCTCGCCCTCGAGCACCTCGCGGAACCGCGTGAGCGACGACTTGGGCGAGCCCGAGGGCGCGACCTTCCACGCGGCGAGGAGCGGCTTGACATCCGTCGGCTCGAGGAAGCCCGAGATCTTGAAGCCCGCGAGGCCGCGCGCCGGCAGGCCCTCGACGAGCTCGCGGGCCGCCTCGGGGCTCGCCTTCGCGAGGTCGAACCTGTGCTCGTTCAGGAAGACGCCCTCGGCCCCCGCGACGATCGCGATGTCGCCGCCCGAGGTCAGCACGAAGTTCGCCCGGTCGAGGAGGTCCGCGATCGCGTCCGAGAGGGCGCGGTCCGTCTCCTCGTGGACCTTGGCCTTCCGGAGCGCCATGCCCAGGCGCACGAGGAGCTCGCGCTCCTCGAAGGGACCGACGCTCTTCTGGCCGACGACGGTGTCGCCGCCCGGAGGAGCGCTCGCCGGCACGACCGCCGCGGCCGGTGCCGGGTCCGGGGCCGGCGCGGGCTTCTCCTGGGCGCGCTCCTCGGCCGCGGGGGCCGCGGGCGGCGCATCGGCGATCTGCTGGAAGGCCTGCTGGTACTCGGCCGCGATGTCGGCGTCGCTGGTGCTCCCGTCGTCGCCGCCCTCCTCGAGCCACGTCTTCCCGGGGACGTGGGAGTCGCCGCTCTTGCCGACCCAGGACGAGCCGGGTTTCCGCGCGACCGAATCGCCCTTCGCGAGCCAGGACGAACTGGGGCCGGCGGCGCTCGGGCCACGGGGCTTC
>CAZYLP010000459.1:1013-6093 GCA_964648345.1 uncultured Planctomycetota bacterium
GCCGCGCGATCACGTCGCCCGACTTCTTGACGAGCGTGCGGCTCGCCGACTTGGGCTCGTCCTCATCGGGAGCCGACGGCCCGTCCTTCCGCGAGGTCTGGGCGAGCTGGGCGAGCGCGGCGCGCGCCCCGACGGGCGCATCCTCCTCGACCGCGGGGGGCGGCGCGTCGTCGTCGTCGAGCTCGAGCCGCACGGGCTGGAGCGCGGTCGCCGGGACCGGGAGGCGCCCGTCGGCCGGGAGCGTGACGAGCTCGAGCGGCCCCGGCTCGGGGAGCCCCTGCCCGGCGCGCTCGTTCGTGAGGACCTCCTTGAAGCGCGCGAGCGCGGCCTTGGGCGCGCCCGACGGCGCGAGGCGCCACGCCGAGAGGAGCGCGCGGACCTCCGCCTGGTCGAGGACGCCGCCGACCGTGAAGCCCGCGAGCCCGCGGGCGGCGAACCCCTGCTGGAGCTCGTCCGCGAGGTCGCCGTGCTCGCCGCGGAGGTCGTAGCTCCGCCCGTTCACGAACGTCCCCTCGGCGCCGGCGAGGACCGTGACGTCCACCGAGGTCTCGAGCATGTAGTTCGCGCGGTCGAGGACGTCGGCGACCGCGTAGGTCACGTCCTTCTCGTCGAGGTCCTGAGTGACGCGCGACTTGTTGAGCGCGATCGCGAGGCGGAGGAGGAACTCCCGCTCGTCCTTCGGACCCGCGGGCGTCTTGCCGACGTAGGTCTGGTCGAGGTTCTCGCTCATGCCTTCGCCCCGCGAGCCTTCTTGAGACCGTCGGCGACCTGCCGGCAGAGGCGGCTCGTCGGGAGACCGAGCGTCCGCATGGCCACGGTGTCGAGGACCTTGATCGCCGCATCGCCGCCCGAGCCGGCGAGCGCGTCGATGAGCGCGCGCTGCTCCTCCTCGTCGGCCTGGGGGAAGCCGGGGAGCGTGACGAGCGACTCGATCGCCTTGAAGGCCGTCGCGTCCGGGCCCATCTTCGCCAGCGAGCGCGCGGCGGCGAGCCGGGTCTCGCGCGACGGGTCGCGGAGGTTCGCGCAGAGCTGCTGCGAGACGGCCGAGACGCTCGTCTTCGACTGCTTCGGCGCGAGCTGCTGGTGGTGCTGGAGCGCGCCGCGGGCGAGCTCGAGGCGGTCGCGCGGCATGGTCGGGTCGTGGACGAACTTCTCGATCGCCTTGCGCGCCGCCTCGAGCGGCGTGACGGCGAGCATGGCGAGCCCGTCCTTCGCGACCTCGAGGTTCTTGTGGTCGGCGATGCGGACGATCCCCTCGAGGGCCTCGGCGCCGCGCGCGGAGAGGAGGCGGCGCATGGGCCGCCGTCCTGCGGCCGGCGTGTCGCCGTACGCGGCCGCCACCGTCTGCACGCCCGCCGTGTCGAGGTGCCCGAGGCAGCGGAGGGCGAGGTTGAGCGCCGCGTCCTCGCCGAGCGGGACGAGCTTGGCGTACAGGTGCGGCACCCATCGCACGATCTCGACCGCGAGCGCCGGCGAGAGCTTCTCCGCGACCTTGATCGCCTGGGCCGGCGCCTCCTCGGGGTCGGCGCGATCGAGGAAGTCGGCCGCCGAGGGGAGGTCTCCTCCGACGAGCACCCGCCGGATGAGCTCGATGAACACCTTCGATGCGAGCTCGCCCGGGATCGGGCCGTCCGCGCGCCAGAGAGCGGTCCGCGTGACGTCGAACGAGCGCAGGTAGAGGTCGCTCAGGCCGAGCTGCGACTTCACGTCCTCCGCCGGCGGCGGGAGGGGCTCGTCGGTGACCTTGTCGCGCGAGACCGGCGGCGCGCCCGCGAGATCGCCCGTGAGCGAGCGCGCCTTCGCGCGGGCGTCCTCGATGCGCTCCTGGACCGCGACGGTCTCGGCGGCGGTCTGCGCGTCGTTTCGATCGACGTCGTCGTCCGCTTCGAGCTGCACGGACTTGAGGCCCAGGCGCCAGAGCGCGCTGACGATGTCCTCGTCCGTGTTCTTCCACGCGAGCTTCCCGAAGACCTCGACGAGCTGCTGGAGCTCGTCGCGCGGCGCTTTCGGGCGAAGACTGAGGGCGCGCACCCCACACGAAACGAGCGCGTGGCCCACGGTCGGCGTGTCCGGCGCTCCGTCCTCGTGGACGGGGTTCCCCATGACTCCGAGGGACTTGGGAGGCATCGCCTCGAGGCGAAGCTCGCCCCAGCGGTCGCTGTGGTTGGTCGCGCGGATGGCGAAGAACTCGAAGGTCTCTCCGCGGCGCGGATGCGCCTGCGGGTACTTCGCGCAGCAGCGCGCCGCCTGAACGAAGGCCGTTACGGTCTCTCGTGCCGACGAGAGGAGGTCTTCCGCCATTCGCCCCGAGTATCCGACAAAAAGGGGCTGGCGAGCAAGCTCAGAAGGAGCGTGGCCGGAAGGATTTGCCGCTCAGAGTCGGACCCGGAGCCGCCGCGAATGCCGCGACGAGCCAGTCCGCTTCGAACGAAGCAGCGCGCGGCTCCTCGGTGAGCCACCGCGAGAGGTCGTAGGCGACCTCGGGGGTCCGATCCTCGACCATGTGGGGGAAGTGTCGCCGAAGGTCCCAGATGCTCATCACCTATCCCTCGTGGACCGCTCCGCTGCTCGTCTTCTCGCCCGGGACACCAACAACGGGCGTTCCAACCGACGCGGGCGCCCAAGTGCCCATCGCACAAGGACGCGAATCCTGTTGCAGGGGGCGGATCTGCAACGATTGGGGCGCGCGTGGCGCGCGGCGAAAGGAAACAGAAAAGGGAGTTGCCGGGTCAGGCGGACCGGACCAGACCCCACTGGAGCGCGATGTTCACGGCGTTGAAGAGGGCGTGGCAGACGATCGCCGGGAGCAACGAGCCACGCTTCGAAGTCGTGAACAAGAGCGCGAACACGGAGCCGACCCAGAAGATCGGGAGGAGGCTCGACAGGCCCGAGTGAACGGACGCGAAGAAGAAGCTCGAGACGAGGATCGCGCCGACCCGTGATGGGATCGGCCGGCGCAGCGCGCGGAGCAAGAACCCACGGAAGAGGATCTCCTCGCAGATCGGGGCGATGAGTCCCGCCACGAGGAGCAGCATCACGACCGCACCTCCGTCGGGCTCGCGGGCCAGATCGCGCAGGAGTGGGTGCTCCTGCATGGGGACCCCGAGCGCCCTGCACAGGAGCGAGGCGAGGATCATCGTGAGGAGGGCGACGGGGATCATCGCGAAGTAGGCCGTGATGCCCCGGCCGAGCTCACCGAGCGTGAAGCTCCGGAGACCAAGGTCGGAGGGGCGGCCGCCCGACGCCCAGACCGCGAGCAGCACGAGGAGCGGCGCGAGCAGGTTGCTCGCCCCGAGCGCCGCGAGCGAGACGACCGGGCTCGGCGCCTCGAACGTGCCGCGGACACCTCCCACGTCGAAGCGATCGCCCCGGCGGAGAACACGCGCGGAGGCGACGCCCGCTCGGAATCGCTCGCCATTCAGGAAGACGGGCGGAGCCGAGTCGTGGACCGGGGGCACGCGGAACACGAGCTCGTCGCCGCTGTGCACGATCGCGGCGCTCTCGCCCGTCGCTCCCGGCACGCGGATCTGCGTCCCGAAGGAGACCGACGCCACCGGGGCGGCGATCTCGATGCGGCGCCCGTCGTCGAGCACGATCAGCGGCCGGAACGGACCGACGATCGCCTGCTGCCCGACGAGGAAGAGGACGAAGACGAGCGTGAAGTGCACGACCGTCCACGGCGGAGGCTCGCGGAGGACGTCGTCGAACGTCTCCTTCCGCGCGAGACGCCGCCGCAGCCGGACGGCCACGAAGCCGGAGACGCCGAACGAGACCGCGATCCACGCCCCGAGCGCCTTCGTGAAGGGCGCCCCCTCCGGGAGCTGCTTCATCGTCTCGACCTGGCTCGAGAGCGCGTCCTCGCGCGGCGCTCCAGGCTTCGGCCGCTCGCCGGCCTTCACGAACGTGAGGAAGAGCGCGGCCGCGAAGAGCACGGCCAGGAAGAAGCGCTCTACGTCACCACTCACGCGCGCCGGGCGGGCGCGATCATGCCCTCGCTCGTCGTCGAGGCGCTCGCGTGGAGCTTCCTCGGGATCCGCCCCGCGCCCGCGGCGAGCCGGCCCGCGATCGCGGCGTGCTTGACCGCCTCGGCCATGGCGACCGGGTCCTTCGCGCCCGCGACGCCCGTGTTCATGAGGACGCCGTGCGCCCCGAGCTCGAAGGCGACCGCGACGTCGCTCGCCGTCCCGACGCCGGCATCCACGATCACGGGGACCTTCGCCTGCTCGAGGATGATGCGGATGTTGTAAGGGTTGCGGATGCCGAGGCCGGAGCCGATGGGCGCGGCCAGCGGCATCACGGCCACGCAGCCGACGTCTTCGAGCTTGCGCGCCATGATCGGATCGTCGGTCGTGTAGGGGAGCACCTTGAAGCCCTCGCCGACGAGCTGCTTCGCCGCGAGGAGCGTCGCCTCGTTGTCGGGGAAGAGCGTGCGCTGATCGCCGATGACCTCGAGCTTCAGCCACTCGCTCATCCCCACCTCGCGCGCGAGGCGCGCCGTGCGGATGGCCTCGTCGGCGGTGTAGCAGCCGGCCGTGTTGGGGAGGAGCTGGTACCTCTTGGGATCGATGTAGTGCAGCACCGAGTCGGGGTCGTTGCGATCGAGCTTCACGCGCCGTACCGCGACGGTGATCATCTCCGCGCCCGACGCCTCGATGCAGCGCATCGCCTCCTCGTTGGAGCGGTACTTGCCGGTGCCGACGAAGAGCCGCGAGCGGAACTCGCGCCCCGCGATGACCAGCGGCGCGTCGTGCGCCATCCCTGCCTCTTGCGACATGTGCTTCAACCTCCGCCCACGAAGGTGACGATCTCGACGCTCGCTCCCTCGCGGAGCGGCGTCTCCCCGTAGCGCGCGCGCGGCACGATCTCGAGATCGACCTCGACGGCGACGCTCTGCGGCGAGAGCGACAGCTCCGCGAGGAGCGCCGCGACCGTCGCGCCCTCCTTGACGACGCGTGCCTCGCCGTTGACCACGATCTCCATGGGCGGCGGATATATCGCGGCGCGCGCGCGTGCGGCAAGCCCGCGCCGCCGCGAGCGCGACACGGCGCGCGCCGCGCCAGCGCGACCCTACCTGCGCCCT
>CAZYLP010000459.1:6103-7109 GCA_964648345.1 uncultured Planctomycetota bacterium
GCAAGCCCGCGCCGGCGCCACCGCGAGCGCGACGCGGCGCGCGCCGCGCCGCGCCGCGCCAGCGCGACCCTACCTGCGATCTGCGCCTGGTGTTAGGATCGCCCTCGCTCGCGGGCGATGGGAGCGCGGGGGCCCGCCAAGGAGATCCTGCTTCCATGCAGCAGTCCGAGTTCAACGTCCTCTACGTCGACGACGAAGTGAACCTGCTCTCCGCGTTCCAGCGGGTCTTCAAGCACGACTCCTTCAACGTCACCACGACGCACGACGCCGAGCTCGCCCTCGAGCTCGCGCAGAAGAAGCAGTTCCACGTCATCGCCAGCGACTACCGCATGCCGGTCCTCGACGGCATCGAGTTCCTGGAGCGCTCGCGGCAGACGTCGCCCGACAGCCTGCGCATCCTCATCACCGGCATGTGCGACTTCGACGCCGCGGTCGAGGCCATCAACCGCGGCAAGGTCTACCGCTTCATCGGCAAGCCATGGAACAACGAAGATCTGCGCACGTCGATCCACCAGGCGCTCGAGTACTGGCGCCTGAAGCGCGAGAACGAGCGCCTCGCCGACCTCATCCAGGGGCGCAACGAGGAGCTGGAGACGCTCAACCTGAACCTCGAAAAGGTCGTCCACAAGCGCACCATGGACGTGCTCAACGGCCTCATCAACGCGCTCGATCTGCGCGACACCGAGACGCAGAACCACTCGCGCCGCGTCGCCTCCTACGCGGCGCTGGTCGCCGAGCGCATGGGCATCGAGGGTCAAGCGCTCATCGACGTCGAGCGCGGCGCGCTCCTCCACGACATCGGCAAGATCGGCGTGCGCGACTCCATCCTCTTGAAGCCCGGCAAGCTCACCGACGAGGAGTGGATCGAAATGAAGGAGCACGCCGAGCTCGGCTACCGGCTCCTCGAGGGCATCGACTTCCTCGCCGGCGCGCGCGACGTCGTCTTGCATCACCAGGAGCGCTACGACGGCCTCGGTTATCCGCAGGGGCTGCGCGGCGACGAGAT
>CAZYLP010000460.1:0-7105 GCA_964648345.1 uncultured Planctomycetota bacterium
CGAGGTCGTGGTCGCCGCCGGAGATGAAGACCTTCGTCCCCTTCACGGAGTAGTTGCCGCTCGGGAGCTTCTTCGCGGTCGCCTTGGTCGCGCCCACGTCCGAGCCCGCGTGAGCCTCGGTGAGGCACATGGTGCCGCCCCACTTGCCCGTCAGCATCTTCTCGACGTACTTGTGCTTCTGCGCGTCCGTGCCGGTCTCGGCGATGAGCTCGGCCGCGCCGAACGCGAGCCCGGGGTACATGTTGAAGGCCGTGTTGCTGCCCGAGAGCATCTCCTCGATGAGCGCGTGCACCGCGGTCGGCGAGCCGGCGCCGCCGTGCTCGGGCGGAGCGGCGATGGCCTTGAAGCCGCCCTCGTAGAGACGGCCCCAGGCCTCGTGGAATCCGTGAGGTGTCTTCACCTTCCCGCCCTCGAGCCGGCATCCCTCGCGGTCCGCGGTCGCCATCAAGGGACCGGACACCTCGCACGCGAAGCGGTAACCCTCCTTGATGATGGAATCGACCTCGTCGGGCCCCCACGCGTCGAAGGGCGGCTTCGAGAGGATCTCCCCGAGCTTGAACTGCTCGAAGAGGACGAACTTGAAGTCGCGGAGGTCCGCGCGGTAGCGATTGACGGCGCCGCCCATTTCATCACCCCGTATCTGCCCGCACGACGCGGGCGGTCATGGCGGTATCTTGGTGGCTGAAACGGCCTTTCGCAACCGATGGGCGAAAATTGCGCGACGCGTTATTAGTGTACGAACGGAACCTATGACGTCGGGGAGAGTTGAGCCGTCGCGACGGCCTCAACGGACCGCCCCTCTGAGCCTCTCGAGCTCGGGCCGAGCCGTGTGCGGGTCGTCGGGCGCGAGCTCCAGGTACCGCTCGAAGTCGGCGATCGCACCGTCCCGGTCACCCTTCTGCGACTTCGCCCAGCCGCGGTTGAACCGCGCGAGCGTCGAGCCCGGGTCCCGTTCGAGGGCTTCCGTGTAGTCGGCGATCGCGCCGTCGAGGTCTCCCCTCTGCTGCCTGGAGGCGCCGCGGTTGGTCCAGTTGAGCGGCCGGCTCGGGTCCAGCTCGATCGCGCGCGTGCCGTCGTCGATCGCACCGGCGAGATCGCCCTGCCTTGCTCGGGCGATGCTCCGGGTCCTCCAGCCGAACGCTCTCGTCGGGTCGAGCTCGATCGCCCGCGTGCAGTCCGCGATCGCGCCGACGAGGTCGCGCTTCTCCAGCTTCGCGGCCCCACGAGTGGACCACGGCGCGACGCTGGTCGCGCCGAGCTCGATCGCCCTCGTGCAGTCCGCGATCGCGCCGTCCCAGTCTCCGCGCCCCCACTTCGCGGTGCCCCGGCTGGTCCAGGCGTACTCCACGCTCGGATCCAGCTCGATCGCCCGGTCGCAGGCCACGAGCGCACCCGTCCAGTCCTGGAGGCCGGCCCTCGCCCCGCCGAGGTTCGCCCACGCGTGGGCCAGCTTCGGATCGAGCTCGATCGCCCGCGCGCTGTCCGCGAGCGCGCCTTCGGCGTCGCCCATGTTGAGCCTCGACCCGGCGCGGTTCACCCAGAAGGCCGCGACCGTTCCATCGAGCTCGATCGCCCTCGTACTGTCCGCGATCGCGCCCTTCCAGTCGCGCATCTCGAGCCGCAGCGAGCCCCGGGAATCCCAGGCGGCGGCGAACGTCGGGTCGAGCTCGATCGCCGCCGACAGTCCGGCGATCGCGCCGTCGCGGTCGCCCGCCCGCCACAGCAGGGCGGCGCGCTCCACGCTGCGGAGGGCCTCGCCCCGGGCGTCTCGCCTCCCCGACGGCGCGGCAGCGCCGGAGGACGCGACGGGCGAGACACGCGACGGCACCACGGTCGCTGCCGCGCGCGGACGCACGCGGGAGGTCCACGCGACCCCGACGAGGGCGAGTGCACCCACCACGGCGACTCCGGCGCGGAGCGCCCAGGATCGCCGCTTCGGTCCGCTCGCCTTCCGAGCACCGAGAGCCCGTTCGAACGCGAGGCAATCCGAGAACCGGCTCGCCGGATCCAGGGCGAGCGCTTTCTCGATCGCATCGACGAGCCACGCGGGCGTGTCGGGTCTCGCGCTCGCGAGAGCCTCGTGATGCCCTGTCGTGATCGCCCCCAGCGTCTCGATGAGGTTCGCCCCGCGGAACGGGTGCCGCCCCGCGAGGCACTCGTAGAGGACGACCCCGAGCGAGAACACGTCGGCCCTCGGCCCGGCGGAGGCGGCATCGGCGGCCTGTTCGGGGGCCATGTAGCTCGCGGTCCCGCGCATCGTCCCGTGATCCGTGAGCGCGACGCTCCGGCTCGCGCCGGGTGCGTCCCGGTCGAAGTGCTTCGCGAGGCCGAGGTCCGCGACGAGGGGCTCGCCCTCCTGTGTGAACAGGACGTTCTCGGGCTTCACGTCACGGTGGACGATCCCCCGCTCGTGAGCGCGCCCGAGGGCGCGGGCGAGCGAACGGCCGAGGCGCACGGCCTCGTCCACGGCGAGCGGACCGGCGTCGAGGCGAGCGCGAAGCGTGCCCCCCGTGAGCAGCGGCATGACGATGTAGGGACCGCGGGGTGACGTCCCCGAATCGAGGAGCGGGACGAAGCCGTCCCGTGCTGTGAAGGACCCGATCAGGCGCCGCTCGCGCTCGAACCGCGGGAGAGCGTCTCCCCTGAGCCCGCGGAGGATCTTGATCGCCACGAGGCTCCCATCGGGCGCGCGAGCACGGAGGACCACGCCCATCCCGCCATGGCCGATCTCGTCCTCGACGACGTAGATGCCGAGCCGGGTCACGCTACGACCGCGCCTCCTCGAACGCTCGGAGGGCGTCCACCGTCACGCGGACGTCGTGCGTGCGGATGAGCCGCGCGCCCTTCGCGACCGTCGCGAGCGCGACGCCGAGGCCGGCGCCGACGCGCTCCTCGACGGGTCGTCCGCCGAGGAGCTTCCCGAGGAACCCCTTCCGCGAGACTCCGATGCAGACCGGCGCGATCGCCGCGAGTCGCTCCGTCCCGCGGAGGAGCGCCCAGTTGTGCTCCGCGCTCTTCCCGAAGCCGATCCCCGGATCGACGAGGGCCTTCTTCACGCGGGCACGACGAGCGCGCAAGAACTCCTCGACCTCGCGCACGACGTCGTCGTAGCGCGGGTCCTCCTGCATGGTCTCGGGCGTCCCCTTCATGTGCATGACGATCGCCGTCGCGCCCGCGGCGTCGATCGCCTCGGCCATGCCCTCGTCGTCGAGCCCCGAGACGTCATTGATGATGGATGCTCCGCGCGCGAGCGCGTCGTGGGCGACCGCGGCCTTGCGCGTGTCCACGGAGACCGCGATCGGATAGCTCCGCTTCTCGAGGGCCTCGAGGAGCGGGAGGACACGCCGCCGCTCCTCGTCGAGCGAGACGACGGCCGCTCCCTCGCCGTACGGTCCGCGCGGACGCGTGGACTCGCCGCCCACGTCGAGCGCGACCGCGCCCTCCTCCGCGATCGCGAAGGCGCGCGCGAGCTGCGCGTCGAGCGTGGCGAACTTGCCGCCGTCCGAGAAGGAGTCGGGCGTGACGTTGAGGACGCCGAGCACCCCCGCGCGCGCGAGGTCGAGCGTCTTCATGCACCGCGCCTCGCTGCCGCTCGTCTGATCACGCGCGCCTCGGCTTGAGGAGCGTCGCGAGGCGCGCGTAGTCCTTCGGCGCCTTGTTGAACGCCTCGAGCCGGACCTCGAGCGCCTTGCGGTCCACGAGCTCGATCTTGTTCCCGCGAGCGAGCGCCCGCGCGGCGTCGGTGAACGTCGCGTTCGTGGCGATGAGGGCGTGCTCGCAGCCGACCTCGGCCTTCTCGACGAGGGTGCCCTGGACGACGGGCGTGTCGAGCGGCTCGATCGACGGCCGCGCGTGGAGGAGCAGCTTCTCGCCGTGACGCTCGAGCGCGAGCCCGCGGCGCGCGTAGCCCTCGCTCTCGAGCATCATCTGGACGAGCGACTCGAAGCTCCCCGCGTCGAGCCCATCGAGCGCGTCGATCGTGACGACGACCGGATCCGACCCGCGCCGCTGCTCGAGGTCGGTGAGGAACGTCTCGAGCTTCTTCCCCGAGCGCCGCTGCTGGACCTGCTCGGCCGCGCCCGCCGGGTCGAGCCCCTCCTCGAAGAGGACCTCCTCGAGGAACGGGATGAGCTTCTCGTCGGGCGCGATCCGCGCGTAGGCGAGGAACCAGTCGCCCGCCTCCGCGGCGACGAGACGCTCGCGGAAACGCCGCAGGTCCCGGCGGAGAGCGGCCGCCGCGAGGAGCGCGGGGATCGACCCGTGACGCGGCACGAGCTCCTCGTGCGCGAAGGCCTGCTCGAGGAGCGCGAGCTCCTCGGGTGCCACGTGGATCCGTCCGTTCTCTCCGATTCCGTTCCGGGCGAGGAACGGGTCCATGATCCGGTCCGCGAAGTCGTCGAGCTTCGCGTGGAGGTCGCTCACGTGAGCCCCGTGCGTCGCGCGTCCGGCGATCGCGGAGAGGATCGCGCGGATGACCGTGGCGATGAGCGCCTGGAAGACGAGCGCGATGATGACGCTCGACACGAGCGCGAAGAGCGCGCTGAGCGCTCCGTTGAAGACGAGCCAGTAGAGGACGCGGAGACCGGCGAGCGCCCAGACGGCGCCGGCGAGGATGACGAACTTCCCGCGCATCACCTCGCGCCGGGCGACGTCTCCCGCGGCGATCTCGTCCTCGCCCGTGTAGACGCGGTCGAGCGCGCGTCCGACGGTGAGGCCGCCGCACACCGGGCACGGCGCCGGCAGCGAGCGGACGAGATGCCCCTCGGCGCAGCGCCGGATCCCTCTCCCGGCGGGCGAGGGCGGCACCGTGAACCAGTCGCGCCAGATCTCCGGTATGTCCGCCATGTCAGTAGGCGTCTGCGTCCTCGTACTCGCCGAAGACTCGAGCGAGCGTCCCCATGACCTCGCCCGTCGTGCACTCGCCCTCGACGGCCGCGACGATCGGCTCGACGAGCGGAGAGCCGGGGGCGCGCGCGGCCGCCTCGAGGTCCGCGAGGAGCTTCTTCGCCTTGGTGGCATCCCGGCGCCGGCGCAGCTCGGCGAGCGCGCGGACCCTCTCCGCCTGGGCGCGCTCGTCCACCCGGAAGAGAGCGGGCTTCGCCTCGTCCTTCTGCGTGAAGCGGTTGACGCCGACGATCACGCGCTCGCCGGTCTCGACGCGCTTCTGGTGCTCGTAGGCCGCGCGGCGGATCGTCTCCTGCGGGAAGCCGAGCTCGATCGCGCGGACCATGCCGCCCTGGGCGGCGACCTTGTCCATGAGCTCCGCGGCCTTCTTCTCGAGCTCGTCGGTCAGCGACTCGACGGCATAACTCCCGCCGAGCGGGTCCACCGTGTCGGCGACTCCCGTCTCGAACGCGATCACCTGCTGCGTGCGGAGCGCGAGGACCGCGGAGTCCTCCGTCGGCAGCGAGAGCGCCTCGTCCCTCGAGTTCGTGTGGAGCGACTGGCACCCTCCGAGCACGGAGGCGAGCGCCTGGAGCGCGACGCGCACGACGTTCACGTCGGGCTGACGCGCCGTGAGCGTCACGCCGCCCGTCTGGACGTGGAAGCGGCAGCGCCGCGAGCGCTCGTCCTTCGCGCCGAGCGTCTCCGAGGCGACCTTCGCCCAGAGGCGGCGCGCGGCGCGGAACTTGGCGACCTCCTCGAGGAGGTCCGAGTGACACGCGAAGAAGAACGAGAGCCGCGGCATGAAGGCGTCGGGCGCGAGGCCGGCCTCCTTGGCGGCCTGCACGTAGGCGACCGCGTCCGCGAAGGTGAACGCGAGCTCCTGGACGGCCGTCGCCCCCGCCTCGCGCATGTGGTACCCGGAGATCGAGATCGGGTTCCACTTCGGGAGGTTCCTCGCGGAGTAGCGGAACGTGTCGGTCACGAGCCGCATCGAGGGGCCGATCGGGAAGCGGAACGTCCCGCGCGCGATGTACTCCTTCAGGATGTCGTTCTGCGTCGTCCCCGAGAGCTTCGCGGGGTCGAGCCCGCGCCGCTTCGCGACGGCGACGAGGTAAGCGAGGAGGACGATCGCGCTCGAGTTGATCGTCATCGAGATGCTGACCTTGTCGAGCGGGAGGTCGGCGAGGAGCTCCTCCATGTCGTGGATCGACGAGATCGGCACGCCGACCTTGCCGACCTCGCCGAGCGCGACGGCGTCGTCCGAGTCGTAGCCGATCTGCGTCGGGAGGTCGAAGGCCACGGAGAGCCCCGTCTGGCCCTCCTCGAGGAGCCGCTTGAACCGTCCGTTCGTCTCGGCGGGCGAGCCGAAGCCCGCGTACTGGCGCATCGTCCAGTGGCGGCCGCGGTACATCGTCGCCTGCACGCCGCGCGTGTACGGCGCGGCGCCGGGGACCCCGAGCGCGTCCATCTCGTCGCGCGTGTCCGCGCCCGTGTAGAGACGCTTCCGCTCGATCCCCGACGGAGTCTCGAAGCGAGCCTGCCGCTCCTTCGCCTCGCGGGTCGCCTCGGCGACGAGGCGCTCGTAGTCGGCGAGAGCCCGGCTCCTGCGGTCTTCCACGCACCTCTCCTCCCCGAGAGGTTAACCTCTCGCGCGTGAGCGCGAACACGTACGACGTGGTGGTCGTGGGCGGAGGGGCCATCGGCCTGGCCTCCGCGTTCAGACTCGCCACGGGCGGCCGCTCGGTCGTCGTGATCGATGCCGGCGAGATGGGCAAGGAGGCGTCCTGGGCGGGCGGCGGGATCCTCTCGCCCGTCCACCCGTACGCGTACCCGAACGCGCTCACCCGTCTCGTGACCGCGAGCACCGAGCTCTACCCCGCGCTCGCCGAGGAGCTGCTCGATGCGACGCAGGTGTCGATCGAGCTCCGCCGCACCGGTCTCCTGCGCCTGGCCGTGGACCCCGTGGACGACCACGACGTCGAGCGCGCCGCGAAGTTCCGCCAGGACCGCTCGCTGCCCACGGAGCGCCTCGCGAGCGTGAGCTCGTTCGGGAGCGCGATCGCGACGGACGCGCGCGGCGCCCTCTACGAGCCGGACATAGCGCAGATCCGGAACCCGCGGCTCCTCAAGGCGCTCATCCAGGGCTGCGCGAAGCGCGGCGTCCACCTCGCCGCCCACGAGCCCGTCGTCGAGCTCCTTCGCGACGGCGACAGGATCG
>CAZYLP010000461.1:0-7075 GCA_964648345.1 uncultured Planctomycetota bacterium
CGAGGAGGTGGTGCGGAGCGCGCAGCTCGTGACGTTCGATCGGACGGGCGGCGACATCACGCTCGAGGCCGACAACGACGTCACCGTGCTCGTTCTCTCGGGTGAGCCGATCAACGAGCAGGTGGTGGCACACGGTCCGTTCGTGATGAACACGGTCGGCGAGATCAAGAAGGCCATGCTCGATTTCGAGCAGGGCCGCTTCGGCACCATGGAAGATACCGTGCACTAGAGCGCGGTCGCGCCAAGGCCCCGGTCGGTTTCGACCGGGGCCTTTTTTTGCTTACTCGGCGGCGCCGCGAAGATCGCCCATCTGGCGCTCGAAGAGGTGCCGGTAGCGACCACCCGCCCGGCGCATGAGCTCGACGTGCGGTCCGTCCTCCACGATACGCCCCTGATCGAACACGAGGATCCGATCCAGAGCCCGCACCGTCGACAGGCGGTGGGCGATGACGATCGCCGTGCGGCCCTTCGTGAGCGCCTTCACGCCGGCCTGGAGGCGCGCCTCGGTGTCCGGGTCGAGCGACGAGGTCGCCTCGTCGAGGAGGAGGACGCTCGGGTCCTGCGCGAGCGCGCGCGCGAAGGAGATCAGCTGGCGCTCGCCCTGCGAGAGCGTCGCGCCGCGCTCCTCGACGGGCGCTCCGTAGCCGCCGAGCCGCTCGATGATCTCGTGGGCCGCGACCGCCTTCGCGGCCGCCTCGACGCGGGCTCGGTCGGCGGGCGCGAGCGGGGAGGGCATGAGCGCGATGTTCTCCTCGATCGTCCCCGCGAACAGGAAGACGTCCTGGAGGACGAGCGCGACGTGGCGGCGGAGGTCGCGCTTCCTGAGCTTGCGGACGTCGATGCCGTCGAGGCGGACGGCCCCGCTCACGGGGTCCCAGAAGCGCGCGACGAGGTTCGCGATCGTGGACTTGCCGGCGCCCGTGGCGCCGACGATCGCGAGCGTCTCGCCCGGGTTCACGGTCAGGGAGACGTGGTCGAGGGCCGGGGGCGCGTCCTTCACGTACTCGAAGACCACGTCGTCGAGCTCGAGCTTCCCCTGGATCTTCGCGGGCAGCGTCTCGGGCGTGGCGGGGTCCGGGACGTCGTCGGGTGTGCCCATGAGCTCGACGATCCGCTCGGCCGAGGCCATGGCCTTCTGGATGAACGTGTACTTCTCGGCGATGTCGCGGATCGGCGCGTAGAGCCAGGTCACGTAGCCGAGGAACTCGAGGAGACGGCCCGGCGTGATCCGGTGGCTCTCGAGGTCGATGCCGCCCTTCCAGAGGAGGCCCGCGACCGCGAGGCCGCTCGCCGCGTAGATCCCCGGGTTGAAGATCCCGTCGAGGTGGATCGAGCGCCGGTAGCCGGCGAGGACGTGCTCGTTGACCGGGCGGAAGCGGCCGCGGTCCTCTTCCTCGGCCGCGAAGGCACGGACGACGCGTGCGCCCGTGATCCTCTCGTTGAGGAAGGCGGCGAGCCGCGCGAGGCGCCGCCGGTTCTCGCGGTGAGACTTGCGGACCGGAGTCCTGAAGCCCCAGGCGATCGCGATGAGGAGAGGGAGCGCGGAGAGGCCGACGAGACCGAGCCGCCAGTCCGTGACCATGAGCACGATCGAGACGCCGATCACGGTCGCCACGTCGCCCACGAGCGTCGTGAGCACGGAGGAGAACAGCTCGGAGAGCGACTCGACGTCGTTCGCGACGCGCGAGACGAGGCGCCCCACGGGCCACCGCTGGAAGAACGCCGGCGAGCAGCGCTCGACGTGGCTGAACAGGTCGTGGCGGAGGTCGAACAGGATCCACTGCCCGAGCTTGGCGAGCTGGAGGTTCTGGACCCAGCTCGCGAGGAAGAGCACCGACTGCGCTCCGATGAGCGCGGCCGCGAGCACGAACGCACGGTCCCTCTCCCTGGCAGTCGCGGCGTCGAGGACCAGGCCCTGGAGCTTGGGACCGGCGAGCCCGGCGAGCGTTCGAACGAGGACGCACGCGACCGCGGCGCCGAGGAGCGCGCGGTAGGGGCGGACGTAAGGCAGGAGCTTCTTCAGGACGGAGAGGTCGACCGGCCGGAGGTCCGCGTCGTCGTCCGCGGCGAGCTCGAAGGATCCGTCAGGCACTGGCGACCGCCTCCTCGAGCGCGTCGCGGCGCGCGAGCCGCGCGTAGAGGCCGCCCTTCGCGACGAGCTCGCGGTGCGTGCCCTTCTCGACGAGGCGCCCCTTGTCGAGGACGAGGACGAGGTCGGCCGCGCGCGCCGCGGCGAGGCGGTGCGTCGCGACGAACCGCGTGGGAGGTGGTCCGCCGTTCGACGCCATGGCGCGGATCTCGTGATCGATCGCCGTCTCGGTGGCCGTGTCGACCGCGGAGAGCGCGTCGTCGAGGAGGAGGAGGCGCGGCGTGCGCACGAGAGCGCGCGCGATCGCGACGCGCTGCCGCTGGCCGCCCGAGAGGTTGACGCCGCGCTCCCCGAGGAGCGCGCCGTAGCCCCCGGGCACCGAGCGGATCTCAGAGTCCACCTGGGCCGCGCGCGTCGCGCGCTCGACGGCGGCGCGGTCGAGCCGCCCGTGGAGGCCGAGCTTCACGTTCTCCTCGATCGTCGCCGAGAAGAGAAAGGTGTCCTGGGGGACGAGCGCGACGGCTTCGCGGAGCGCCTTCGTCGGGACGTCGAGGAGGTCCTGGCCGTCGAGGAGGAGCTGCCCGCGCGGCGGATCGTAGAGGCGCGCGAGGAGCGAGAGGAGCGTGGACTTCCCCGAGCCGACCGGACCGACGATCGCGACGAACGACCCCGCGGGCACGGAGAAGCTCACTTCTTCGAGGGACGCGTGCTTCGCCAGCGGGTACGTGAAGGTGAGCCCGCGCGCCTCGACGCCGCCGCGGAGCGGCCCGGCCGCGGGGCGGTCGTCGCGGAAGGCCGGGTCCTCGGCCTGCTTCAGGATGAAGTCGATGCGGCCGTGCGCCGCGGCGGCTCGCTGGAAGATGTTCATGAGCCAGCCGAGCGCCATCATGGGCCAGATCAGGTGGTCGAGCGCGCGCGTGAACATGACGAGGTCGGAGACCTTGAGGCCGCCCTCGAGGACGTGCCACGCGCCGAACGCGAGGACGATCGCGAAGGCCCCGTCGAAGAACCACTCCCAGAGCGGGTTCGAGAAGGCGCGCACGCGCGCCTCGGCGAGCGCGGCCTCGCGGTACGCGCCCCCGATCTGGTCGAGGCGCTCGACCTCGCGGTCCTCCTGGGCGAACGCCTGGACGACGCGGATCCCGGAGAAGTTCTCCTGGAGCCGCGCCGAGAGCTTGCCGAAGAGGTCCTGCACGACCTTGGAGCGCCGGTGGACGATCTGCCCGGCCTTGTAGAACGCGTAAGGCAGCGGGCAGACGCAGACGAACAGGACCAGCGTGAGGCGCGGCGAGATGCTGAGGAGGAACGCCGGCACGAGGACGAAGTAGCAGGCGCAGTCGAAGACCATGAGCGCGCCCATGCCGAGCGCCGACGTGACCTGCTCGAGGTCGTTCGTCGCCCGGCTCATGAGGTCCCCCGTCTTGGCGCGGTCGAAGAACGCGATCGGGAGCCGCTGCGTCTTCTCGAAGAAGTCGCGCCGGATCTCGAAGGCGATCTGCTGGGCGCCACCCATGAAGGCGTAGCGCCAGAGGTAGCGCAGGCCCATCTGCGCGACGGTGATCGCGACGTAAGCGGCCCCGATCAGGAAGAAGTAGATCGGCTCCGGCCTCTCGCCGCGCTCGAGCGCCGCGAAGGGGCGGCCGAGGAGCTTCGTGAGGACGATCGAGTTGATGAAGTTGACCGCCGCGAGCGACACGAACCCGAGGAGGTAGCGACGCCAGTGCCTCGCGGCGTGCGCGAGGAGCGGGCGGATGCTCGAGCTCTCTTGCTCCTCGCTCGGGGTCATCGGGGAGCGAGGATTTTACAGCACGTCTGCGCGCGCTCCTGCGTTCCTCACGCGTCAACGGGTGCGAAGTGGGGGAACTCGCCGTGCGACTCGTCGAGGCTGTCGAGCTTCGCGAAGTCGGCGACGACCGCCATCGCCTCCCAGATCGCGGCGACGGCGGGGAGCTCGTGCGCCTTGCGGGCCGCGTCCATGCTCCGCCACTCGAAGACCTCGATGATCGTCCCGTCCTTCGCGCGACAGACGATCGGCTTTCGCTCGGTGACGAGCTCGAGGTCGCGCAGCGTCGGCGTGTGCCGCGCGACGAGCGCCTCGAGCTCCTTCTCCTTCCCCTTCTTCGGGCGGTAGGCGGCGAAGACGATCTCCGGCTTCACGAGACCTTCTCCTTCGCGCCCAGGTTCACCGGCGCGAAGCCCGGGAAACGGCCGTTCGCCTCGGGGAGCGCGGAGAGCGGGGGGAACTCGGCGATCGCGCCCATCGCCTCCCAGACCTGGGCGAGCTTCGGGTGCTGGTGCGCGCGGCCGATCGCCGAGCCCGACTTCCACTCGAAGACCTCGATGAGCGTCCCGTCCGTCGACCGGACGAGCACCGGCGTGCGGTCCGTCACGAGCTCGAGCGAGCGGAGCGTCGGGATGTGCTTCGCGACGAGGGCCTCGAGCTCGTTCGCCTTCCCGGGCTTCGGCTTGTAGAGCGCGAACGCGACGATCGGCTCGTCGCCGGCGTGGAGGTGTTCATCGTGCTTGTCGCCCATGGGGCTACTCTCCTTCTTTCTCATCGGGGTTGGGGTCGAACCAGTGGAGCCACTCGCCCGCGACCTTCCGCAGGCGCTCGGCTTGGAGGACGTACGTGCGCTGCCGGCCCGACTCCTCGCAGGAGACGAGGCCGGCCTCCTCGAGCACGCCGAGGTGGCGCGTGATCGTGGGCCACGAGCAGTGGAAGCGCGCGACGATGTCTCCCGCGGTCATGCGGCCGCCGCGGAAGCGAAGCACGATCAGGATGTGCCGGCGCGTCGCGTGAGCGAGCGCGCCGAAGACCCGCTCGAGGTCGTCGAGCTCGGTCTCACCCCGTGACTTCATTGAGGAGCATTTAGCCTGATGGCTAAACGAACATCAAGGGGAAATTTAGCCGTATCGCTAAATTGGCGTTAACCCGCCAGCCGCTTCTCGATGGAGCGACGCTCGCCAGCACGGGCGAGCGCGTCCTGGACGGTCGCCTCGAGGGCGTCGAGGTCGAACGGCTTCGGCAGGTAGTCCCAGGCGTCGAGCGAGACGAGGGCGCGGTCGATCATCTCCGCGGCGCGGTCGGCCGTGATGATGAGCACGGGCGCGTCGACGCCGCGCTCGCGCCATGCCTTGAGCGCCGCGAGCCCGGAGCCGTCGGAGAGGTGGAGGTCGAGGAGCGCGATGTCGAAGTCCGATACCTCGCCCGCCTGCTTCGCGGAGGCGGCCTCGACGACGGAGTAGCCGAGGGCGCGGAGCGCCTCGGCGAGGACCTCGCGCGTCGAGAGGTCGTCCTCGACCACGAGCACGCGTTTCGGTGAGCTCACGGTCGTCCTCCGAGCACGTCTAGCCTGCGAAGCGCGGTCCGGCGCGCCATGTCTCGCCGCCGGACGCAGGGCTCTACTCGAGCGCGAAGAGCGATCCCGAGAGCGACGCGAGCTCCAAGTGGAGCGCGCCCCCGGACGCCTCGAGCATGCGGCCGTCGACGAGGAGGTCGTGTGCCTTGGTCCCGGTCACCTTGAGGTCCACGGTCGCCGTCGCGTCGCCCGCGTTCAGGACACAGAGGACGCTCCGCCCGGTCTCGCCCGGCTCCGCGTCGCGTACGAACGCGAAGACCTTACCCTCCGCGTGGACCGTGCGGACGGTGCCGCGCCGGAGCGCGGGCTCCTTCGCGCGGGCCTTCCCGAGCCGCTCGACGTGGGCGCGCGTCTCCTGGTCCTGCTTCGCCTCGTCCCACGGCATGGTGCGGCGGCACTCGGGGTCCTTGCCGCCCGAGACGCCGACCTCGTCGCCGTAGTAGACGACGGGCGGCCCGAGGTAGGCGAACTGGAAGGTCTGGCAGAGGCGGACTCGCCGCGCGTCCTTCGCGACGTGGAGGACGCGCTCGGTGTCGTGGCTGCCGAGGAGGTTGAACTGCACGCGGAGGACGGGCTCGGGGTACGTCGCGAGCTGCTGGCCGAGGAGCTCGCCGAACTTCTTCGCGTCCACGTCGCCCTTCGCGAGGAACTCGAGGGCCGCGGAGCGGAAGGGGTAGTTCATGACGGCGTCGAAGCGGTCGCCCCTGAGGTACTCGCGCGCGTCCGTCCAGATCTCGCCCACGATGTAGGCGTCGGGCTTCGCCTTCTTCACGCGGCGCCGGAACTCGGGCCAGAAGTCCGGGTTCACCGCCTCGACCTCGTTCGGGACGTCGAGGCGCCACCCGGCGCTCCCCTCCTTCAGCCACTTCTCGCCGACGTGGAGGAGGTGATTCACGACGTCCGGGTTCTTCGTGTTGAGCTGCGGCAGGGTGCCGAAGCCCCACCAGCACTTGTAATTCGGCTTGGGCTGCGTCGAGACCTTGTCCGCCTCGAAGAAGTACCACTTCCACCACTTCGAGCGCGGGCCGTTCTTCACGCAGTCCTGGAACATGTAGTGCCCGTCGCCCGTGTGGTTGAACACGGCGTCGAGGATCACGCGCATGCCGCGGCTCTCGCAGGCGGCGACGAGCTGCTCGTAGTCCTTCTGCGTGCCGAACGCGGGGTCGATCGACTCGAAGTCGGCGCAGTCGTACTTGTGGTTCGAGTTCGCCGTGAAGACGGGGTTCAGGTAGAGCGCGTTCACTCCGAGCGACTTCAAGTAGTCGAGCTTCTGCTCGACGCCCTTCAAGTCGCCGCCGAAGAAGTTGAAGTGCGCCGGCTCCTGGCCCCACTCCTCGAGGTAGCCGTCGTCGATCCCCCAGGCCTTCCCCTCGGGGCGCCTCGGCTTCTTCGGGTCGTTCGCCTTGTCGCCGTTCATGAAGCGGTCCACGAAGATCTGGTAGAAGACCGCGTCGCGGGTCCACTCCGGTGTCTCGAACCGCGCTGCGTGCGCGATCGCCACGTCCCAGCGGCCCGCCTCCTTGCCCTTCTGCTTGGACGACGCGCCCTTCTTGCCGAAGCCCGTGACCGTCTCGCCGTCCTTCACGAGGAACTGGTAGCGGACGTTCGTCGTCCCCTTCGCGAAGTA
>CAZYLP010000462.1:0-5218 GCA_964648345.1 uncultured Planctomycetota bacterium
CGACCGGGTAGAACCGCCGCTCCTCGATGACGCGCAGGAGCTTGACCTGGGTCTCGGGCGGCGTCTCGCCGATCTCGTCGAGGAAGAACGTGCCCTTGTCGGCGACCTCGAGGAGGCCCTTCTTGTCGGCGTGCGCGCCCGAGAAGGAGCCCTTCACGTGGCCGAAGAGCTCGCTCTCGAGGAGCGTCTCCGGGAAGGCGCCGCAGTTGACCGAGACGAAGGGCCCCGCGGCGCGGAGCGAGAGGTAGTGGAGCGCGCGCGCGACGAGCTCCTTCCCCGTTCCGGACTCGCCCGAGACGAGGATCGTCGAGTCGGTGGGCGCGACGCGCTTCAGGACGTCGTGGATCTCGCGGATCGAGTCGCTGTTCCCGAGGATCTCGGCCTGCCCCGCCGGGCGCTGGTCCTTCTGCGCCTCGAACTGGGCGCGCTGCGCGACGGCGCGCGCGATCGTCTCGCGGATCTGGTCGTTGTCGAACGGCTTCTTCACGAAGTCGTAGGCGCCGAGCCGCATCGCGTTCACCGCGTTCTCCCACGTAGAGTAGGCCGTCATGACGATCACGGGCACCGAGGGCGCGATCGACTTGAAGCGCTTCAGCAGCTCGAGGCCGCCGATCCCGCCCATGCGCACGTCCTGGAGGACGAGGTCGGGTCGCTTCTCGCGGAAGAGCTCGAGGGCCTGCGCCTCGTCGTCCGAGGTCAGGACCTCGTGCCCCGAGCGGCGGAGGACGATCTCGAGCGTCTCGAGGAGGCTCCTCTCGTCGTCGACGACGAGGACGCGGGTCATGCCTGGCCTCCCAGGATCTCGGCGGCGGTCGGACGGCGGAGGGGCGGCACGGGCGTGTTCCGGGCGAGCACGTCGCCGTGGAGCGGGAGCGTGATCCGGAACCGCGCGCCGCCCGTGGGCGCCGCCTCGCAGGCGACGTCGCCGCCGTGGTCGCGCACGATCTTCTGCGCGATCGCGAGGCCGAGCCCGAGGCCCGTCTTCTTGGTCGTGAAGAACGGCAGGAACACCTTGCCCCGGAGGTCGGGCGGGATCCCCGGCCCGTCGTCGTCGACGGTGATCTCGACGCCCTGGTGCGAGGCGAGGAGGCGGCCGCCGCCCGGGAGCTCGCTCCGCGCGGGGAGCTCGGAGCGCCGCACCGTGAAGTGGAGCCGGCTCCGCACCGGACGCGGCCGGGAGCCCGGCGTCGGCGGCTGGGACGGCGTCGCGTCGACGCGCGCGCGCGAGCCCGGGGTGAGCGGCTCGCCCTTCTTCATGGCCTCGAGCGCGTTGATCCCGACGTTGAGGAGGACCTGCTTCAGCTGACCCACGTCGACGTTCGCGACCGTCGGCGCCGGGTCCACGATCGCCTTCACGTCGAAGTCCTTGGCGTCGTCGCGGGTCGAGATGAGGAGCACGACCTCCTCGACGATCTTGTTCATGTCCTGCGCCGTCCGCTCGGGCGGCCGGGCGCGGGCGAACGCGAGGAACTCGCCGACGATCTTGTCGAGGCGGTCGCTCTCGCGCCGGACGATCTCGGCGAGCTTGCGGTCGTCGTCGGTCCAGCGCGCGTCGCCCGTGGGGACGAGCTCCTGGACGGCCCCGCGGATCGAGGCGAGAGGGTTCCGGATCTCGTGGGCGATGCCGAGCGCCATCTCCTCGACGCCCTCGAGCCGGGCGAGGCGGGTCTCGGCCTCGGCGACGCGCCGCGGGAGCGTCGCGTCCGCGAAGACCCCGATGACGCCGCGGACGCGGCGCCGCTGGTCGCGGAGGACGGCCGTCTTCACGTCCACGGCGACGACGCCGCGGCCGCGGATCTCGAGCTCGACCTCCTCGTGGAGGTTCTCCTCCGAGGTCAGGAGCTCGAGGATCCGGCGGTCCTCGCGCCGGCGGAGCAGCTCCGGGAAGCGGCGGCCGACCATGCGACCGACCCCCTCCCAGTTGAGGAGACGACGCGCCTCTCGGTTCACGAAGACGATCTTACCGACGTTGTCGATCGCGACGAGCCCCTCGCGCATGGAGTCGAGGATCTCGTCGTACAGGATCCTCACGCGCGTCATGCGGTACGGGAGGAGCGCGGCGAGGACGGCCACGAAGTGGAAGCCCGCGCCCGGGAGGACGACGTTCGTCGCGAAGGCGCCCCAGCGGAGGTCCGCGTTCTTGATGAGCTCCTGCGAGAGGAGGGGCGGCGTCAACCCGGTCTGCCACGAGACGAGGTAGACGAGCGCGACGAGCGCGTGCGCGACGGTCGCGGCGCTCGCGAGGACGATCCCGGCGCGCTCGGAGACGAGGAGGCTCGCCGACAGGATCGCCGCGAAGTAGAGGATCCAGAAGCCGACGTTGTAGCCCGTCGTGTAGACGATGCAGGTGACGATCGCGACATCGGCCACGACCTGGAGCTGGACGAACTGCTCGAGGTCGAAGACGAGCTTCCGGTAAGCGACGAGGTAACCGACCGCGATCGCCGATGCCGCGACGAGGACGAAGTACGCGGAGGGGAAGATCCGGGGGGCGCCCTCCTCGTAGACGAGGAGCATGGTGAGACAGCCGAGGAAGACCGCGAGGCGCCCGACGAGGAGCCACTCGACGCCGCGCACGAGGTCGCTCCTGTAGGCGTCGAAGAAGGGCTGCCAGCGGGGAGCGTTCTCGGGCACGGAATGACCGTTGCACGGCGCGCTCCGCCGGTCAAGGCTTTAGCCGTGAAGCGGATCCGGTTGCTCCTTCCGGGGCTCGTGCTCCTCGCCGTCGTGGTCCGCATCCCCGGGCTCGGGCGCGGTCTCTGGTACGACGAGCTCTTCACGATCCGGAACTTCACCGACTCGCTCAAGGACGCTCTCTTCTGGCAGCGGGCGGCGAACAACCACCCCCTCGCCTCCGTGCTCGCGTGGGCCGTGCGCCTCGCGACCGAGGACCCGCGCGCCCTCCGCGCGCCCTCGGTGGTCCTCTCCGCGCTCTCCGTGCTCGCGGTGGGCTGGCTCGTCCGACGACGCGCGAGCCACGGAGCGGCCGCGGCGGCGATGCTCCTCGCCGCCTGGCATCCGGCCCACGTCGCGTACGCGCAGGAGGTCCGCGGCTACGCGGGGCTCCTCCTCGCCGCGCCGCTCGTGGCCGGACTCGCGCTCGAGCGGCGCCACCCCGCGCTCCTCGCCCTGGCGGTGGGCGCCGGCCTCCTCGCCCACCTCTCGCTCCTCGCCCTCGTCGCCGCGCTCACGATCCTCGCCGCCGTCGAGCGCGATCGGCGGACGCTCCTCGCGCTCGGGGCCGGGACGCTCGGCGCGGGCCTGCTCTACGCGCCCACGCTCCGCCACGTCGCGGGCTTCGGCCTCAGGACCGCGGGCGCGAACGGCCCCGACGGTCTGGCGAGCACCTTCGCGCTCTTCGCGACGGGCGACGCGCGGCTGCTCCCGCCGCTCCTCGGCGCGCCGCTCCTCGTCCTCGCGGCCCTGGGCGCGTGGCGCGAGCGGCGGCTCGCGGCCGCGACGGGCGGCTGCGCTCTCCTCATCGCCCTCGCCGTCCTCGTCCTCGAGCCCGTCTTCCACGCGCGCTTCGCGCTCGCGCTCCTGCCTCTCCTCCTCGCCCTCGCCGGGCACGGCGCGGCGGCCGCCGCGCGCGCGCGGCGCGCGGCGCTCGTCGCGCTGCCGCTCGTCCTCGTCCTCGCCGTCGCGACGGGCCGCCGCGCCGGCTGGGAGACGGAGCCGATCGAGCCCGCGCTCCGCGCGCACCCGGGCGCGCGCTTCGAGTTCGTCGGGCTCGGCGCCGAGCTCCACCCGAGCGCGAAGGACGCGACGCACCGGGTCGAGCTCTTCGCGCGCGAGGAGGAGGCGCAGTTTCACGGCCTCTACGCGCACGTGAAGGTCGTGCCGCTCCGCCGCGACTAGCCGGGGTCGGGCGGCCCTTGTGCTAGATTCCCCGGGCCATGAGCGCGGCGCAGGACAACGGCGCGAGCCTCGACCCGGCGGGCCTCGTCGCCGCGAGGGGCGTCGCCGGCCGCTACCACGTGGTGAGCTACCTCGGTCAGACGAGCGCCGCGTGGGTCTACCGCGCGATCCACACCGGTCTCGCCGTCCCGTGCTTCCTCAAGCTCGCCGAGCTCGAGCCTTCGGCTGATGAAGGCAAGGGCCAGGTCCCCGAGCGCCTCCGCCGCGAGGCGCGCGCCGCGGCCGCGGTGAGACACGCGTCCATCCTCCGCGTCCTCGACGCGGGCACCTGGGAGGGCCTCGGCTACGTCGCGCAGGAGTGGACGGACGGCCCGACGCTCCGCGCGGTCATCCAGCGCGGCGCCGTCGTCACCGTCCCGGAGCTCGTCGCGCTCGCGCGCCAGCTCCTCGAGGGGCTCGCCACGCTCCACGCGAAGGGGATCCTCGCGCGCGCCCTCGAGCCCGAGCGGCTCTTCGTGCGCGAGCTCCCCGACCGGCGCGAGATCAAGATCTTCGACCTCTCGCGCGCGTTCTTCTTCGCGGAGGGCGGCAAGCCGCCCGTCGCCGAGCACGTCCGGAGGAGCGCGACGGGGATCCACGTGAAGAGCGCCCGCTACCTCTCGCCCGAGGAGATCCGCGAGGCGCCGCCCGACCCGCGCTCGGACCTCTACTCGTTCGGGCTCGTCCTCTACGAGATGCTGACGGGCGAGTTCCCCTACTCGAACGCCGCGAGCCCGGGCGGGCTCATCGTCGCGCACCTCCGCGAGGTCCCGCGGCCGCTCGAGCTCCCGCCCGAGCGCGGGCACATGCCCGCCGACCTCCCCGGGATCATCCGCCGCCTCCTCGCGAAGGACCCGGCGGACCGCTTCGAGAGCGCCGCCGCCACGAAGCGCGTCCTCGAGGACGTCGTCGTCCCCGACCTCGTGCGCTATGCGACCGCGTCCGGCCAGCGCGTGCTCGATGCCTGGAGGAAGCGCGTGCGGACGGGGATCTCGGGGTCGCAGGAGCGGCCGCCGATCGGGCTCGGGGAGTAGCTCGAGGTCGCGTTGGACGATCCCTCGCTCGTGAGCGCGCCGATCCTCAGCGGAGGGTCACTTCTCCTCGTTGATGACGATGCGGAACCCCGTGTTGTCGGAGAAGGTGTCCAGGCTCATGCCGCCTCCTGGGCGTAGCGCGCAGTGTGCGTTCACCCAGGGGTGGTTGTAGGAACCGCCGCGGATGATCCGCTTCTTGTTGTCCCCGGTCGCGTGAACGCCGTTCTCGCAGTTCCGGTACGCGTCCATGTCGTACGTGTCCTCGCACATCTCGTAGACGTTGCCGG
>CAZYLP010000462.1:5228-7075 GCA_964648345.1 uncultured Planctomycetota bacterium
TTGGACGATCCCTCGCTCGTGAGCGCGCCGTAGGGCGAAGCGCCCTTCGGGAAGGACCCGACCGGCGCCGTCTCGTCGAAGTCGTCGTTGTCGAAGGGGAGCGTGAACGTGGGCTCGTCCAGGACCTGCATCCCGCTCGCGAGCCCTTTGACGCCGAGCCTCCTGTCCCTCAGGTTCGCGAGGCCCGGCTTGAAGTCACTCATCCGCATCCCGCCCCACGGGAAGGCGCGCTTGTCGTCGCTGCGCGCGGCCTTCTCCCACTGTCCCTCGTTGGGGAGCGACACCTTGAACCAGTGGCAGAAGCGCTTCGCGTCCTCCCAGGTGACGTTCACGACCGGGTGATGGTCGGCGGCGGCCCGGAGCCAGGCAGGCTTCACGGGTCTCGAGGTCGCGACACCGTTCACGTAGTACAGGTACTGCTCCCACGTCGTCTCCGTGCGCGCGATGAAGAAGCCGCGGGGGACAAGGTGCTGGTGCGGCGGGTTGTCGTACGGGTTCGACCTGAGGTCGGCGCCCATCGTGAACGTCCCCGCAGGCACGTGGACGAGCTCGAACGTGATGCTGCGGCCCTTGGGGGCGAAGACGTAGATCGGCCGTCCCCCCTCCGCGTCGGGCGCCATGCGATCGAACTCGACGCCGTCGGGGAGCGGCCACTTCGGGCGCTTGTCGGCCGGGAGCCCATCGAGAAACGCACGCAGCTCGGGCTTGAGCTTGTCCACGGCGAGCCTCTTCGACCGCGTGGCGATCGGCTTCCCGCCGCGAACGACCTTCACGACGAGCTCTTGGGGCGGTTTCGTGAGCGTCCGCTCGAAGCGGTCCCCGTCGAGGGTGACCGTGTGCCCGTCCACCACGACCACGTCGCCCTTCGCGGCGTTCTTGACCTTCCCGCTCACGACGAGCACGTCGTCCTCGAGCACGTGCTCGTCGACCGGCTTCTCGAGCTCGATCTCGGGAGCGGGGAGTGAGGGCACGGGCGGCGCGGTCGGAGTCTGGGGCGCGGGCGGCTCGGGCGGAGGAGGAGGGGGCGGCCCCTTCCCGGACACCGCGATGCCGAGGACGACGAGGATCGCGACGCCGACGGCTCCGCCGACGAGGAGCGGGGCCTTCGAGCTCGGGGGCGGCTTCTTGTAGCGGCCGCTCCCTGCGACCACGGTGTCGGTGGTCACGCTCGGGTGCTTCCCGCTCGACGACTTCCGGGCCGGGCGCTCGGCGAGCTCCTCGAGCTCCTCCGCGAGCTCCTCGGCGTCGGGGCCACGAGCGGCCGGGTCCTTCTCGAGGAGGCGGAGGACGATCTTCTCGAGAGGCTTCGGGAGGTCCGGCACCTCCTCGGAGGGCGGCGTGGGCTTCGTCGTGAGGTGCTTCGTGATCACCTGGAGGCCGTCGCCCGAGAAGGGCGGCGCGCCCGTGAGGAGCGCGTAGAGCGTGGCCCCGAACGAGTAGAGGTCGGCGCGGTGAGTCACCTTCGCGTCGCCCGCTTGCTCGGGCGAGAGGTAGGCGGCCGTACCGATGAGCTCGCCTGCGCCCGTGAGGGAGTTGCCCTTCTCCTCCTTGCGGGTGAGGCCGAAGTCGCCGAGCTTCGCCAGGCCTCTCGCGTCCACGAGGATGTTCGCGGGCTTGAGGTCGCGGTGGATCATGCCAGCCGCGTGGATCGCACCGAGGGCGCGCGCGACGTCGACGCCGATCTTCACGACCTCGCGCCAGGGGATCGGTCCCTTCTTCTTGAGGCGGTCGTCGAGCGAGCCTCCGGCCATGAACTCGAAGACCATGTAAGGCCAGCCGTTCGCCTCGCCGAACGTGTAGAGGGTCGTGATGTTCGGGTGCGTGACGGCGGCCGCGCTCTTCGCCTC
>CAZYLP010000463.1:0-267 GCA_964648345.1 uncultured Planctomycetota bacterium
AGCAGGTCGAGCCGTGGAAGCGAGCCCGCGAGTATCGGGCCGTGCTCCGCGAGCTCGCCCAGCGGAAGGCCGAGATCGAGGCCGAGGCCGAGGAGTTCCTCGCCGCGCTCGAGGCCGCGCTCGTCGCTCACTACGGCCGCGAGAGCGAGCAGCTCACGAAGTTCGGCTTCACGCCCTACAGGCGTCGCAAGCCGACCTCCGTCGAGGACCAGGCGATCCGCAAGGCGAAGTCGGCGCTCACGCGCGAGAAGCGCGGGACGCTCGGCA
>CAZYLP010000463.1:277-7062 GCA_964648345.1 uncultured Planctomycetota bacterium
AGAAGCAGCGCGAGGCGATCAAGGCCGAGGGCACGCCCACGGTCGAGATCTCGCCGAGCGGCGACATGCGGATCTCCAGCTCGCCGGCGGCGCCGGCTCCGGAGCCGACGCCGGCTCCGGTCTCGTCCACTCCTTCTTCCAACCTCAACAACTCTTGAAAGAAAGGCAGCGTTCATCATGAAAGTCGTCGGCATGAACGACAAGGCCGTTGTCCGCGGGACGGAGCTCCGGCTCAATACCGCGTTCACCGGCGTCACGGCCTCCTTCCCCGCCGGGGTGCAGGAGATCGTCGTGAACGGCAAGAAGCTCGACCGGACCGCACTCCTCCAGGAGATCGAGTCCGTGCGGGCGCCCTGGAAGTCCGCCCGCGAGGCGCACGCCGTGATCCGGCAGTTCACGCAGGACAAGCCGGACCACAAGCTCCGCGCGGACGAGCTCCTGGCGGGGCTCGAGGCCGCCTTCGTCGCGCACTTCGGACGCGAGTCCGAGGAGCTGACGAAGTTCGGCTTCAAGCCCTACAAGCGTCGCCGGCCCCTCACCGTCGAGGAGAACATCCTTCGCACGGCCAAGGGCAAGCTCACGCGCGCCAAGCGTGGGACGCTCGGCAAGAAGCAGCGCGCGGCGCTCAAGGCCGAGGGCACGCCCGAGGTCAGGATCGACGGGAGCGGCATGAAGATCGGCACCGGCGCCTCGAACGGCTCCAACGGGTCGAACGGCCACGGGACGCGTCGCTTCACGCCGTAGTCGTCACTTCCATCTCCCTTTCTCCTTTTCCAGCGTCCACGCGGGCGCCCGCCCCCCTCGTCGGGGGCGGGCGCCCGCCCTCACTCAATGGAGGTCAGCATGCTTCGGTTCAACGCGCACGAGCCGATCGGCGCGACGAAGGCGGCGACGATCGTGTCCGAAATGGCCGAGGCGATCATCCGCGCCTGGGATCGTCGCGCCGACTATGTGCGGTTCCAGGGGCGCGTGTACACCCGCGCGAACTTCAAGATGCTCTCCTGGGCGTTCGAGGATCCGAGCGAGCAGCGCGAAGGCGTCGGGCTGATCGAGACGGCGCTGCCGGCGCTCATCGAGCACGGCAGGCTCGATGTCGCGATGCTCGTCGAGATCCTCCGCGACATCTTCGATTGGATCGCGCACCGATACCGGCCGGTGAACAACGGCCGTCCAGGCACGCTCTGCCGGATCCCCGACATGGCGATCCTGTTCCGCGCCGTGCTCGGCGATCACGAGGACCTCGACGAGGAGCCCGAGACCGACGCGCGCTTCGACCGGGTCGAGGAGTACCTCACCCTCGTGACCGACAAGATCGCGGCCCCCGCCGAGCTCTGGGCCACTCACTTCAAACTGTGGGACTCGATCTACGAGCGCAGCGTCTTCAAGGGCTTCGCGGACTTCGTGAACGATCGGACGCAAGTCCGCGAGTTCACGTCCGAGATCCTGGCCGAGCTCGACATGTGGCACGCCCTCGGTTTCGTGCCACCGTTCACCGTCCCGGAGGCGCTGCTGATTCGCTTGAAGGAGTGCCTGGCCCAGTTCTTCGAGCCGTCGCACCCCGAGCGGTGCGAGCTTCTGCGCACGGTTCGCGTCGAGTTCCCTTCACTCCGGCTCGAGTCCGCGGGCCAAGGCTAACAGCGGACGACGAGGAGGAGCCTCTGGCCCGACTGACTCACGAGGAGGAGGGTGAGCGGACGGCCGAGCTCCTTCACGAAGGCGTGGCCCGTGAGGAGCCGCTGGGTCGTCTTCACGTCGCGGAGGGCGACGCCGTCCAGCTCGACCGAGGCGACGGTGTCGAGGTTCTCGCCCGCCATCTTCACGAAGACCTGGTCGCAGACGCGCGTGACGGCGAGCGCCGAGACCTTGATCTCGCGCGGCTTCGTCGGCGGCACGGGCTCGGTCGGCGGCGCGGGCGGAGCCGGAGGCGGCGGCGGAGCGGGCGGAGCCGGGGGCGCGGGCGGAGCCGGAGGAGCCGGCGGCGTCGGAGAGACCGGCGGCGTGGGCGTCGGCGCCGACACGGGCGCGGGCGGCGTCGTGTGCCCGAGGACGAGCGGCCCGCGCGTCGTCTTGACCGCCGCGTGGAGGCTGCCGTTCGCGAACAGGAGCGTCACGCCGTCGTTCGCGGGGAACGTCGAGTCCTGCGTGAAGCCGAAGTTCACGAGGACGAGGAGCTTCCCGCTCCGCATGCCGACGTGCAGACGCCCGTCGAACGACGCGAGCGCGGAGGGCGCGTCGCCGCTCCAGTTCGCGAGGATCGAGGAGCGGCCGTCGGCCGCGACCTCGACGAGGTGGCCGCCGAACGCGATCCCGGCCCGGGGCTCCCGGTCCTCGATCGCGACGTAGACCGACTCGCCGTGGGCGGCGAGCGCCGTCACGGCCGACTGGAAGTTGGGCCCGGTCGTCACGGTCGGGACGTCCGCGAAGCGCTCCGCGCCGCGGAGGAGCCGCGCGCGGCCGTTCGCCGAGTCGGTGCCGCCGACCCAGACCTCGCCCTGGAAGCTCGTCGCGACGAGGGGGAGGAGCCGCTCGATGCCGACGGACGGCGAGAAGCGGCCGTCCTGGCCGCGGCGGAAGACCGTCGCGTTCTGGCCCGGCGCCGCGGAGAACGCGAAGACCCGGTCGCCGAGCGCGGCGACGGCGACGTTCACGCCGGGCGTCTCGAGGACGGGGACGAAGCTCGCGGCGCCGTTCGCCCGCATGAGGACGCGCCCCGCGGTCGCCGCGAAGACGGCGTTGCTCGTCGCCGCGAAGCCCGCCACCTGGGTCTCGAGGAGGGCCTGCGTCGACGCACCGCCGGTCCCGAGCTCGTCGATCCTCGAGCCGTTCGAGCCCGCGAGCGCGAGCGTGAGGCGGTCCGCGCCGCCCGCGAAGGTCGCGGCCGTGAAGGCTCCGCTCGCGTCGGCGGAGGCGGGGGTGTAGACGGTGCGCCACGACCGGTCGGAGAGACCGGGAGGCGGCGGAGCGGGCGCGGACGGCGCGGCCGCCGACGGCAGCCCGGGCGACGTCGAGCCCGGCGCGATCGAGCCGCCGAGCGAGGTCCTCGAAGACGAACCGCCACCGCACCCGGCGACCCCCACGAGGAGGGTCGCGAGCATCGCGAACCGTCGCATTTCCCTATTCCTTCCCGAGCCCCCAAAGAGCGCGGAGCGTGCCGTGACCTAAGTCACGACCGCTCCGTGCTCGTGAAACCGCGATGGGTCTCGTGAAGACCGCCGGCGGACGCGATGGCGCGCGGCCGGTGGCACGCGTCCCTACCCGCTGACGGCTTCCTGGATCGGACCGGCGGCCGGGTCCACGACGCGGATCGGGCGGCCGAGCGGGCTCTCGTTCTGCTTGTTCGGGTCGTAGCCCGCGCAGTGCGCGATCGTGGCGTGGATGTCGTAGACGTTGATCGGGCGCTCCTTGGGCATCTCGCCGTTCTCGTCGGAGGCTCCGACGACGCGCCCGCCCTGGATGCCGCCGCCCGCCATGACGACCGAGAAGCAGCGCGGGTGGTGGTCGCGCCCGCCGTCGCGGATCCGCGGCGTGCGGCCGAACTCGCCGCCGCAGACGACCATCGTCGAGGCGAGGAGGCCGCGCTCGTCGAGCTCGCGGATGAGCGAGCCCATGGCCGGGTCGAGCTCGCCCGAGAGCTTCTGGACCTTCTCGAAGTTCTGCTGGTGCGTGTCCCAGCCGCCGAGCGTGACCTCGACGAACGGGACGCCCGCCTCGACGAGGCGGCGCGCCATGAGCACTCCCTGGCCGAAGCGGCCCTCGCCGTACGACTTTCTCACCTCCTCCTTCTCCTGCGAGAGGTCGAAGACCTTCGCGAGCGGAGAAGTGAGGAGGCGCTCCGCCTTCTCGTAGACCTCGCGGTGCGCCTCGGCGAGCTTGCCGCCGTCGCGGTCCTCCTTGAAGCGGCCCTCGACCTGCTTCAGGAACTTCGAGCGGCGCGCGAAGCGATCGGCGTCGACGCCGGGTGCGAAGCTCATGTTGTCCACGGGCCGCGTGGCGTCGCCGATCTGGAACTGCGTGAACTTCGCGCCGAGGATCCCGCCGCCGGGGCCGTTGCCGCCGATCGCCACGTTCTGCGGGAGGTCGAGGTCCTTCCGGTTCTTCTCCTTCGACACGATCGCGCCGAGGCCGGGGAACTCGACCGGGCCCTGCGGACGGTAGCCGGTCTTGAGGAAGTAGGCCGCGCGGTCGTGGCTCCCTTCCTTGGAGTTGACCGAGCGGAGGATGCAGAGGTGCTTCCCCTGCTTCGCGACCGTCGAGAGGTGCTCCGAGATCTGCATGTACGGCGCGGCCTCGACCTGCTTGAAGGGGCCGCCCGTCTCGCGGCCGGGCTTCGGGTCCCACGTGTCGATGTGGGAGGGGCCGCCCGCCATGTAGAGCATGATGACGCTCTTGCACTGGCCGCCGCCCGAGAGCGTCTTCCCGACGCGGTCCTCGACGTCGACGCCCTTCTTGTTCTTCTTCTTGTAGTCGGGCTCGTCCGCGAGCGCGCTCCGCCACGGATAGAAGGCGGCCGCCGCCGACACTCCGAGCGAGAACCGGACGAAGGTCCGGCGACTGAAGCTGTCGTTCTGGAACATGTGTTCTCCCTCAGTGTCCTGAGTTGGCTAGCGGTTGAACCGGAACTCGGCGGAGTTGACGAGCGCCCAGAGGATGTCCTCGTAGACGTCGCCCTGACCGCCCGTCTCCTTGACGAAGGCGAGAGCGTCATCGAGCTCGGCCTTCCGCGGCGGACGGCAGAGCGCCGCGAGGTAGATCCGCGTGACCCGCTCGCGCGGATCGTCGTACTTGGAGAGGAGGTTCGCGATCGCCGCGCTCGGCGGGGCGGTGAGGGCCGGGCCGTCGCGGCCCTTGCCCTTGTTGTTGAGGCCGCCGCCGCGGTTCGTCCCCTGACCGTTGATCAGGAAGAGAGCCTGGGGGATCGTCTCCTCGTACTTCTTGGGGTCGAGGTTCGACTCGCCGAAGAGCCGCTCGAAGCGGTTGAGGAGGCCCTGCTGCATGCGGCCCTCCGCCACGTCGTCGAGCGACTTCGCGCCGAGCGTGATCGCCGAGATGATCGAGCGGGCGAGCGGCCGCGCGTCGATCGGGCGGACGACGCCGACCGCGTAGAGCTGCTCCGCGCGGACGAGGCGCGCGTACGCCTCGCGGTCCGAGTGGTCCACGCTCGTCCGCGAGCTGCGCGCGTAGGCGTCCGAGAGGCAGATCGCGCGGACGAACTGGCGGTGGTCGCACTTGAGATCACGGAAGCCCTTCGCGAGGAGGTCGAGGAGGACCGGGTCGTGCGGCGCGCCCGGGTCGGACATGTCCTCGCTCGGAGCGACGAGCGGCCGGCCGGTGATGCGGCCCCAGACGCGGTTCGCGAAGTTCCTCGAGTAGTACGTGTTCTTCGGGTCCACGATGAGCTTCGCGAGCGTCTCGCGGAGCTTCGTCTTCTCGTCCGTGCCGGAGAGCTTGAGCGCGGGCACGATCGCGAACTGCGGGACGACGAGGTACTTCCCCTCCGCGGGGCGCCCCTCCTTCTTCCCTTCCTTCTTCGCCTTCTTCGGGTCCTCGGGCTTCGCCGGCTTCTCGCCGAGCGTCGAGGGCTGAGTCTTCCCCTCGCCCGGGTTCTTGACCGTCTGGACCTCGGCGTAGAACTCGCCCTTCGGCATCTCCTTCACGCCGTAGGGCTGCTGTTGCTGCTTCTTCTTGAACTCGCGGACGAGCTTCTCGCGCTCGGCCTCGGGCAGCTTCTCGAGCTCCTTGCGCGTGAGCGGCGGCTCGATCTTCTGCTGGTCGCGGCGAGCGCGGGCGAAGAACGCGGCGAGCTCCATGAACTCGTCGCGCTTCCAGTCCGCGAAGGGGTGGTCGTGGCACTGGGCGCACTCGATCTGGAGGCCCATGAAGACGCGCGCCGTCGTGGACGCGAGCGTCTTCGGGTCGGGCTGGTTGCCCATGTCCGTGTAGCTGAGGAGGTATCCGACGGCGCCGTTGTCCTGGAGGTACCCCTCGGCCGAGATCACCTTCTTCGTGAGCTCGTCGAAGGCCACGTTCTTGTCGAGCTGGTCCTGGAACCAGCTGCGGAACGCGATCTTGATCTGGTCCTCGCGCTTCTTGGTCGTCGCCTCGCCGTCCATGACGTCGGTCCAGTACTCCGCCCAGTTGCGGGCGAAGTCGTCCGTCGCGAGCAGCTGGTCGATCTTCTTCCGGCGCTTCTCCGGATCGGAGTCGCCGAGGAACTGGATGACCTCGTTCGGGTCGGGCGCTCCGCCCGAGATGTCGAGCCAGACGCGTCGGAGCCACTCCGCGTCCTCGGCCACCGCGTTCTGGGTGACCTTCTCCTTCTCGCACTTCTTGTTGATGTACTCGTCGATCTTCTTCGCGAGCGCGTCGGACGCGCCGGGCTTGTACGCCGCCTGAGTGGCGGGAGCCGGGGCCGTCTCGTCCTTCGCTTCACCGCCGTGCGCGCTGACCGCGCCGAGCGAGAGCGCAGTCACCATCAAGGCGAGGCGAGTCTTCATTCCCGAGACCTTCCTTCGAACGCCGGAAGTCTAGCTGCCACGGGCGAGAACGCGCACAGCAGTGGGTGAGGTCCAGGTCTTCTTCATGTAAGAGTTTTGTGAGCCTGCAAGAGGCGGTGCGTCAGCGGTAAGTCTCGATGAGAGAACGCCGAGAGCACCTTCCAGAGCGTGGAGGAGCGCTCCTCGCGTCCTGAAACGCGGAGGCGCGGAGACGCAGAGGCGCAGAGAGGTGGAAGACCACTACTCTGCGCCACAGCGTCACTGCGCCTCGGCGTCGAACGAGGAGGAGAA
>CAZYLP010000464.1:0-7050 GCA_964648345.1 uncultured Planctomycetota bacterium
CGCTCGCGGCCGCGCTCGTGCCCTGCGCCGTCGCCACGGTCCTCCTCGACCGGAAGCCCGACTCGGCGGCGCCGCCGATCGCCCGCGGGATCCCCGCGGCGATCGGGAGCTGGTCGGCGACGGAGCTCCCGATCGAGGAATACGTCCGGAAGATCCTCGACACGAACGATCTGACTCATCGGCGCTACGTGCGCGAGGGGTCGAAGCCGGTCTACCTCTACGTCGCCGCGAGCCGCGGCGACCGCAAGGTCGCTCACCCGCCCGAGGTGTGCGCGCCCGGCAACGGCTTCCTCGTCGAGGACCACGAGGAGCTCGAGCTGGCCCGCGGCGTGCGCGCGGTGCGCTTCATGCTGGTGCGCGGCCCCGAGCGGCAGATGATCGCCTACTTCTACGCCGCCGGCTCCTGGCTGGGGCCCAGCTACGTCCAGTCACAGCTGCGCGCGGCGGTCGAGCGGTTCCGCTCGCCCGACGTGCCGAGCGCCCTGGTTCGCCTGAGCGCTCCCGTACGAAACGGCGAAGACCCCGAGCGCACCTGGACCTCGTTCCGCGCCTTCGCGGACGAGCTCGTCCCGGAGCTCCGGGCGCGCCTCACGGAGGAAGGGAACAAGTGAACGCACGAGTGTTTCTGTGGCTCGCCCTCGCCGTCCTCCCCTGCGCGGGGTGCATCGGCCCCGGCGCGGCCGAGGTCGGCTCCCGGCCGAGCTACCGCTACCGGCTCGGCTCGAACGACACGCTCCGCGTGAGCGTGTGGGGACGGCCCGAGCTCCAGACCGACACGAACGTCGCGCCGGACGGCCGGATCGCGCTCCCGCTCGCGGGCAACATCCCCGTGGGCGGCCTCACGCTCGAGGAGAGCGCCGAGAAGATCGCGACCCAGCTCAAGGAGTTCGTCCGCGACCCGATCGTCGTCGTCGAGCTCCGCGACCTCAGGAGCTCTCAGGTCCACGTCGTCGGCGAGGTCCGCGTGCCGGGGAGCGTGCCCTACCACAACGGGATCACGTTCCTCGAGGCGATCCAGCGCTCGGGGAGCTACGTCCACGAGTTCGCGAACATCGACTCCTTCTACCTGATCCGCGACCCGACCGGCTCGAAGCAGATCTTCGAGTACGACATGGACTCGATGCTCACGATCGCCGACGGACAGAAGGACGTGTTCCTGCAGCCGGGCGACGTGATCTACGTGAAGCCGCGCTACGTGACGATGTTCTCGCGCTGGGTGAACCAGGCCCTCGCGCCGATCACGGCCTTCACGCGCGTGGCGGCCTCGGGTGCGCAGGCGGGCGCCTTCGTCCCGCGGCCCTTCTAGCCGGAGCAGGAGCGACCTCGTGCCGACGAACGCCCTCACGATCGACGTGGAGGAGTACTTCCACGCCGAGAACCTGGCCGCCGCGTACCCGCGCGAGCGGTGGGACGAGCTCGAGAGCCGGGTCGACGACCCCGTCGAGCGGCTCCTCGAGGTCCTCCGCGCCCGCTCGGTGCGCGCGACGTTCTTCGTCCTCGGCTGGGTCGCCGAGCGGCGGCCGTGGCTCGTCGAGGCGATCGTCCGCGACGGCCACGAGGTCGCCTCGCACGGGTACGGCCACGAGCTACTCACCCGCATGGACCGCGAGAGCTTCGCGGCGGACCTCGAGCGCTCGGTGGCGGTCCTCGAGCCCCTCACGGGGACGCCGCTTCGCGGCTACCGCGCGCCGAGCTTCACGGTCGGCCCCACGACGCGCTGGGCGCTCGAGGTCCTCGCGGAGCGCGGCTTCGAGTACGACTCGAGCCTGTTCCCGGTCCGGCACGACCGCTACGGAGACCCGCGAGCGCCGCGCGTGCCCCACCTCGTCGCGACCGGTTGGGGCCGGACGATCGTCGAGGCCCCGCCCGCGACGCTCCGCTTGCTCGGGCGCAACCTGCCCGTCGCGGGCGGCGGCTACCTCCGGCTCTTCCCGTGGCGTCTCTGCGCCGCGGGCATCGCACAGCTGAACGCGGCGGGCTCGCCCGCCGTCGTCTACCTCCACCCCTGGGAGCTCGACGCGGCGCAGCCGCCTCACGCGGGCGTGTCGTGGCCGAAGCGCTTGCGCCACGGCATCGGCACCGCGCGCATGCTCTCGAAGCTCGAGCGGCTCCTCGACCGCTTCCGCTTCGCGCCTCTCGTCACCGTCCTCGAGGAGCGGGGTCTCGTCGCGGCGCCTCCACGCGCCGCTCACCCCCTGAAAGGCAGGGTCGCCGCTTGAAGTACGGGCTCGTCGCGCTCCTCGGTCTCCTCCTCCTCGCTCCGGGGTGCGCGACCCCGATCGGGATCGGCGTCGACATCGAGACGGCGACGCGCCGCGGGCGCGGCGTCATCGTCGGCGCGAGGACCGTGCTCACCGTGTGTCACGTCGTCACGGGGAGCGACGAGGTCGAGGTCGACGGGCTCCGCGCCCGGGTCGTCAAGCGGAACGTGCGCGCCACCGAGACCGGCGACGACGGGATCGCGATCGTCGAGCTCATCGAGGGCACGTTCCCGCCCGAGCGGATCGGCAAGCTCACGGAGAAGGTCGGCGCGGGCGTCGTCTACCTGCCCTCGCGCGGCGAGACCGCGTGGCCGTGGGGGCTCCAGCCCGGCGACTCGGGCTCTCCGATCCTCGACGCGCACGGTCACGTGACCGGTCTCGTCCGGGCCGTCTACGGACGCGCCGAGCCGCTCGACCGATCCTGCTCGATCGTCGCCGGCGGCGACAGCTGAGAGCAAGATTCCTGCTGGTGCAGGAACGTAACGTTCCACCGTCCGCGGCGACCGGCCGCGGCATCTCGTGACGCGCCGTCGGTTCCGGCCTGGCGCGGCCCATGCTCGTTCCAGGCGGCGAGCTGGTGCCCCGAGGCGGGAGGGATGGCCGGATGAAGCTGTTCTTCGATGGCGAGGGAGGGGCGCGCGGCGCCTTCCCCCTGAACGGCGCGAAGGTCACGATCGGGCGCTCCTCGGAGTGCGACATCGTGCTCGCGGACGACCGCGTCTCGCGGCAGCACGCGTACCTCGAGAACGTCGCGGGCCAGATCCTCGTGCAGGACCTGGAGAGCTCGAACGGCACCTTCCTGAACGGCATGCGTTTGCGGCCCCAGACCGGCTGCGCGCTCCGGGAAGGGGACGTCCTCGAGATCGGCGCGACGCGCTTCCTCTGCTCGTCGGACGCCGTCCCCGACCGGATCGCGCCCGAGGCGGTCGCGGAGCTCTCGGACGGCTCGTTCCCGCTCCTCGATCTCCTCCGCGACGGCGCGCCGCGGTCGGCCGACGCGGCCGCCGAGCGCGCGGAGTTCCTGCGCGCGTTCGTCGGCGTCTCGCCGATCGTCGGGCTCGAGCGATGCCTCGACGTCGTCGCCCGGCGCCTCGGCGTCGAGGGCGTCGCGGTCTTCATGCGGGGGCTGGGCGAGGCCCTGCAGCCCATGGCGAGCCGGCCCGCCGAGGCGTCGCGCGGCCTCGCGAGCATCGCCCAGCGCGCGTGGACGAGCGGCGAGGGTCGCCTCATCCGCGGCTTCGTCGGCGGAGCCGATCTCGGCCAGCTGCGCGAGACGACGGTGCGGCCGCTCTACAGCGGCGGCGCCGTCCCGTTCGGCGACGGCGATGTCCGGCTGGGGGTGCTCGCGGTCGAGCGCGTCAACGAGAAGCGCCTCGACCGCGTCGAGCTCGCCGCCCTCGCGGCCATGGGCGATGCGATCGCGCAGACGCTCGCCCTGGGCGACCGGAACCCCGAGGACACCCGCCTCGGACTGGCCGCGACGATCGAGGTCTCGGCCGTCGAGCCGGCCCCCGCCGCTCCGAGCGCGAGGACCGCGTGAACCGCGACGAGGACGACTCCCCCGCGTCGATCATGGCGCCGCTCCTCGGTCCGGATGCGCTCGACGAGCAGCCCATGCTGCTCCTCTACCGGAACGAGCGCGGCGACCGCGGCATGCTCGAGCTCGAGACCCGCGCCCGGACGACGATCGGGCGGGACGCGACGTGCGACCTCGTCTTCCGCGATGCGCACGTCTCGCGGCGGCACGCGACGATCGACCTCATCGAGGGCACGCACTTCCTCCGCGACGAGGGGAGCTCGAACGGCACCTACCTGAACGGGCTGCGTCTCGGCAGCGCGAACGCGTTCGCGCTCCGGGCCCGCGACGTGATCGAGATCGGCGCGGCGCGGATCCACTACGTCGCGGCCGGCGACCCCCGCACGCCCGTGACGGCCCCGAGCTCGTCCAGCGAGGGCGTCACCCACGACCTCGCCGACCTCGTGAAGGACGGCGACGCCGTCCTCTCGGTCGAGGCGCGCGCCGACCTTGGCGCGGAGCTCCTCCGCGCGTTCGTCGGCGTCGCGGTGGCGAAGGGGCTCGAGCGGACCCTCCCGCTCATCGCGGCGCGCCTCGACGTCCGTCACGTCGCGTTCTTCCGCGAGGACGCGCGGCACGAGCTCCGCGCGGTCGCGGCCTTGCCGCGCTTCGAGTCGGCCGGCGCCGTCATCCCCGTCGCCCTCCGCGCGTGGCGGGACCAGCGCGGCCACATCGTGCGGGGTCTCGCCGCCATCGACCCCAACGAGGCGCCCGAGACGTGGGTCCAGGCGCAGACGACGTCGGCCGCCGTGCCCCTCCTGGGCGGGACGCGCGCGCGCGGCGTCCTCGCCGTCCAGCGGCACGGCGGCCCGCGCCTCTCTCGCGCCGACCTCGCGCTCCTCGCCACGATCGCGGCGCGGATCGCCGAGACCATGGCGCTCAAGGACACGAGCGACCCGGGAGACACGCGCACGTGAGCGTCGACGAGCCGATGCCGGCGACGGAGCTCCTCGCCCAGCTGTCATGGCTGGACGCGACGGGGCGACCGCGCCGCTTCCGGCTCGATGGCCGCGAGCGCGCCACGATCGGGCGCGGCTCGCGCTGCGACCTGGTGATCCGCGACACGAGGACCTCGCGGTGGCACGCCACGATCGAGCTCGTCCACGGCCAGCACCTCCTCCGGGACATGGGGAGCGCGAACGGGACGTACCTGAACGGCCTCCGGCTCACGCCGGGGAGCGCGTTCACGCTCCGCGCGGGCGACGTGATCGAGGTCGGGTGCGAGCGCATGAGCTTCGACGCGCCGACTCCGGGCGGCACCACGCCCCTGCCCGGGCCGGAGGGCATCCGCGTCGCCCTCGACGACCTCCTCGCCGACGGCGAGAAGGCGCTCCCCGCCGAGCGCGACGCGCTCGAGCTCGCGACCCATCGAGCGGTCTCGGGGGTCTCCCTCGACGGCGGGCTCGCGAGCGTGCTCGCGCTCGTCGCCGATCGCCTCCGCGTCACGCACGCGGCGGCGTTCGTCGAGGACGCATCGGGCCGCCTCCTGGCGCGGGCCGCCCGTCCCGCCGCCGGGGCCGTCGGCCCGCTCCACGCGCTCGCGATGCGGGCGGTCGCTCGCGGCGAGGGGCGCCTCGTCTTCGTGCCGGCCGCCCGCGATCAGGCCGACAGCGGCGAGGACACGCACTGCGACGACGAGTCGAGCCGCGGGGCCGTCCCCTTCGGGACGCAGCGCCTGAGGGGCGCCCTCGCCGTCGAGCGCGCCGGGGAGCGCCTCGACGTCCGCGCGCTGGCGTTCCTCGCGACCGTCGGCCGCTCGGTCGCGCGCGCCATCGGATGACGGGCGCACCACGGAGGGCCACCGTTAGAGTGCTTCCGTGGGCGTCCGGTGAAGGTGCCGCAGGTCGATTCGATCGGCTTCCGCGCCTGCCGCGACGCGACGAGGTGACCGCGGCCCGTGGACACCGACCAGGCCGACCGGCTCCCACGTCCCGACAGGGACCTCGTCGCGCGGCTCGTCGGCGCCGGCCGGCTCGGCCGGGGCGCGCTCTCGCGCGCGCTCGATTCGTGGAGCGCGGCGGGCACGCCGTTCGTCGCGGCGCCGCGCCCGCGGCGCTCAAGGCTCTGAAGGCTCTCGAACGCTGCCGCTGATCGCCGAGGCGACTGAAGCGTGAGCTTGCGACAAGCGGCAAGCCTGCGTGGACGGCGACGCGGCGGCCTGAAAGCCTTAGCTTTCGAGCCACCCTCGGGCCGCCCGCGAGGCCGCAATCCTCGCGGGGCCCGCGGCGCGATTCAGGGGGAGGCTTTCGAGCCACCCGGCCATCGCCGCAAGTCCTCAACGCACGCTTCCCGAAGGTTCACGTTCCTCCTGCTCCTACGAGCCACCCCAAACCCTCACTTCCGACGTGACCGGAAGTGCTCCGGACCGTGAACAACGCGAACTCCGGCGCTCTTCATCCTTTGTTCGACTTCGGCCGCAAGTTGGTCGTTCTCGATCAGGACTGCGGTGCCGGTCCGTAGGTTGTAGGGAAGGAACTCCTCCTTCGCTTCGTCCACCTGAAGAAGGACCCAGTCGGGGTCCGTGCATGCCCAGAGATAGGCGAAGTCATCGATCTTCGACATACTACTTCCCGACCGGTGGCGTGTCCGCTCCGAACACGATTGGCGCATCACCGGCGGCAGGGATGATAACACTCTTGTTCTGGGGAGACCCCTTCAGCTTGAACAGCTTGAACGTCTTGATGTCCGCCTTGCTCGGACCGAGGGCGTAGCCGTAAGGCCCCCCCGCCCCAGCAGGCGGGTGAGTGTGCCAGAGCCAGATCGAGTTATCCGGAACGTCGAACTTGAAGTTGTCAACCCAGACTGTGTCGCCAGGAGGACCCGAGTAGAGCCAATAAGATCCGCCGCCGCCCCCTTTCCCCGGACCGAGTTTGTAAACGAGCGAGTACTCCGTCTTGTTTGCCCACGCATACTGCTGCGCGAGGTCATAGGATGGACGGCCCGTCAACTCAATCCCCTGGGACCCCGGCACTGGCTGGAAGAGCGCCTCGTCGGGACTGATCCCACTGCTTCCAGGTGCCGCCACTCCGGGTCCGGTGGGTCCGCTAAGACCCATGTGTGCGCCGACGAACAGTCCGGTAATGGCCGAACCATTGACAACGTCATCCAAAACGTCCCACCACTTAACTACGCCGTTTAGAGAGTACTGAGTTCCCGCAGACCTGACCTCCGGGGTTCGCGTTGTAGGTTTCGGCCGCAGGACCGCCGAAGTCG
>CAZYLP010000465.1:0-7041 GCA_964648345.1 uncultured Planctomycetota bacterium
TCGACGGTGATCCGAGCGTGGGCTGGGTGAAGAGCCGCCTCGCGACCGCGAACGTCTGCGCCGCCGTGGGGGGCGCCGAGGTCGTCGAGTTCCTCGTCGGCCGTGGCTCGAGCGGAGACTTCGCACGCGCCGTCTTCATCATGAGGCGGCTCGGCTTCCCGCCGACGGAGGCGTGCATCGACTTCGGCCGGAAGCTCGTCGACGAGGGTTGCTTCACCGATGCGGAGGGGATCCTCGCGCAGGCCGCGCCGGCGCCGGGCGGGCAGATCGACGAGCGGATCCTGCTCGAGCGCGCACGGATCGCTCTTGGCCGCGGCGACGTCGCCGCCGCCACGAGCGCGCTCCCGAAGACCATGGTCGGAGTCTACGGCACCCCCGAGAGGACGCGCTGGGAGGTGACCCGTGTCGAGCTCCTCTCGCTCCGGGGCGAGCACGACGAGGCGATGCGCCACGCGACCGCTCTCGTGAGCGTCTCGGGCCAGACCGACCCGATCGTCATGTCTCTCCTGGGCCGCGTATACGGACGCGGCGGCATGCCGGCGACCGGCAAGCGCACGCTCTCGAACGCGGTGATCGCGGCGAGGAGGGCGTATCCCGAGGGCGACGTGCGCCTCGCCCGCGTCTTCGAGGCCTACGCCGACGGCTTCGGCGCTCAGGGCGAGAAGACGCCGGACCTCGCGCGGCGGGCCATCGAGGCCCGCGAAGCTCAGCTCGCGCGCCTCGAGACGAAGCTCGGCACCGAGCACCCCGACCTCGCGCCGCTCCTCCGGCGGATCGCGAAATCGAAGCGCGTGCGCGACGAGGTCGCCGAGGCTCTCAAGCTCGAAGCGCGCGCGGAGGCCCTGGAGAAAAACGCCCCGCGGAAACGTTAGAGTGGGCGCATGCACGCGCTCCCGCTCCTCGTCGGAGCACTCTGCGTCCTCGCGATCGGATACCGCTACTACAGCGCGTTCCTCGCGGCCCGAGTCGCGATGCTCGACGACACGCGCGAGACGCCGGCGCACTCGCTCAACGACGGGCAGAACTACCACCCGACGAACAAGTGGGTGCTGTTCGGCCACCACTTCGCGGCGATCTCGGGCGCCGGGCCGCTCGTCGGGCCGGTGCTCGCGGCTCAGTTCGGCTATCTCCCCGGGCTCATCTGGCTCGTCGTCGGCGTCGTCCTCGCGGGGGCCACGCAGGACTTCCTGATCCTCGTCGCATCGATGCGGCACAAGGGGCGCTCGCTCGCCGAGATCGCGCGCGCGGAGGTGAGCACGCTCTGCGGGCGCACGGCGATCGTGGCGATCCTGTTCATCGTCGTCATCGCGCTCGCCGGGCTCGGCCTCGTCGTGAAGAAGGCGCTCGGCGGCGAGGAGGTCGGCCTCCCGAAGACGACCCTCGCGCGCGGAGTGACCGTCCCCCCCGTGGGCACGCTCGTCACGCTCCCGCGCGGCGTCGAGCTCGTCTATCCGACGGGTGTCGCATCGCGGCTCAGCGAGGGCGGCAACGTCCGCCACTCCTTCGGCACCGCCGAGATCACGTCGCAGGGCTGCGTCTTCCGCTCCGGCTGCGCGCTCGTCGTGAAGGGGAGCGCGTGGGGGACGTTCACGATCGCGTGCACGATCCCGATCGCGTTCTTCATCGGGCTCTACATGTACAGGATCCGGAAGGGCGCCGTCACGGAGGCGTCGCTCATCGGGGCCGTCCTGGTGCTCGTGGCCACGTGGGCCGGCCGGCACGTCGCGGAGTCCGAGACGCTCGCGCCGATCTTCCAGCTCACGGGTGGGCAGGTGACGGCCGCGATGATGGCCTACGGCTTCATCGCATCGGTGCTCCCCGTCTGGCTCCTCCTCTGCCCGCGCGACTACCTCTCGAGCTACCTGAAGATCGGGACGATCGCGATCCTCGTCGTGGGGACGCTCATCGCGAACCCGAAGATCCAGCTCCCGCCGATCACGCCGTTCATCGACGGCACGGGCCCCGTGATCGCGGGGAAGCTGTTCCCGTTCGTCTTCATCACGATCATGTGCGGCGCAATCTCGGGCTTCCACGCGCTCGTCGGCTCGGGCACGACGCCCAAGATGATCTCGAAGGAGGGGCACGCCCGGACGATCGGGTACGGGGCCATGCTCATCGAAGGCCTCGTCGGGATCGTCGCGCTCATCGCCGTGTCGTCCCTCCCGGCCCAGGACTACTTCGCGATCAACACGCAGCTCGAGAAGATGAGCGACCCGAAGGTCCGCGCCGCGCTCGCCGCGGCTCACTTCGACGGCGAGGACCACCTGCCCGCGCTCGAGGCCCAGGTCAACGAGCAGCTCCGCGGCCGGTCGGGCGGGGCCGTCTCGCTCGCGGTCGGCATGGCGAACGTGCTCGCGCCCGAGGGGAGCCCGTTCCACGGTTACGTGAACTACTGGTACCACTTCGCGATCATGTTCGAGGCGCTGTTCATCCTCACGACGATCGACACCGGGACGAGGATCGCGCGCTTCTTGCTCCAGGAGGCGATGGGCGTCGTGGTGCCCAGGCTCGGCGAGCCCTCCTCGGTCGTGGGCGCCGTCCTCGCGACCAGCGTCGTCGTCGGGTGCTGGGGCTGGCTCATCGCGACGGGCAACGTGGACACCGTGTGGCCCATGTTCGGGATCGCGAACCAGCTCCTCGCGGTCATCGCGCTGTCGGTCGCGAGCGTCTGGATCGTCAACCAGGGCCGCGGCCGCTACGTCTGGGTGACCCTCGGGCCGCTCGCGTTCGTGACGACCACGACCATGACGGCGGGCGTCGAGCTCGTCCAGCGGTTCACGCAGAACGCGGCGGCCATGCCCGACAAGGCCTTCCTCTGGAACCTGAACCGCGCACTCGTGGTCATCATGCTCGTCCTCGTCATCGTGGTCCTCGGCGACAGCATCCGCGCGTGCCTGAGGAAGTGGAACGAAGCGCCGCTCAAGGGTTAACCGCTCCGCGACCGATAAGGGAGCGGGGGTAGACACCCGATGCACGAGCGCCGCCGCGATCCCAGGACGTCGAAGCCGTTCTCCTTGCAGAACCTCCTGCGCCTGCGCGCACAGACCGACGGGATTCTCCTCGCCGTCGTCGGGACGCCCGACGGGCTCCTCATGGGGAGCTCGCGCGATGGCTCGGACAGACAGGCGACGCGGCTCGTCGCGCACGCCTCGTCGGAGCTCTTCCGCGGGAGCGGCCGCTCGACGTTCGCGCTCGAGGCGCCGAACATGCCGGGCCTCCGTCTCCTCGGGACGAGGCTCCAGGCCGACGGGCGCACGGCGTTCGTCGCGGCGATCGTCCGCGCCGACCGCCCGTTCTCGCTCGACGACCTCGGAGCGTGCGTGGCCCGGATCCTGAACGAGCCCGCGCGGACGCGCGAGAAGGTGGCCGCGTGAGCTGGATCGCCATGGAGGACGCGTCGAGCGCGTTCGAGCGGCCCGCGTGGGCCGTCGAGAAGATGGTCGCGGAGGGGAAGCTCGAGCGCCGCGTGGACGCCGATGGGCGCGTCTTCGTGCGGAAGCCTCCGAGCATAGAGGCGCTCGCGGACGCGCTCGCACCGCTCCTTCCGGACGAGGTCATCCCGATCGTGATGACCGAGGTCGAGGAGGGCGACGAGCGGGGGAGCCCGGAGCATCTCCCCGCGATCCCGAGCCGCGAGGAGCAGATCCTCCGCGCGCTCTGGAAACTCCTCGAGAAGCAGCAGGCCCAGATCGCCGAGATCCGCTGCCTCGCGGCCGCGGCGCACGCGGACCGCGCGCGCCTCACCGCGAGCTCGAGGACCCGGCGTCCCGATGCGCCCGCGCCCGCGCGCCGCTCGGACGCGCGGGCGTCGCTCGCGGTCCTCGGGACGATCCTCCTCTCCTTCGCGCTCGGCGTGGGCTGGCTCGCTCACGAGAGCAACGTCCTCGAGCGGGAGCGGAGCGAGCGCGCCCTCGAGCACGCGGAGTGGATGACGCGCCGGCTCGTCGAGGAGCGGCGCGGCGTCGCGAGCGTGGCGTCCGGCCAGACCGCCTTCGTGGCGACGACGACCCTGGCGGCTGGTTTCCGCCGCTGAGCGCGTCTAGGCTCCTCTCCGGGGAGATCCGCCATGCCGGAGATCCGCTTCGCATCCGAGGGGACGCCGCCGCCCGGTGAGTCGCGGCTCACGGCGCCGCTCCTCGGCGTCGTGGGGATCGTGACGGTCGTCCTCGTCCTCCTGATCATGAAGAACAACTTCGGCCCGCGGCCGCTGCCTCCGGCAGGGAGCGGGGCGCCGAAGGGGGCGACCGCGGCGGCGCCGGTGCTCACGGTCAACGAGAGCAACCCGGGCGAGCGCGTGTCGATCGACGACCACGTCGTCGCGGGGAAGTACACGGTCTTCGACTTCTACAGCGATGGCTGCCCTCCGTGCCGGAGGATCGCGCCGCTCCTCGAGAGACTGCCCTCCGCGAAGCCCGAGATCGTGCTCCGGCGCGTGGACATCAACCGACGCGGATCGGGCGGGATCGACTGGGCCTCGCCGGTCGTGCAGCAGTACTCGCTGCGAAGCGTGCCCTACTTCGTCGTCTACGACCCGTCGGGCCGGAAGAGCGCGGAGGGCGACGCGGCCCGCTCCATGGTCTCGCGTTGGCTCGACGAGGCGGGGATCCGCTGACGCAGGTCAGGTGACCCGGAGGACGAGCTTCCCGACCTGCTCGCCCTTCTCCATGAGCGCGAGCGCGTCGCGCGCCTGCTCGAGCGGCCGGATCGAGTGGACGACGGGCCGGAGTCCCGTGACGGAGACGGCCCGCACGAGGTCGCGGAGCTCTCCGCGCGACCCGAGGGTCGAGCCGAGGAGATCGACCTGGTTCCAGTACAGGTCGCGGAGCTCGAGCTCGGCCTTGCTGCCGCTCGTGACGCCGCACGTGACGATCCGGCCGCCGCGCCGCACGGCCGCGAAGCTCGCGGCGAGCGTCGCGGCGCCGACGGTGTCGAGGACGACGTCCACGCCGCGGCCCTGGGTGATGTCGCGCGCGCGCTTGCCCACGTCCTCGTGCTTGTAGTCGATCCCGGCGATCGCGCCGAGCGCGCGGGCCTGCGCGAGCTTCTGGGGCGACGAGGACGTCGCAATCACCTCGGCGCCCGCCATGCGCGCGAGCTGGAGGCAAGCGAGCGCGACGCCGCCGCCGATCCCGTGGACGAGGACCGTCTCGCCGGGGCGAACCTTCGCGCGCGAGAAGAGCATGCGCCACGCGGTCAGGTGAGCGAGCGTGAGCGCGGCCGCCTCCTCCCACGAGAGGTGCTGCGGCTTCGGGACGAGGTTGTCGACGGGCACGGAGACGAGCTCGGCGAACGTCCCGTTCCGGGACACGCCGAGCAGGGCGAACTTGACGCAGACGCTCGTGTCGCCGTCGCGGCAACGGGCGCAGGTCCCGCACGAGAGACCCGGATCGACGATGACTTCCTCGCCGACCGTGAAGCCCGCCGCCCCGTCGCCGAGCGCGACGACGGTGCCCGCCGCGTCGCTCCCGAGGACGTGGCCGTTCTCGACGTGGACACCCGGGCGCCCTTTCAGGACCCAGAGGTCGAGGTGGTTGAGCGCCGCTGCCCGGACGCGGATCACCGCCTCCCCGCGCGCGGGGAGCGGGTTCGGGAGCTCGCCGTGGTTCACCTTCTCGAGCCCGCCGAACTCACGAATGAAGCACGCCTTCATGAGCCTACCCTCATGAACCGCTCCGGTTCGAAGCGTATGTTATCGTCCCGCCCCGGAGTTGGGGCCGGGTGGAGCAGGAGTGACGCAGACCGTGGAAGGCGTTCGCCCGACACCGAGCGAGCGGCTGCAGAGACGGAGAGCGAGACCCGACGTCTCGGTCGTCATCCCCTGCTACAACGAGGAGTTGAACGTCCCCAACCTGACGGGGCGCCTCTTCAAGACGCTCGACCAGCTCGGACGGACCTACGAGGTCATCTTCGTCGACGACGGCTCGAGGGACCGGACGCTCGAGCTCCTCGTCGCGGCGACGCGCGATCGCTCGAACGTGAGGATCATCGAGTTCGCGAAGAACTGTGGCCAGCACCCCGCGATCTTCGCCGCTCTCGCGGCCTCGCGCGGGAACACGGTCGTCACGCTCGACGCGGACCTCCAGAACCCGCCCGAGGAGATCCCGAAGCTCCTCGCCAAGATCGACGAGGGCTACGACGTCGTCGGCGGCTGGCGGAAGGAGCGCGACGACCCGCTGTTCAGGAAGGTCGCGAGCAAGATCGTCAACAAGATGATCCGGCGCGCGACGGGCGTCTACCTGAACGACTACGGCTGCATGCTCCGCGCATACAAGCGGCCCGTCGCGAAGCGCATGGCGCGCGCGAGCGAGGTCACGAGCTTCATCCCGGCCCTCGCGAACTCGCTCGCCGGGAAGGTGACCGAGGTCGAGGTGGAGCACGCGGCCCGCGCGGCGGGCGAGTCGAAGTATTCGCTCTGGAAACTCTTCAAGCTCCAGTTCGACCTCATGACGGGGTTCTCGACCGTCTTCCTCCAGGGGATCATGCCGGTCGGCGTCCTCATGGCCGTAGGCGCCATGCTCATGGGCGTCTACCTCGGCGTGCGGCGGCTGTTCCCCGAGCTCGTCGGCGTGAAGCCGGAGGACCTCCGCGAGGAGCACGGGATCTTCACGCTCTTCGCCGTGCTGTTCTTCGTGATCGGCGCGCAGTTCGTCGCGATCGGTGTGCTCGGCGAGTACGTCGGCCGGATCTACACGGAGGTGCGGCGCCGTCCGCGCTTCCTCGTGCGCAAGGTGTGGCGCGGCGGACCGGCGGGCGAGCCCGGCGACTCCTCCGTGAAGGCGGAGACCTGAGCCGTGAAGGCCCTCGTCACGGGAGGCGGCGGCTTCCTCGGCTCGCACCTCGCCGACCATCTCATCGCTCTCGGGCACGAGGTCGTCGCGCTCGACACGGCGCCCCTCACGAAGGTCCGCCACCTCGAGGGGAACCCGAAGTTCCGGTACCACGAGGCCGACATCTTCGACAAGGACCTCGTCGAGTCGCTCGTGAAGCGCGCCGACGTCGTCTGGCACCTCGCGGCCGTCGTCGGCGGCGAGCACTACGTCG
>CAZYLP010000466.1:0-848 GCA_964648345.1 uncultured Planctomycetota bacterium
GCCGCGCGCCGACATGAAGAGCTCCGCCGCCTGCATGCTCCGCGTGAAGATCGCGGACGAGAGGCCCTGCGGCACGTCGTTGTTGATGCGGATCGCGTCCTCCACGTCCTTGCACTCGACGGCGTAGAGGATCGGCGCGAAGGTCTCCTCCTTCACGATCTGCGCATCCGCCGCGATCCGGATGAGCGTCGGTTCCACGAAAAATCCCTTACCAGCGACCTTCTTGCCGCCGCAGAGGATCTCGCCGCCCTGCTTCTTCACCTGCTCGATGGCGTGGAGGTACTTGTCCACGGCGGACTGGTTCACGAGCGGGCCCATGAGCGTGCCCGCCTCGAGCGGGTCGCCGATCTTGACGCTCTTGTAGGCCTTGAGGAGCTTGTCCACGAAGGGCCCGGCGATCGGCTTCTGGAGGATCAGGCGGCGGAGCGTCGTGCAGCGCTGGCCCGCCGTGCCGACCGCCGCGAAGAGGCTCGCGCGGAGGGCGAGGTCCACGTTCGCGTCCTCGAGGACGATGAGCGCGTTGTTGCCGCCCATCTCGAGGATCGTGCGGCCGAGCCGCTCCGCGACCGTGGTCGCCACCCGGCGCCCGACGCCCGTCGAGCCCGTGAAGGAGACGAGGGGGATCCGCCGGTCCTTCGCGATCTTCTCGCCGATCGGACCCGCGCCCGTGATGAGGGACGCGACGGCGGGGAAGCCCGCCTCCTTGAAGACGTCGTGGGCGATCTTCGTGACGGCGACGGCCGTGAGCGGCGCGAGCTCGGAGGGCTTCCAGACGACCGGGTCTCCGCAGACCGCCGCGAGCGCGAAGTTCCACGCCCACACCGCGGCCGGGAAGTTGAACGCCGTGA
>CAZYLP010000466.1:858-7022 GCA_964648345.1 uncultured Planctomycetota bacterium
CACGGGGCCGAGGGGATGCCACTGCTCCTGGAGACGGTGGAGCGGCCGCTCGCTCGGCATGGTCAGGCCGTAGAGCTGCCGCGAGAGACCGACCGCGAAGTCGCAGACGTCGATCATCTCCTGGACCTCGCCCTTGCCCTCCGCGAGGATCTTCCCGACCTCGAGGGTGACGAGGCGCCCGAGGTCCTCCTTCCTGGCGCGGAGCGCGTCGCCGAGACGGCGCACCGCCTCGCCGCGAACGGGGGCAGGGACGCTGCGCCACGCGGCGAAGGCCTCGTTCGCCTCCGCGATGACGCGCTCCGCCTCCTTGTCGCTCGCCATGAGGACGCGCGCGATCGGCTCGCCGGTCGTCGGGTCGTAGGAGACGAGCTCGCCGCCCGTCGGCTTCTCGAGCCACTCCTTGCCGTGGACGCCCGAGCTCACGTCTTCGAGGCCGAGACGCTTGAGGAAGTCGTGCTTCAACTGTGTGCCCTCGCTGGACGGCGTGGATAACAAAGGAACGAGGAGCGCCCCGGGGGCATGCCACCGGGGCGCTCCTCTTTCGTCGTCGTGTCGTCGTGACGTGTTCAGGGCGCCGTCACTTGTTCAGGATGTGGATCGTCGCCACGTGGTAGACGAGCACGTTGCCGCCGGCGCGGGCGTCACGCGGGAAGCCCTTCGGCGCGGGCATCATGTGGGTGCCCGTGTACTCGACCTTGAGGCGCAGACCGTCCTTGATCGCGCCCCAGCCCTGATCGCGCGAGAACCAGGCCGACTTGTCCTCTCGCTTGAGCTCCTTGCCGTTCTCGTCGATGACGCGGCTGTCCTCGACGTGGAGGAGGATGATCTCGCCCTCCTTCGGCTGATCGGCGCCCTTGAGCGCGTCGGTCGCCTTCTCGTCGGCGCGCCGCTCATCGCCCTTGGGCGTGGCCTTCTCGTCCGTCTTGGAGAGAAGCTTCTCGACCTTGAACTCGATGACCTTCTCCGTGCGGAACATCCGGACGACCGCGCCCTCGACGCAGCCGTTCAGGTTCTTCACGTCGTAGGCTTCCTTCTTCTCGTCCGCGGCGCTGACGAAGCCCGCGAGACCGAGCGCGACCGCGACCGCGCCGCCAGCCAACCAAGACTTGCGCATTTTGTGTCTCCTCTCAGGACGCTCCCCGCGTTGTCTCCCCGTGCGGGGGAGCAAGCGAAGCTTGCGCCGAAGGAGTCCTGTCGCGTGTCGAGGCGTGTCAGCCGGGAGGCTTGTTCGGATCCCCGTCAGGCGCGGGCGCGCCCACGGTCGGGATCGCGACCGTGCTCTCGACGGTCGTGGCCGAGTTCAGGCCGAAGCCCGACGTGTCCTTGTTGGCGCCCGTCGGCACGAGCTCGACGGTGATCTTGACCGCGATCGGGACGCGGTCGGTCTCCTTCCACTCGTCGTCCTTCCACGTCTTGTCCTTGCCGTCGAGGTAGGAGAACTTGAGCGACTTGAGCCCCGTCGCGACGAACGCGTACTGGCCCGCGGCGAGCGGGTCGTCCTTCGTGCTCGTGTAGGGCTCGGCGTAGCGGTAGAGCGCGAGGACGTTGCCGTTCTGCTCCTGCTTCAAGCGGTAGCCGATGCGCTGGAACTTGGGGCGCCGCCCGCTCTGCGGGTCGGGGTCGCCCTCGACCGCGGAGACGAAGGCCATGCGGTCCGCGACGCTGCCCTCGGTGCCGCGCTCGCCCTTGAAGGACTGCGCGCCGAGCGCGTACGTGTAGCACGCCTCGAGGTCGCGGCGGATGAGCGAGACGACGCCGTAGCCGACCTTCTCGGCCGAGAGCGCCTGGTTCACCTTCTCGTCGGCCTCGAGCGTGGACATGAGGATGCCGCCGACCATGGCCATGACGAGCGCCGTGATGGCGACGGCGATGACGAGCTCGAGCAGCGTGAAGGCGCGAACGCGCCGCGACGCATCACGCCGGGTGAAGGCTCTGGTCCTCATCGAGGAGGATTCCCCCCCGCGCCCCCGGCGCCGCCCTGCTGCGCGAGGTCGGGCGGGTCCACGATCGTCGAGAACTTGATCTGGCCCGACCCGGTGGACTGTCCGGGCTGGGGGGCCGCCTGGTCGGACGGGTAGGTGACCGTGACGGTGAGGATGTCGTACTTCTCGTCCGGCGAGTCGGACGCGCCCGCCATCTTCTGCTCGCGGGTCAGCTGGTAGGTGAGCTGCTCGTGGCCGGGCACCGGCCCGCCGCCGCTCGTCTCGCCGTTCGCGACGGCCTGCTCGAGGAGCGTCCGGCACGCCTCGCGGGCCGCGCGCTGGTTGATCGCGTCGGCGGCCGTCCCGATCCCCTGCGACATGGCGGCGCCGAGGGAGACGAGCGCCGTCGCGACGATCACGAGCGCGAGGAGGAGCTCGATGAGCGTGAAGCCATGCCGTCTCATGCGCGCTCCATCAGTTTCCACCGACCGGGCTCCAGGTGAGCTTCTCCGTGCCGAAGTCCACCGTGCGCGTGAGGGCGTTGAAGCGGACGGACATCGTCGCGTCGCCCGGGTTCGCGCCGCTCCCGCCGGTCTTGAGCCGCAGGAGCACGGAGTGGCTCCCGTCGTTCCCGAGCGCGGCGAACTTGATGTAGGTGACGCCCGAGCTGACCTCTTGCTGGTTCGGGAAGCTGACCGATGCGAGGACGATGTCGTCACCGAGCGTGTCGTCGACGACCGTCTCGCGGCCCTGGTAGCTCGTGGGCGACGTGGGCGGCGGCGTCGCGGCGCCCTCGCCCTCCTTCTTCGACGGCGTGGTGACCGCGGGCTTCGGGTCGTGCTCGACGTCGGGCGGAGGCGGCGGCGGCGCGTTCGGGTCCGGCGCCGCGCCCGGCTTGGGCGCGTTCGGGTCGTCGGGCGGCGGGAGGATGATCCAGAGCGTCCCCTTGGAGAGGTCGTAGGCGAGGACGTGCTCCTTCCCCGTCGCGATCGCCTGGCCCTGGGCCAGCTCCATGGTCGAGCCGACCTTCCGGGCCGCGGCCTTGAGGCGCGAGCCCGGGGTCACGTTGTCGAGCTTGGGGACGACGAAGAAGAGGACGATCCCGAGGAGCGCGACCACGGCGAGGAGCTCGAGGAGCGTGAAGCCCCTGGTCCGTCCCGTCGCAGCGATCGCGTGCGTCCTCATGCGTCCTTCGACCCTCAGTTGCCGAGGTTCGTGTTGATCTGCGTGATGTTCTCGGTGGTGAGGTCCTGCGCCTCGCCCGTGCCCGAGGGAGCGCCGTCCTCGCCGTAGCAGGTGAGCTTCGGCTTGCCGCCGCCGATCGGCGCGTCGTAGCGGTAGGAGTTGCCCCAGGGGTCCTTCGGGTCGGCGTCGATGTAGGGGCCGTTCCAGCCCTTCGCGCCGCCCGGGGCCTGCCAGAGGTCGTCGAGCTTGGACGGGTACTTGCCGACGTTGAGCTTGAAGAGGTCGACCGCCTTCTTCATGGCGTCGAAGTCGGCCTGCACCTTGACCACCTTCGCCTTGTAGGTCTGGCCCATGAGGTTGACGGCCACGACCGTCGCGAGGAGACCCATGATCGCGATGACGACCATGAGCTCGATGAGCGAGAAGCCTGCAGCGCGGCGAGGGCGGCGACGGACCATGGTTGAGCCTCCGGATGGCCTGGCGAGATCGGACTTGGGACGCGCGGCGGTCGCGCGGGTTCAGCCAGGACATTAAAGCACGTCGCCGCCGATCGTTCAGCGTCCAGCCAGGATGGAATCTATGTTCTCGGTGCTCAGGTCCTGGGCGCTCTCGGTGCCTCCCGGGGCGCCGTCCGAGCCGTAGCTCGCGATCACGAACCGCTTCGAGCCGGCGGGCGGCGTGTAGAGGTACGGGTTCCCCCACGGGTCGTTCTGGAGCTTCCGGATGACGTCGCTCGCGACGAGGTCCGCGAGTTTCTGCGGGTACTTCTTGTGCTTGAGGCGGTACATGTCGACGGCGTCGGTCAGGATCGAGAAGTCGGCCTGGACCTTCCCGCGGTTCGCCTCGTCGCTGGCTCCCGTGACGCTGAACGCGACGACCGTCGCCAGGAGACCGATGATCGCGATGACGACGAGAAGCTCTATGAGCGTGAAGCCGCGACGGCGCGCGGAGCGCGTGCGTGTGGACACGGAGACCTCCTGGGTTCGGTGCGGTGCGAGTGGGCCAGGAGGACGCACCGGACGACGTGGAGTTCAGACCTTGTTCATGTTCACGAGCGGCAGGATGATCGCCATGACGATGAACCCGACGACCGCGGCCATGCAGATGATGATCACGGGCTCGATCGTCGCGGTCACTCGCTGCGTCGTGACCTCGATCTCCTCGTCGTAGGCCTCGGCGATGCGGTCGAGGAGCTCTTCCAGCTGACCGGACTCCTCGCCGATCGCGATCATGTCGCCGACGACGGGCGGGAAGACCTTCGACTTCTTGATGGGCGTCGAGATGTCCGCGCCCTCGATGATGCGCTCGCGCACCTCCGCGAGGACGTTCGCGAGGAGGCGGTTGTCGACGATCGTCCCGAGGATCTTGAGCGCCTCGGTCGCCTGGACGCCCGACTTGAGGAGCGTCGCGAAGGTCGTCGCGAAGCGCGCGACCGACTGCTTGCGGAAGAGGTCGCCGAAGATCGGGAGGCGGAGCTTCGCCGTGTCCTTCCAGAGCGCGCCGCTCTCGGTGCGCGTGAACATGCGCCAGATCACGGCGGCGAGGATCATGGCGACGATCGCGACCCACCAGTAGTCGACGACGAAGTGCTGGACCGCGAGGAGCATGGTCGTCGGCAGCGGCAGCGCCTGCTTCTTCTTCTCGAAGATCTTCGTGATGCGCGGCACGACGAACATGAGGAGGAACGTCACGACGCCCGATCCGCAGACCGTCATGATGATCGGGTAGGTGAGCGCCGCGCTGACGCGGTTCTTCATGCGGCTCTGGGCCTGCATGAACTGGGCGAGCCGCTTCAAGACGTCGTCGAGCGCGCCTGCCGCCTCGCCGGCGCGGACCATGTTCACGTAGAGCGCGTCGAACATCTCCGGGTGTTGCGAGAGCGCATCCGCGAAGCCGGCGCCGGCCTGGACGTCCTCCTTGATCTGGCGGAGGACCGTCTCGCAGTACTTGTTCTCGACCTGCGAGATGAGCGACTGGAGCGCGTCCACGAGCGGGATTCCCGCGTGGAGGAGCGTCGCGAGGAGGCGCGTGAGGCCGACGACCTCGTTCTTCGCCGCGATGGCGGCGAGGTTCGGGAGCTTGAAGCTCCTCGCTGCGTCGAGGGCGTTGCCGCCCGTCAGGTCGAGCCCGCCCTTCGCGAGCTTCTCCTGCTTCTTCTTCGACTCGACGGCGGACATCTCGGTGACGTAGATGTTCCGCGTCCGGAGCTTCTCGCGGGCTTCCTTCGGGGTATCCGCATCGACGACGCCCTGTGTGGCGTCGCCCTTCGCGTTCAATGCCTTGTACTGGAAGACGGGCATCGAGCTCTCACATTACTCGACGAGACGCGTCGAGTTCACGGATTCTTCGCAGGCGCGCAATGAGGTGCTCGCGCGACCCGACCGCGACGACGACGCGGCTCTTCTCGTCGGCCGCCGCGTAGACCGTGTCGTCCGGGTCAGTTCGAGGCTTCATCAGGACGTCCCTCAGGTGCGAGTGTTGGCCCAATGGGACGACCAACGTGAAGCACGGTGCAGTCGGCCGGGCGACGTAGTCCCGCGGCGGAGACCGCGTCCAGATGTTCCGTCTCGGGTGCGCGTACGCGATGAGGTGCCCATTCACGACCTTGTCCTCGACGATCACGTCCTGCAGGTCGAGGATGCGCCGCGTGACCTCCCAAGAGAGCGGCACCTCGCGCACGAGGTACCGGATCTTCGTGCCCGCGAGTTGCTGGTCGATGAAGATCGGGACGCGGAGCTGCCTCGCCCAGACTTGCAACACCTTCTCGACGTCGACCTCGGCGCGCTCGAGGACCCGCGGCTCGACGGCAGCTCGACGCTCCGCGACGATGCGCGGCACGGATAAACAGATGGCGACAGCTCCGACGAGGAAGAGAGCCGTTGCCACGGAGAGCACGGAGCACAACGCCGAAGGCGCCGAATCTGGCCGCGCCGAGAGCCGCCGAGACTTCGTCTCGTCGCTCTCGGCGCGAACGGCCTCGATTGGCGATGCGACCGCGACGCGCTCGTCACGCAACCGAGGCTGGTCGCTGCGAGAGGCCCCGATCGAAGATCGGCG
>CAZYLP010000467.1:0-6987 GCA_964648345.1 uncultured Planctomycetota bacterium
TCCGCTTCAACAAGAGGTTCGTCTGGATCTCGGCGACCGTGCCGATCTTGGCGGCAGCGTGCGCGCTCGGAGTCTTCTTCTTCGAGGCGCCGCCCGTGAAGGAGAAGGGGCCCGCAACCGTGCCGGTCGTGACGTCGAGGAGCGTGAAGCGCGAGGAGGAGCGACGTCTCCAACCGACTCCGGCCATGGAGCAGCCCCTATCCGAGGCCGGCCCCTCCGCGAGCGACGAGCGGCTCGCCCGTGATCGCGGGAGCCCCGAGCCCGTACGGCGGGCGGCCCTCGAGCGCGTGCTCGCGGCGTCTTTCGCGGCCGGGGTGAAGCTCCTCGCGGAGGTCGTCGCGAATCCCGCGGAGGAGCCGGCGCTCGTCCGCTTCGCACTTCGCCGCCTCTCGGACACGCGCGCGAGGCCGTGCCTCGCGGCCGTCCTCGAGCGCCTCGAGCGCACGAACGACGCGGAGACCGCGCTCGCCTGTGGCGCCGCGCTCGACGCATGGAGCCCCCTCGATGCCACCGACCTGAGCCGCGCGCTCGCTCGCACCGAGAGCGCCGAGGGCCGCGTCGTCCTGGTCCGTGCGCTCGGCGCCGCGAAGCCTCTCGACGTGGCCCAGTTCGCGATCGAGGAGGCGGCGCGGCGCGATCGAGCGCCTCTCGTCCGCGCGGAGGCGCTCGGCCTCGTTGAGCCGGTGCGGCTCGGAGGCCTCTCCTCCGAGATCGTCTCGGATCCCGCGCTCCGGCGTGCGGCGCCAAGGGCGCTCGGCCGGATCCGCAGCGCCGAGGTGGACCGGATCCTGGAGGGCGTCTTCTGCGCGGAGAGCGACCCGGCGGCGCTCGAGTTCCTCGCGTCGCTCCTCGTGCGCCGCTCCGAGGCGGCGCGCGCCGCCCTCGAAGAGGTCGCGCGCCGTATGCCCGACCGTCGTGAAGTCGTCCTCGTCGCGCTCGCCAGCGTCGAGCGCCGTCCCGAACAAGGGAGCAACCGATGAACGCCGTCGCGTGGCTCGGACCCCGAAGGCTCGCCGTCGCGCTCCTCGCCCTCGCGGCGGCGGGCGTCGCCGCCGCGGAGCCGGGGAACCTCCTCGGTGAGCCCTTCGTGGGCCCGATCGAGCGAGAAGCCTGGGAGGTCGTGCGCGTCCACGACACGAAGTCCGAGCGGATCGAGACGTCGGGCGGCCGTCTTACGGTCGCCCTCGACACAATCGGGACGAACGACGCGACCGTGAAGGTGCGCGGCGTAGCGACGAAGAGCGCCTTCTCGCTCGGCGGGGCGGTGTACCGCTTCGCGGCCGCGATCGACTGGGCGTCGCAAACGAACGGCTGCTACTTGTCGGCGGGTCTCGCGCTCGTGCCCGAGGGTCACCCGGCCGACAAGGACCCGCGCGCGGCGGCCGAGGGCGTCTCCTTCGAGTGGATCGGCGTGCCGCCCGGGAAGAACGTGCGGCCCTACCTCTCGAAGCGCGTGAAGGGCGCGCTCGTCGAGCTCTACACCGAGGGCTGGCCGCAGCCGAAGCGCGAGGACCGGGTCGGCCGCGCTCCGAGCAAGGAGCGGATCACGCTCGAGGTCGGCAAGAGCTCGCTCCGCCTCCTCGAAGGAGAGAAGGAGCTCTACAAGGGAGCCGACGGCCTCTCGGGGAAGTACAAATTGGTGCTCTTTGTCACCGGGCACAGCAACTACCCCGCGCGCACCGTCCACTTCGAGGGCGCGAGCGTCGCGGAAGTGAGGTCGGGTTCGTGAAGATCCCCGGGAAGCGCGAGTCCAGGCGTCACGCCCCCGTGGAGGCGCCCGCTCCGCGTCCGGACGTGCCCGCGCCCCCGCCCGTGTCCCCGAGCGAGGCCGCGAGTGCAACGAGCGGCCGAGTCGAGGGGCCCTCGGAGGCACTCGCGCGCGCGGACCTCGCCCTCAAGGTGATCTTCGCCGGCATGTTCCTTCTCATCCCGGTTGCCGTCGGGGTCCAGGCACTGCGTTCGCCGTCGAGCAGCTCCGCGACGGTGGCGCCGTCGAACTCGAGCGCTTCCACGGCCACGACAGCGGAGTCGCCCGCACCGACCGCGAGCAAGCCGCGCGTGCGGAAACTCCTTCGTGAACCCGCCGAGAAGGGCGATGCGTTCTCGGATCACTACGAGCTCGGCGCGGTGGCGCTCGAGCTCAAGAAGGACCAAGAGCGCGCCCTCCACCAGTGGGCGAAGAACCCGGCGAGCGCGCTCCCGGCCGCGGTGACCTCCGCGCACAAGGCGAATGGAAAGGCGCTCCTCCACTTCGAGCGCGGAGCTCGCGCCGAGCTCGGAACGCCTCGGCCGCTCAACGCGACCGTCGCCCAGAAGGCGGTGGCGCTCGGTCGGCTCGCGCTCGCTCGCGGCCGGCTCGAGCTCGAGGGGGGCGCCCGCGTCGCGGCCTGTGAGCGCGCGTTCGTCGTCGTGCGCTTCGGCCAGGACGTGACCGCGTTCGGCACGGCCGAGGCCGCGTTCACCGGCTCGGCGATCGAGAACGACGGCGTCGCGGCCCTCGAAGCCTGGCTCGGGCTCGCCGGCTGGACGCTCGACGACGTGAAGGCCGTGCGCGAGACGCTCGCCCGTGTTGTTGAGAGCGCGGCGGCGGCTCCTGCAAACGAAGACGTGGCGCGCTACGTTGGGAAGGCGAACGCACGCCTCTCCACGATCGCCACGCACCTGGACAAGCTCGAACGAAGCCTTAGGGAGGGGAAGACTCCATGAGGGCACGTCGCGAGAGAGCGCTGACTCAGAGCCTGGTCCTGACCCTCGTGGTCGGGTTCGTCTTCGACCCGGGCTGGATCGCCTGGGCGACGGGGCAGGTCGTGGCTCACGAGGCGCGCGGCGGGAGCTCGCCCGCGGGCGCCCTCCTGAGAGCGCTCGACCGGAGCTACTTCGGGACCGTCTACGCCCTCGGTCCGAATGACATGGTCGCGACGGAGCTCCCGGACGCGTTCGTGGACGTGAGCGAGCAGGGCGCGACCGCGCTCCCCATCAATGTGGACAGCGGTGCTGCGACCGTCGCCCTCGGCTTCTCGTTTCCATACTACGGCTCGACCTTCACGCAGATCGCCGTGACCACGGAGGGCTACGTCGTCCTAGGGAGCGCGCTCGTTTCCCCGGACCCCGAGCCCTTCCCGACGGCCACGGCGCCCACGGGCGTGATCGCGCCCTTCTGGGAGGACTTCGACCCGAGCCTGAACCCGAACGCGAAGATTGTCTTCCTCCGCCGCGGGACCGCGCCCAACCGTGCGTTCGTCGCGGAGTGGAAGGACGTTCCCTTCAAGGGCGACCCGAACTCGAGGCTCACCTTCTCGGTCGTCATCTTCGAGTCGGGCGAGATCCAGTTCCACTACGGAGACCTCAAGAACGGAGACGGCACGACGGGCCTTCGCGCCTCGGGGTCGCGCGCGAGCGTCGGCCTCGAGAACACGGCGGGCACGAACGGGACGCAGGTCGCGTTCAGGACCGTGGGCGCGATCCAGAAGGGCGCGTCCTTCGCCTTCACGCTCGGTGCTGGCCCGCTCCGCCGGGGCGACCTTCGTGGCGACCTGAACGCGGACGGCTCGGTGAACGTGCTCGATCAGTCGCGCCTCGTGGAGCTCGGTCAGGGCGCCTTCGCGTTCGCGACGGCGCGCGAGCTCCTCCTGGGCGACGTGGCTCCGCGGCCAGGGAGCGCGGGCCGCGCCTTCGGTGATCGCCGCGTCGACGTGGCGGACCGTGACCTGTTCTCGCAGGCGATCGTCGGGCGAGCGAAGCTGAACCCCGTCCTCGCGCTCGTCGCCCCTGAGGTCGCGGCGCCCGCGGACACGATCACGCTCGACGGGAGCGGCTTCGCGCAGCCCGCGAGCGCGAACGAGGTCGTCTTCAACACGAGCGCGGGCCCGGTGAGCGTCGCGGCGGCCACGGTGGACGCGGCCGGGACGCGGCTCACGGTCGTTGTTCCCGCAGGCGTCGTCCTGGGCCGCGTGAAGGTCATGGCGAGCGGCCTCGCGTCGAACGGCCAGCGGTTCGTGCCCGCAGGCGTGCCGACGATCGAGAGCCTGGCTCCGACGGCGGCAGCAAACGGCGACGAGGTCACGCTCCGCGGCGTGAACCTCTCGGCTGCAGCCGAGGTCTTCGTGGGCGGAGTCGCGGCCCTCGTGCTCTCCACGGACATTCAGCCGCCCGACGGGCGGCTCGTGTTCCGCGTTCCGGCTGGCGCGGCGCCGGGTCCAACGTTCGTGACCGTCAAGGTCGGGACGCAGACGAGCGCGCCCTTCCCGTTCACGGTCGCGGACACGCCGACGGCTGTGATCACGAGCCCGGCCTCAGGCGTTGAGGTTCTCGAGCCAACGCCCGTGATCGGCACGGCGAGCAACCCGTCGCCCGACAACTTCGAGTCCTACGTGCTCACGCTCACGCGCGATTCCGTGGGCGGCGTCCCGGCCGTGATCGGGAGCGGCACGACGCCCGTCGTGAACGGGCCCCTCGGGCAGCTCGACCCGACTTTGTTGGTGAACGGCTTCTATACGCTCACGCTAACGGTCACCAATAAATTCGGGAGGCAGGCGACGGCCGAGTCCGCGTCCGTTCAAGTCCGCGGCGATCAGAAGGTGGGCGTCTTCACGCTCAGCTTCCAGGACATTCGCCTCAAGGCGAATGGCTTCGACGTCGTCGTCAACAGGACTTACGACAGCCGCGAGAAGCGGGTCCAGGACTTCGGCGTCGGCTGGCGGCTCACCTTGTCCAACGTGGACGTCGAGAAGGACCTCGGGAACAACATCTTCGTGACGCTCCCGGACGGGAAGCGCGAGGTCTTCAAGTTCAACCCGACGCCGACGTCGAACCCGACGCTCTACCTGACCCACTACGACCCAACGCCGGGTGTCTTCGACATCCTGTCGATCCCAGGAGTGGACAACCAGCTCCTCTTCTTCGACGGGTTCACGTTCTTCGACGGCGGCGGGAACCCCTTCGACCCAAGCGATATCGTCCTCACGCGCGTCGACGGGACGCGGCTCGAGGTCAACCGCGACAGCGGTCTCCAGACGATCACCGACCTGAACGGGAACCGCATGACCTTCGGACCGAACGGGATCGTCGGCGAGGGCGCATCGCTGCCCTTGGAGCGCGACTCGATCGGGCGGATCACGACGATCACCGATCCGAACGGGGCGAAGATCTCCTACGAGTACGACGGGGCTGGCGACCTGGTGAGCGTCACGGACCGCCTCGCGCAGAAGACGCGGCTTGTTTACGACGGACGCCACAACCTAAAGGACATCTTCTCGCCGTCCGGGATCCGCGCCGCGCGGAGCGAGTACGACACCAGCGGGCGGCTCGTGAAGACCGTCGACCCCGACGGGAACGAGAGTGTCTTCGAGCACGACGTCGCGGCTCGGACGGAGACGGTCCGCGACCGTCTGGGGCACCAGCGGACGATCAAATACAACGAATCAGGCGACGTCGTCGAGCAGAAGGACGCCCTCGGGAACACAACCCAGTACGAGTATGTGAACCGCAACCAGACGGCGGTCGTGGACGCCCTCGGAAAGCGCTGGGAGAAGGTCTACAACGCCCAAGGACTCGTCCTCGAGGACAAGGATCCGCTCGGGAACAAGACGATCCGAACCTACAACGCCCTCGGTCGGGTCCTCACTGTAAAGGATGCTCGGGACAACACGACGACGAACGCTTACGACGCGGCGGGGAACATGACGTCGACGCGGGATGCTGTCGGCGCCGTCACGACCTTCAACTACCTGCGGGGGAACCTGCGGGCGCGCACGGACGCGCTCGGCAACATCACGACGTTCGAGAACGATACCCGCGGCAACGTCACGTTCATGGCGGACGCCCTCGGGAACCAGACGAAGTACGCCTACGACAGCCTCGGTAACCAAACGATCGCTCAACAAGGGCTTCGGCTGAGCGAGTTCGCGTTCATTGCCTTTCGTTCGACGGTTTCGCTCTATGACGCCACCGGCCGCATCACGACGACCGTCGACACCCTCGGGAACAGGTCAGGGGTCGAGTACGACCAGGACGGCCGCCAGCACGCCACAATCGATGCTCTCGGCCGGAGGACGACCTACCACTTCGACGGGCGCGGGAACCAAGACTCGACGACGTTCCCCGACGGGACGACGGTCTCCGCGACGTTCGATGCCGAGGCGCGGCGCGTTACGTCTTCGGACCAGATCGCGCGGATCACGACCCTGGTCTACGACGCGCTCGGGCGCGTCAAAAAGACCATCTTCTCGGATGGGACGAGCACCGAGACCGAGTTCGATGCCGTCGGGCGCGTGACGACGCAGACGAACGCCAGAGGTTACAAGACGAGCTTCCTCTATGACGACGCCGGTCGTCGCACGCATGTGATCGATGCGCTCGGGCGCGCGACGATCTCAGCGTATGATTCGGTCGGGAACGTGATCTCCGTCACCGACGCTCGTGGGAACACGACCCGCTTCGAGTACGACGCGGTCAATCGCCGTGAAAGAACGATCTCCCCGAACGGGACCTCAACGCGCGTCGTCTACGACGCCCTAGGCCGCAGGTTCCAGGAGTTCGATCAGGCGAACAAGAAGACGGAGTTCCACTACGACGAGCTCAGCCGTCAATTGAAGGTGATCACGGCGACCGGGGCAGTCACGAGCTTCGTCTACGACCAGCTCTCTAACTTGAAGGAGCGGCACGATCCGCTCGGGCGGGTTACGAGGTTCGATCACGATTCGCTTGGTCGCGTCACGAAGACGACACGCCCCCTCGGCATGTCGCAATCCGTCGAGTACGACGCGATCGGGCGCGTGAAGTCCTCGACCGACTTCAACGGGCAGACGACGGTCTTCGAATACGACCTCGCCTCGCGCCTCAAGAAGAAGTCGCTCCCCGACGGGCGCACCGTCGACTTCACCTACACGCTCACGGGCCAACGGCACACGATCACCGACTCGGTCCGCGGGGTCACGACCTACCTCTACGATCAGCGCGATCGGCTCGAGTCGCGGACGGAGCCCGACC
>CAZYLP010000468.1:0-6974 GCA_964648345.1 uncultured Planctomycetota bacterium
CGACTCGGGAAGGTCGGCTCGTTCCTCGCCGACCTTCCCTCGCTCGGGCAAACGGGGTTTCAAGACAGGCCCTAGTCTTCCTGATTCCATTTTTGCCACAGAGGTCACAGAGGACACAGAGAGTTGGCGTCACCGCCGTGGATGCCCGTTCGTCGCTCACGAGAAGAGCGAGTCGATGTCATCCACTCCTCTGTGCTCTCTGTGCTCTCTGTGGCCAAAAATGGTCAGCGAGAAGACCATCCGATTTCGAGCTCGCCCAACTCGGCATCGAGCTTGAGCCGACCGACCACGTCGCCGTTTACGATCTTGACCAGTTCGTGATCGGCCGAAGCCTGCACGAGAAGGGCGCCGTCCCTCGTGAGGCAGAGCCCATGGCCGAAGGCCGGTGTCTTGGCGACCTCGATGTTCGGGAGCGGCTCGAGCGTCTTCGCGTCGAAGACCGAGACGAAGGTCTCGGCGTGATTGATGACGTAGAGCTTCGAGCCGTCGGGGCTCAGGATCGGGTGACCCGCTCCGCGGCCGGCGCGAGCGGTCTTCATGACCTTGCGGGCATCGAGATCGACGAGCGCGATCGTGCGGCCCTGGCGTTCCTTGGCCTTGAAGGGGCCCATGTTCGCGACGTAGTAGAAGCGCCCGTCCTTCGAGAAGCAGCCGTGGTGGAGTCGGGGGTCCTCGTCCTCGCCGATCGGGATCTCGGTCTCGTTGACCCTCGGTTTGAAGCGCCCATCGGCCGTTCCCTCGAAGATCGTCACCGTGCGCTCGCCGAAGCGATCGATGCAGTGAACCGGTCCGCTCGGGACGAACAGAGAAGCACCGCCCTCGACGCTGATCGTGACGAGCCTTCCGTTCACGTTGTCCTGAACGGTCGCGAATGTTGAGCCCGCGAACGAGGGATGTCCTGTGAAGAACGGAGGCCGAGAGCTGACATCCGCGATCGTGCCGGTCCGGACGGTTCGACGGAGAAGGCCGTCCTTCGTATTCACGACATAGGCTTCGAGCGCGTCGCGCGCCGCGGTGACGAGTGTCTGGCCGTCGGGAGACACCGCGATCCCGACGACCTCGTGCGGCAGCCTCAAGGAGTGGAGCGTCTCTCCGGTCGCCGGATCCAGCGCGACCAGACCGGGGCCATCGAGGTCGCCGACCCAGAGCTTCCCCTCCGAGCGAGCGAGGTGCATGGGCCGTCCCGAACGCACTTCGCCGCGCGGAGCACGCTTCCACGCGACCTCGAGCGTGTCCACCCGCACAGCGGCGACGCCCTCGCCGAAGGCGGGAGTGATGTACACGACATCCCTCATGCTCGAACACCCGCTCAGAGCCAGGGCAGCCGCCGTAGCAACGACCCTCGTGTTGGTGCGCATCGCGTGTACTCTCTCATCTCATGCGCCGCTCCGCGCCGCTCCTCGTCGCGTTCGTCTCTCTGACCGCCTTCGGCGGTGAGCCCGCGGAGCTACCCGCCAAGCTCGAGCCCGCGAAGTCGCGCCTCCGCTTCGAGCTCTCGCTGAGCACGAGCTGGAATTCGAGCGACCACAAGCTCCGCTCCATGAACGACGAGGCGCGCGTCGCCGCGACGTTCGACGTGACTCCGCGTGACGGCGGGGTCGTCGAGGCGTCTCCACGCGCCCTCGAGGTCACACGGAGGAAGCACGGCCGCGTCGCGGGCTTCTTCTCGGACAGCGAGCCCGACGCGAAGGGCTCGGCCCGCTGGACGCAGGGAGGCGGGCCCGCGCCGCCGACGTGGAGCATGATCGTCTCGCCGCGCGGCGAGGCGGTCGCGGACACGACCTCGGCGGCGCCTCAGTGGCGGCTCGAGAGCTGGCTCCACGGGTTCGACAAGCACGCGGACGAGGACGCGCGGCTCCGGCGGCTCGTCCACTACCTCGACGTGGGCTTCTTCGGCGCGCCGCTCCTCGCACCGGGAGGCGCGTTCGAGACGGTCACGCAGCTCGAGGTCGGAGAGTCGGGGCTCACGAACAAGCTCGTCCTCCTCGAAGTCACTCACTCGCTCGTCGTCACGAAGGAGTCGGACGTCCTCCGCGTCGCGGGCCCCGTGAAGGGGGTCAAGCTCCTCCGCGGCGAGGGCGGCGGCAAGCGCGTGGACCAGTGGCTCGACGTCGCCTTCGCGAAGGGCGGACCGACCGTGGGCGGCGAGCTCGTCGCGCTCTTCGACCCCGCGAAGAAGTCCTGGCGCGAGGTCCGCTCGACGCTCTCCCTCGAGTGGAAGGGCCGCGTCGAGGGCGGCTCGGGCCGCGCGACCTTCGAGCGGAAGCTCCGCGCTACCTGGGAGTAGCCGCCGGGGGCGCGACCTGGCGCTCGTACTTCGCGAGCCAGGGGTACCGGATCGCATAGAGTGCCGCGCACAAGACGCACGCGATCCCGCCCGAGACGATCGAGACGCGCACGTCCCAGTGCTTCGCGACGAGGCCGGCCTCGTACTCTCCGAGGAGCGGACCGCCGACGAAGAAGATCATGTTGAACGACACCATGCGCGCGCGGAGGTGATCGGGCGTGAGCTCCTGCCGGAGGGTGTTGCGGACGACCATGCTCACCGAGTCGCCCGCGCCCGCGATCGCGAGGAGGGCGAAGGCGACCCACTTGTTCGTGGAGAGACCCATGAGCGCGCTCGCGACTCCGTAGATGACGACGCCGATCAGGATCGACGCCCCCTGCCAGCGCGGAGCGGGGCGATACGACATGACGATCGCGACGAGCGCGGCGCCGATCGCGGGCGCCATGAGGATGTCGCCGTAGTCCGCCTTGCTCCCGTGGAGGATGTCGAACACGAAGATCGACATGAGGAGCATGGCGCCCGCGAAGAACGTGGCGAGGAAGTCGAGCGTCGCCGTCGCCCAGAGCGCGGGCTGGTTGTAGACGAACTTGACGCCCTCGAAGGTGCCCCCGAACGAGAGGCCGGGGCCTTCCTTCGCGCGGCGATACTTCACGAGGGAGATCCCGACGAAGAGGATCAGGAAGGTCGCCGCATCGATCCCGTAGATCCACGCGGGGCCGTGGTTGCCGCCCCAGTCGAGGACGCGTCCGCCGAGGAAGGGGCCGATGAGCGCGGCGCTCTGGAAGGCGGCCGCGTTGAGCGAGACCGCTCTCGGGAACGCCTCCGGGGGGACGAGGTTCGGGAGGAGCGCCTGCCGCGCCGGGAGGTCGAGGGCGACGAGCACTCCGCCCGCGACGGTCACTCCGTAGAGGAGCGCGACCGTCGTCGTGCCGTTCCACGCCGCCCACGCGAGGACCGCGGTGAGCGCGAAGAACGCGAGCTGCGTGAACAGGAGCAGCTTTCGCCGGTCGAACGCGTCGGCGATCACTCCTCCGATGAGCGCGGTCAGGATGATCGGCACTCCACGCGCGAGGCCGATCTTGCCGAGAGCGTCCGGGTCCTTCTGCGTCAGCTCGTAGACCTGGTACGGGACGGCGATCGAGAAGGTCATCTCGGAGCCGATCCGCGAGACGAAGTTCCCGATCCAGACCTTGTTGAAGTCGCCGTACGCGAGCGGCGACGTGGAGTCAGCCACGCGGAGCCGCCTCTGTCCGCGCAGACTCGGTCGCCGGCTCGACGGCGGGCTTCGCGTAGAACTCGGGGAAGATCACGGTCTGGACCTTGATCCTGAGCCACGCGAAGAGCATGAGCACGAAGACGGTCCAGACGACCCGCGGCTCGGCGAGCCTCGAGAAGACGCGCGCCTGCACCGTGAGGAGGAGCATGACCGCGGCGACGAACGTCGCCGTGCGCGTCACGGAGAGCTCGAAGAGCTGGAACTCGGGGACGCGCATCTCCTTCCAGTCCACGTTCGAGAAGGGCATGAGCGCGAAGAACGGCACGTAGAGGACTGCGCCGTAGCCGAGCGAGAGGCCGATCTCCTTCAGCGCCTCGACGATGTCGAGGCCCGCGCCGATCCGCGAGCCGAGGGAGATCGGCACCGAGACGAGGAAGCCCGCGGCGAGGTACCCGAACACGTAGCGGACGTGGAGGAGGACCCGCACGAGCCGCTTGCGCCGCTCGTCGATCGCGATCGCGAGGCGCGAGACCTTCTGCGACACCGGGATGGGCTGCGAGATCGGTGGCGAGGCGGGCTCCGGAACTGGCTGAGGCTTCGGGTCGCCTTCGTCCGACATGAGAGGTTAGATTAACTCCCCGGTCGGACGGAGGAACCGCGAGCGTGGCGCTCATCTCGGCGATCGTGCTTTCTCCGGAGCCCCGCATGGCGCGTCCGGCCGTCGATTCGGTCGCGCGCCAGAAGGGCGTCGAGGTCGAGCTCATCGTCGTGATCCCGGGCGCCGCCGCGCTCGAAGCGGACCCCGCTGTCGCACCCACGGCGCGCGTCGTACGGATCCCCGCGGACAGCACGCCGGCCTCCTTGCGGAACGCGGGCGTCCAGGTCGCGCAGGGCAAGTACGTCTGCTTCATCGAGTCCTCCGAGCGGCTCGAGGGCGAGGACGTGCTCGCGCGCCAGGTCGCCGCGCTCGAGGCGGACCAGAGCGCGGTCGCGATCTACGGACGCACGGCCGTGGACGAGGCGCCGGGGGTGCTCCTCGTCCGCCCCGAGCGCGGGCGCGGCGGCTGGATCATGCGCCGGCTCGTCCAGCACAAGCTCCTCATCGCATCCTCGGCGTCGGTCGTCTGGCGCCGCTCCATGCTCCCGGAGAAGCCGTGGGACGAGTCGTATCGCACCCCCGCGGGCCTCCTCCTCTCGCTCCTCGTGAACGAGTCGAAGGACCACCCCTTCCTCTTCCTGCCCGACACGGTCGCGCACGCGGAGAAGCGAAAGGACGAGGCCGCGGTCCTCGAGGAGCATGTCAAGATCTTCGTGTCGCTCCTCTACGGCGCGACGCGCCTCGAGGAGCGGCTCGACGCGCGCGTCCGATTCCGGCTCGCGCGGCACCTCGTGGCCCTGGGGAAGCACCACTACCGGAAGGGCGACCACGCGCGCGCGGGGCGCCTCTTCGGCGAGGCGGTCAAGGCGGTCCCGAGCTACTTCAAGGGCCGGCGCTACCAGTTCATGAACTTCATGAAGCGCGTCATCGCGGGCTGACGCGCCGCTGCTCCTCGACGAACACCCTGAGCTCCTCCGCGAGCGGCGCGATCTCCTCGCGGACCCGGTCGTCCATGCTCGCGGTGCGGATCAGGGTCCGCAGCTTCGCGAGCTTCTGGACCTCGGAGGCGAAGACGAGACACTGCCGTCCCCGCGCCCAGCGGTTCACGTCGAGGGCGATGACCTTGAGCTCGTCGTCGAGGCGGGAGACGGCCGCGAGCGTCGCCGGGGACCCGTCGAGGGGCGTGCCCAGGAACGCCGCGTCCGCGCCGAGGAGCCGCACGCGCGCGCTCGCGATCACGTCGAGCTCGGCGCGGATCGACTGCGCCTCGGTCTCGCCCCCTTCGAGTCGGAGCGGGACCTCGAAGCCCTCGGTCTTCCGGAGCTGCGCCTCCGCGAGCCGGCGGCTGACCGCGTAGGACTGGGCGCTGTCGATGAAGAACGCCGCGGCGACCCGGGGGCCGCCGGGGATCGTCTTCGTGAAGGGGCCGAGCTTCGCGGCGAAGGCGCGGTCCTTGACGGTCGCGCGGACGCTCGAGAACGGGCTCTTGCTCCGTGCGTGTCGGAGCGTGACGACGAGGACGACCTCGTCCGGGTAGAGGGCCTCGCCCTGGACCTCGACCGTGACGCCTCCGGTCTTCGCGTCGCGCGAAGGCGTCACGGCGAACGTCAGCGTGCGGAGCGTGGGCTTCGCGGGCACGACGAGCTGGGGGGCCGGCGGCCTCTCGGGCGCGGAGGGCAGCGGCTTGGGGGGCAGCGGCTCGGGCGCGCGCTTCGCGACCCTCCGCTCGGCCCGGTCGCTCGACGGCACGGAGCCGCTCGCGATCGCGAGCGCGGTGCCCGCTCCCAGCGCGAGGACGAGCGCGCTCAGCACCGCGGCGTCCACGCTGGCGCGTCGCCTGGAGCGAAGCACGATCCTCAACCGCTCGTTCTCGTTCTCGTTCTCGACCTTCACGAACTTCATGCAAAGAGACGACACGGAGCCGCCCTCGCTCCCCGCAAGGAAGCGCACAACGCTCGCCCGACCGGAGGGATCAGTCCTCCTGCTTCGCCTGCTTCACCGAGACGTAGATCCGGATCTTCTCGCGCACTCCCGGCTCGAGCTCGCCGAAGTTGACGCCGAACTCGTAGTCGGTGTCGGGCTGGAGCTCTTCCCCCCAGACGACCCGGCCGTCCACGCGGTGGACCTCGCCCGCGACCTTGAGGTCGAAGGTCAGGATCGTCCCGATCGGGAGCGGCTCGACGGTCCGCACGCGCACGCCGGACTCGGAGAGGTCGATCGTGACGGCCGAGCCGAGGAGCGTGTAGAAGCGGCCCGACTTGCGGTCGGAGTAACCGACGAGGTTGGCGACGCGGACGCGCGGCGCGCGGCGGCGGTTCCGGTCGCGCGGGGTGCGAGCCATCAGGCGCTCGACTCGTCCGGCGACGCGGTCCCGGTCCCGCTCTCCGTCTCGGTCGCGGCCTCGTCGGAGGGGACGTCTCGCCGGCGCATGACCTCGAGGAGCATGCTCTGCACGGAGAGGCTGTGCTCCGCCTTCACCTCGCGGAGCCCGTGGGGCCAGAAGTCGAAGTGGCCGTTCTTGAGCGAGAGGATCCGGTAGATCGCCTCCTCGCCCAGGCCGCCGTCGTGGGTGCGGGCCGCGATGATCATGCCCTCGCGGAGAGCGAGGAAGTGGTCGCCGCCCCGGTCCACGATCTCGACGACGCCGGTCTTCGCCTGGACGCCGAGCATCTGGACGAACTCGACGAGCTGGTCGCCCTCGAAGTGGCCGACCATGCCCTGCGGCTTGGGCGTGGGCATGCGCTCGCGGAAGGTCGGCGGCGCGGGCTGCTGGATCGTGAGGACGAGCTCGGCGGCGCTCGCCTTCGGGCTGCGGTGCGCCGTGGCCGTGAGGACGGGCCGGTCGGAGCCGTCGAGCTTGTAGCCCTCGAGCG
>CAZYLP010000469.1:0-6943 GCA_964648345.1 uncultured Planctomycetota bacterium
GCCGAGGAGGTAGCCCTTGAGGAAGTCGCGCACCTGGTCGAGCGTCACGCCCGCGACCTCGTCGAGGTAGTTCCGGTGATAGTCGAGCGAGGAGCTCGCCCAGCTCGACGTGAGGGAGTGCGCGAGCGAGAGGCCCGACTGCGAGTCGTAGGCCCGGTCCACGCGGAGGGCGTGCTTCGCGTTCTCGAGCTGCTCCTCGGAGAAGTACTCCGCGCTCTCGACCATCGCGGCGAGCTCCTTCAAGAGCGCCTCGCGGACCTCGGGCGCCGGCTTCCTCAGCCGGGCGGTGAAGTGGACCTCGCCTCCCTCGCGCTGCGTGTAGTAGCCGAGCGTGGCGGTCTCGGAGAGGCCGGCATCGCGGAACGCCTTCTGGAAGCGTCCCGAGCGCTGGGCGACGAGGGCGCCCCAGACGTCGGCGACGATCGTCGCGCGCGTGTCGCGGTCCGTGTCCGGCCCGTTCCAGGTGACCGAGAGGAGCGGGACGGCGACCTTCTCGCGCGTCGTGACGACGGCCTTCGAGCCCTCGAGGCGGGGGAGCGGGAGGCGGGGCTTGGCGGCGTGCGGGTCGTCGCCGGACTTCCACTGGCCGGGCCCGAAGTGCTTCTCGACGAGGGCCTGGGCCTCCGTCTTGTTCACGTCGCCCACGATCGCCAGGAGCGAGTTGTTCGGGATGTAGTACGTGTTCTTGAACGCGATCATGGTCTCGCGCGTCGCGCGCATGATCACGTCGCGCGCGCCGATCGGGTTCTTGCGGATGTACTCCTCGCCGTAGAGGGCGCGGCCCATGTCGCGGCGGAGGTAGTGCTCGTTCTGCGACTCGGCGCGGTCGTACTCCTGCGTGACGACCTTCCTCTCGTTGTTCATCTCGTCGGCGTTGAAGAGCGGCGTGTGGAGCGCGTCGGCCATGAACTTCATGCCGGCCGCGAAGCTCTTCGAGGGGAGCGTGATGAAGTAGTTCACGCGCTCGTTGCCGGTCGTGCCGTTGAAGGCGATCCCGAGCTCCTGGATCTTCTTCATGTAGGCTTCCTGCGTCGGGATCGCGGCGTTCCCCTTGAAGAACATGTGCTCGTAGAGGTGGGAGAGGCCGTTCGTCTCCCGGTCCTCGGTGAACGCGCCGGTCTTCACGGCGATCTCGATCGTCACGATCGGCGCCGTCCTCTTCTCGACGACGAGGACCTCGAGCCCGTTGTCGAGCCGCTTCTGGTGGACCTGATCCTCCGCGCGCGCGGATCCGGCGGCGGCGAGGACGGCGAGGGCGAGACCGAGCGATCGGCGCATGCTGTTCTCCTGCAAGGCCGGGGAATCTACCATTCCTGGACCATGCGCCGACGCGTCAAGGTCGCTGTCTTCCTGGCCTCCGGGGTCGTCCTCGCCCTCGTACTCGGATTGCTCGCCGCGCCTCGCCTCCGCGCTCGTGCGATCGAGGCGAGCTTGCCAGTGAACCCCGCTCGCGACGCGAAGCCGCTCGATTACGTCAGCTACGCGGTCTCGCACCGCTTCAAGGACGGAAACAAGTTCGCCTACAAACGGACCTATCGCTGTGAGTCGTCGGACGCAGAGACCGTCTCCCTGGTCTGGGAGGAGGCGGAGATGGGCCACCGGCGAGCGCGTACGATTCGCCCGAAGAGTTCGTGGCTGGGCGCGATCTTCCCGAGTGCTCGTGGCCGTTTCGGAGTGTCGTTCGAGGTCGTCGCGGAGTCCCGGAGTGCGAAGGGCCGGACGTACCCTTGCACGCGCATCTCTGCTTATCTCGGCGATGGCGACATGCAGCGCACGGTGACCTACTGGCTCTCTTCCGAGGTGAAGCTCACGGGATACGTCGCCCGCTCGATCGTCTACCTGAACGGCAACTCCGAGGAGGAACAGCTCCTGGGGTTCGGAAACGGCGACGTCGTCGAATGGGGTGAACGCCCGTAGATTTTTGCCACAGAGGACACAGAGGGCACAGAGAGTTGCGTGAATCGACGTGGATGGCCGTTCACGCTCTCGATCGAAGCGAATCAGGGTCATCCACGCCTCTGTGCTCTCTGTGTCCTCTGTGGCAGAAAAATGGAACGCCTTCCACGCTCGTTCGCGGTGAGGGCACGCCGCGTTGGATCACTTCCGTCTCAGTGGCTGCATGTGCATCACTTGCTCACTGACCCGGAATGAGCCGCATTAGGACGGCGCCCCCTCGACTTGCCGCGGTCCACTCCTCGCACTCCTCCGGGCGGGAAGGAAGGGACCGCCATGACGGGCACGAAGGCCGCGCGGAGGAGGCACCGCCGCGCGAAGAAGGAGGCCTGGCGCGAGGCCGGGCACGCGCGCGTCGTCGAGACGTTCCGCCGCTGGGGCATCGAGCAGCGCCTGCCGCCCGAGCTCGTCCACGCGCTCGCGGCGACGAGGCGGCAGCCGCTCTTCGACCGCGAGGCGCGACGCCCCGAGGTCGCGCCCGTGATCGCCGCGATCGAGAAGCGGCTCGGCGAGCCCGTGTCCGGCGGCGGCCTCTCGCCGCGAGACTTCTTCGAGCTCGTGCTCCCGGGGATCGCGCGCCTCCCGAAGGGACTCCCCGGGATCCCGCGGACGCCCGTCATCGGCGAGATCATCGACCGCTTCGATGCGACGCTCGAGGAGTACGTGAAGGAGCTCCACGGGCGCTCGTGGAGCGCGGCCTTCGAGCGGTCGCGCATCGATCGCGCGGTCTACCTCGTCCACATGGAGGGCCGCTTCCACGTCGAGCGCCGGACCTTCGAGCACCGCCCGTTCGAGGTCGACGGAATCTCTCGACGCGTCTGGCACCTCACGGATTGGCCCGAGGGGCCCGTCCTCGTCCAGGCGCACGCCTTCGACCGCGCGGAGGAACGGCTCCCGTACGACGCCGGCATCGTCCACTTCGCGATCGTCGCGAGCCTCTCGCGGCCGATCATCGTCGGCCGTCAGGGCGACAGCCTCCAGGTCGAGCTCCGAGTCGGAGGCATGAAGCACGGCTACCTCCTCGTCACCGAGCTCGCCGGAGAGCCGGGCGGGAAGCCGCGCCACCTCGTGCGCACCTTCGAGACGCTCGGCATGCGCGGCACGCCCGAGGGGCAGCGGCTCCGCAAGAAGATGTCCGAGGACGAGATCCGGCGCCTCGGTCTCGACACGATCGAGGCCTTCGCGAGCGACGCCGTGCAGGCGCGCCGCCGCCAGCTCGAGAAGCTCGGGTTCGGCCCGAACTTCGAGATCGCGGAGGAGCTGCGCCGCCGTCCCGCGTGAGCGCTAGTGATTCAACGAGGAGAGGAGCGTCTTCATGATCGACACCTGACGCACCGAGAGCTGGGTCTGCGTCGGGATCGACTGATAGAACATGACGTTGTTCTGGTCGGCGCAGCCGTCGCCCACGCCGACGACGCCGTCGCCGTTGTTGTCCTTGATCGTGCCGGCGGCCGGCGTGTCGGCGAGGCCGTCGTCGATCGCCTCCTTGACCGCGGCCGCCGCGCCGGATGGCGAGAAGGTCGTCGTGTGGAGGAGGCCCAGGAAGTGGCCGATCTCGTGCGTGAGCACGACGGCCATGTCGTCCACCGAGCGCGGCGTGAGCTGGGCGCCGACCTGCACGAAGGCGCCGACCGCGAGGGCCGAGTCCGCGCCGTTGCCCTTGATCACGGTGCCCGGGCGCGGCGAGAGGCCGACGATCCCGTCCGTCGAGAAGTGGTGGACGACGAAGCAGTCGAGGCCGTTCGCGCGCGTCGCGGTCGGGTCGTTCGACGGGAAGCCGAACGAGCCCCACCGGTCGAGGTCGAGCGTGTCGATGCTCGCGAAGCCGGACGAGTTGACCGTCTCGGTCGTCTTGCACACCGTGCGGTTCTGCGCGTCCACGAGGGACGGCTGCGTCGCCTTGACCTGGGCCGTCGAGAGCGTGAAGCCCTCGAAGGTGAACTGGATCCCGGTGCCGTTCGCGGTGTGGATCGCCTGCATCTTCGTGACGAGCGCGGCCGCGAAGTCGGCGCGGTCCTGCGCCGTCGCCATGTCGTTGAAGGCGCCGAAGCCCGCGTAGTCGTCGCCCGTGACGACGAGGTTGATCGAGAGCGAGGTCTGCGAGAAGTTGCCGACGCCCGTGATCTGGAACTGGGTGACGTTCACGCCCGTGTTGACCGGGTTGAAGGGGCGGAGCACGACGAGGACGTGCTGGCTCGCGGCCGTGTGGACGTAGTTGAGGCCGCCGTTCGTCGTGACCGTGTTCGCCTTGAGCTGAGCCCCGTCCTTGCTGAAGACGTCCACGATCACGTCCTCCTTGTTGGGCTGGCTCGAGACGCTGATGTTGTAGGTCACGCCCTGGATCGCGGCGAACGAGCACGTCGTGCCCGCGCCGAGGTTGCCCGTGAAGATGTTCGTCTGGCCCGTCGTGTCGGCCTGGACCGAGCTCTTGAAGGAGGGCGCGATGACCGCGGCGATGATCGAGTTGCCGCCGCCCCCCCCGCCGCAGCCCGAGGCTCCGGCCGAGAAGGACGCGACGAGGGCCGCGAAAGCGGCGCAGGATGCGAGCTTCTTCATGCGTCGCATTCGATCATTTTTGGATGTGGCGATCCCAGCGAAAACCAGGCGCCGCCTAGTCCCGGAGCGCTTCGGCCTCGACGCGGAGGGCCTCGATCGACTCCATGGTCTGGGCCGAGCCGGCCTCGCGGTCGGCCGCGCGGCGCGCGTTGTTCACGGTCCTGAGAGCGGCCGTCTTGTCGCGGAGGAGGACGTACGCCTTGGCCGCGACGATCAGGTCCTGCGAGATGTCGTTCGGCCCGAAGTCGGAGGGGCCGCGGATCTCGCGGAGCTCGTCGAGCGCGCGCCGCCCGTCGAGGGCGCAGAACGCGAGCGCCTTCGCGCGCAGGCGCTGCCGGCCTCGCTTCTCGGCCTGGTCGCGGCCGAGGGCCACGAACCGCTCCGCGGTCGCGAGGGCCGCGGGGTCGCGGCGGCGGATCTGCTGGTCGCAGAGCGCGATGAGGATCGTGGGCGAGTCGGGCGCCTCCTTCATGCCCTGCTCGAGGAGGCGGTCGGCGAGGTCCTGCCGGCCCTCGGAGATCGCCGCCTCGGCGGCCATGCCGAGCGCGCGCGTCCGCTGCTCGCGGGTCGCGCGGCCGTTCTCGAGGACGGCGAGGCAGTGCACCAGCGAGCGCGCGCGGTCGCGCCTGTCGAACGAGTGCTGCTGCGAGGCGGTCTCGAGCCGGAGCCGGACGTCGTCCGGGTCGAGCGCCACGGCCTTCTCGAGGAGCGGGAAGCCCCGGTCGTAGTCGCGCTTCCTCGAGGCCACGACGCCCCCGTCGGCGATGAAGGCGCTGAGATCGGCGGGGAGCTCGATCGAGGAGTCCTCGCGTCGCGCCTCGGCGAGGTGCGCGTGGACCTGCTCCGCGTGGCGCGCGAGCGTCGAGTGGTCGTCGAGCGGGGAGAGGCTCATGGGGCTGTCCGTGCCGCGGGCCACGCGCGGGCACGACTTCGTGGCGACCGGCGCCACCGCGGCGGGCTGCGACGCGGCCTCGAGGGCGCGCGCGCGGAGGAGGAGCGCGAGCCGCCGCTCGTCGGTCGAGCCGTCGAGCGCCCGGCTCACCTCGGCCGCTCTCTTCCGCGCGAAGTCGCGGCGCCCGGCCTCGAGGTCGCGCGCCGAGCGCCCCAGCTCCTCCTCGTAGGCGAGGAGCGCCGGGTCGTCGCCCGGGGGCGCCGGGCTCCGCGTCGCGACGAACGCTCCGGCGAGGAGCGCCGTGACGACGAGCGCCGCGACGAGCGGGCGCCCGGGCCTCGTGCCCGTCGCGCCGCCGAGGATGCGCTCGAGCTCCTCCGCGACCGCGAGGGCGGCGGGACGCTGCGCGGGGTCGCGCGCGAGCATCGCGGCGAGGAGGCGGTCGAGGCGCGGCGGCGTGTCGCCCGCGAAGCGGCTCGCCGGGGCGAGCTTCTCTTGCTCGATCTTCCGCGCGAGCTCGACGATCGTGGTCGCCTCGTAGGGCCTCCGGCCGGCGACCGCCTCGTAGAGGCAGACGCCGAGCGCCCAGATGTCGCACCGCGCGTCGGCCTCGCGGCCCGCGAACCGCTCGGGCGCGAGGTAGTCGCCGGTCCCGAGGAGCGCGCCCGTCCGCGTGATCCGCTGGACGTCCTCCGCGGTCGCGATGCCGAAGTCGCCGAGCCGCGCGTGACCGTCGGCGCCCACGAAGACGTTCGCGGGCTTCACGTCCCGGTGGACGATCCCGAGCCCGTGGACCGCGTGGAGCGCGCGGGCGAGCGAGGCCACGAGCGTCGCGGCCTCGCGCCAGGGGAGCGGCCCGCGCGCGAGCCTCGCGCCGAGCGTCTCGCCGTCCACGAAGTCGAGGACGAGGAAGGGCCGGCCGCGCTCGATGCCGGTCGCGTGGACGCGGACCACGTTCGGGTGGTCGATCCGCGCGAGGAGGGCTCCCTCGCGCGCGAAGCGGTCGCGGGAGCGCTCGTCGACGTGCGCGAGGACCTTGAGCGCGCGCCGGACGCCGGGGGACGCCGCCGCCTCGGCCTCCCAGACGACGCCCATGGCGCCGCGCCCGACCTCGCGGAGGAGCCGGTAGCCGCCGATGGTGGCGTCAATCAGGCGTGCTTCTCGAGCGAGTAGCGCTTGATCTTCCGCGTGAGCGTCGGCCGCGAGATGCCGAGGAGGTCACAGGTCTTGCCCTTGTGGCCCTGAGCATAGGCGAGCGCGCGGCGGATGTGCTCGCACTCGACCTCGTCGAGCGTCGGGAACCGGCCGTTCTTGTCGGCGTTCTTGCCGTTCACCGGGAGCGGATGCAAGGGCGTCTCGCCCTCGACGGACGCGAACTCGAGGGCGTCCGAGTTGATCGTGGTCCCGCGGCACTTGACCGCCGCGCGCGTCAGGACGTTCCTCAGCTCCCGCACGTTGCCGGGCCAGTCGTGCATGCGCAGGCGTCCGAGCGCATCGGCGGAGACGCCCTTGATCGAACGGCCGACCTCCCGCGAGATCTGC
>CAZYLP010000470.1:0-6932 GCA_964648345.1 uncultured Planctomycetota bacterium
GTACGACGTTCGGACCCGCTACACTCCGGGGCGTGCTCCACCCCCAGGAAGTGACCCTCCTCCAGTCGCTCGTCCGGGCGGGGCGACTGACCCAGGAGAACGCACGCGCGTTCGCGCAGGCGCTCGAGCAGCGCCGCGCGGCGGGGGAGAGACCGAGCCTCGTCGACGCGCTCGTCGCACGGCGCGTCGCGACCGCGGATGAGCTCGCGCGCGCGATCAAGTCGGGGTCGGACCGGCTCGAGGGCTCGGCCCCGGGCTCGGGGCCGCGACACCCCCAGCATCTCGGACCACCGCCGCCCTACCTCGAGCCCGAGGCGCCGACCATGCGCGTCGGCGTCGCCACGCCGCCGCCGGGCGCGCGCGTCGAGAGCTTCATCAACGTCCCCGACTCCAACGACGGCCTGAGGCGGCCGCCCACGCGGCCCGGGTTCCCCGCGCCGACCACGGGCATGCGGCCGATCACGGACCCGGGGGCCTTCTCGAACGGCGGGAGGCCTGCATCCGTCCCGGGGCGTAGCGCGCCGCCCCAGACCCGGCCCGCGTTCCCGGCCCCGATGGGAGGACCGGCCTCGAGCTTCGGCTCGCGGGCGCCGAGCGCGACCTCCGAGTCGGAGACGATCTCGGACCCCGAGTCCTTCGGATCCCTCCAGCAAGCGGGGCTCGGCAGCTCCTCGCAGCCGTTCTCGGGCCTCGGCGGCGGTGGAATGGGGGGCGGCGGCTTCGGAGCGCCCCCGCCCACGGGGGTCGTGGGGAGCGCGGCCAGCGCATCCGGACCGGGCGCGGCCTCCGCCCAGGGAGCGGTCGGCGCGTTCATCCTCGAGACCAAGATCGGCGAGGGCACCCTCGGCGACGTGTGGAAGGCGAAGCACACGCGCCAGCGGCGGACCGTCGCGGTCAAGGTCTTCCGCCCCGCGAGCCTCGCTCCGAGCGAGCTCGACCGGCTCCTCGCCGAGGCTCGGACCGCCTCGCGCGTCCGGCATCCGAACATCGTCTCCGTGCACGAGGTCGGGAAGCTCCCCGACGGGCGCTCCTACGTCGCGATGGACTTCGTGGACGGGCCGTCGCTCGCGCAGACGCTCGAGAGCCGGACGCTCGGCGCGGCCGAGGTCGCGCGCATCGGCGCCAAGATCGCCTCCGCGCTCCAGGCGGCGCACGAGCAGGGGATCGTCCACGGCGACGTGAAGCCCCACAACATCCTCCTCGACGACCGGAGCGAGCCGTTCGTGGGCGACTTCGGCCTCGCGCGCGAGGACGGGGAGGAGCGCAAGGATGGCGTCCGCTTCCGCGGGACGCCGGGCTACTGCGCGCCCGAGCAGGTCTCGGCGTCGCCGACGCCCAGCCCGCAGAGCGACGTCTTCGCGCTCGGCGCGACCCTCTACCACTGCCTCACGCGCAAGCCACCCTTCGGCGGCGACACGCCCCTCGCCGCGGCCAAGGCGACGCTCAAGGGGAAGCCGACGCGCCCGACGAAGGTCGAGCCGACGGTCCCGCCCGAGCTCGAGGCCGTCATCATGAAGGCCCTCGACCGCGACCCCGAGAAGCGCTACGCGAACGCGGCGACGCTCGGCGAGGACCTCCGGCGGTTCCTCGACGGCCGGCCGCTCGAGGCGCGGCCGGTCGGCGCGCTCTCGGGGAACGCGGGCGTCGTCCTCGCGATCCTGGCCGCGCTCGTCGTCGTGCTCGGCGGCGCGGCCGCGGTGCTCATCTACCAGAAGATGACTCTCGAGGCGCAGGTGCGCGTCCTCGACGAGCTCGAGTCGAAGGGCGAGTACGCCGACCTCGAGGCGAAGGCGAAGGCCCTCATGCTCGAGCGCCCCGACGAGCCGCGGGCGCCCCGCTACCTCGCGCTCGCGTTCAGGGGCCAGCACAAGCCGAGCGACGCGCTCGAGGCGGCCAAGAAGGCGGTCGACCTCTCGGCCGAGGCCACCGAGGACCTCCTCGTCTTCGGCATGACGAACCTCGCCGCCGACAAGCCGGACGACGCGCGGGGCGCCTTCGAGAAGGTGCTCGCGCGCAAGCCCCTCACGCCGGTCGTCGAGGGCCGCTCGAGCGCCGGCCTCGCGTGCGTCGAGGCGCTCGCCGACACGAAGCCCGCGGCCGAGAAGGCGCAGAAGGCCCTCGAGCTCGCGCCGGACGACTTCCACGCCGAGGCGCTCGCGGGCCGCGCTCTCCTCCTCTGCCGCGACGGGCCGAAGGCCCTCGAGGCGCTCAAGAAGGCGGTCGCCGCGCGCCCCAAGGACGAGAACGCCCTCACCGACAAGGCGCTCGCGATCGCGAGCACGGGAGACACCGGCGCCGCGCTCACGGACCTCGACCAGGCGCTCGCGCTCCGGCCCGAGCACGTGCCCGCGCTCATCGCGCGCGCGCGCCTCAAGCTCGCGAACGGCGAGAACTCGCTCGCCGCCGAGGACGCCGAGAAGGCGCGCCAGGTGGACCAGGCCTCCCGGGAGGCGCAGCTCGTCGCGGCGATCGCGCTCATCTGGCAGTCGCGCCTCGACGACGCGGACGCGCGCGTCCAGGAGCTCGTCAAGCTCGCGCCCTCGCAGATCACGACGGCGATCGCGCGCGCGCTCCTCTCGCTCGCGCGCGGCAAGCCGGACGACGCGTACATCACGCTCCGCGACGTGCCCCAGCCGGCGAAGCGCGAGTCGGGCCTCCTCGTCCTCGCGCTCCGCGCCCTCGCGCTCAAGGCCTCGCTCCGCCCCGAGGAGGCGAAGAACGAGGCCGACCAGCTCGCCAAGACCGGCGCCTCGCCCGACGCCACGTGGCTCACGCCCGCCGACGACGACGCGCTCGTGAACGCCTTCAAGCGGCGCTTCGGCTTCTCGACCCCGGAGTCGACGGGCTACGCGCTCAAGGCCGAGGCGCTCGTCCTCCTCGGCAAGATCCCCGAGGCGAAGAGCGCCGTCGAGGCGGCGAAGCGCGCGCCGCCGCCCGCGCCGCGGACGTACTTCGCGGACGGGCAGATCCAGCTCCACGCGAACCCGCCCGACACCGCGGCGGCGCTCAGGACCGCGGACACGGCGATCCAGGCGAACCCCGACCTCGCCGAGCTGCGGCAGCTCCGCGCGCAGGTGCGTCTCCAGACGAAGGCGCTCGCGCTCGCGCTCTCCGACATCGACGCGGCGGTCAAGCTCGAGCCGACGAACTTCATGTTCCACTTCCTGCGCGGCCAGATCCGGCTCCAGATGAACGACCCGGGCTCCGCGCTCACCGAGCTCCAGACCGCCGACAAGCTCGCTCCGCGCACGCAGCCCTACGTCTGCTCCGCGCTCGCGCAGATCCTCTGCAACACGCAGCGCTTCGCCGAGGCGAAGAAGGCCGCGGAGAAGGGCCTCGTCGTCGATCCGCGCAACGTCGACTGCCTGTACATCAAGGCCATCGCGCGCTTCTTCCTGAACGAGGACCGTTACGACGACGACTTCCAGGCCGCGATGAGCTCGCCCCAGGCGCAGGGGCGGACCGACATCATCTTCATGCGCATCGACTTCTTCGTGCGCCGCGGGCGCGCCGTCGAGGCGGACAAGCTCGCCTCGGACATCCTCGCCAAGCTCCCGAGCGGACAGGACCCGCGCCTCGAGCAGTTCCGGATCAACCTCACCTTCGCGCGCGTCCAGGCCCGCGCGCTCGTGCCCGAGCTCTGGAAGGGCGGCCTCGACGACGTGGGGACGTTCCTGAACGCCCACCCCGACCAGCCGGACTTCATCGGGGCGCGCGGCTACTTCCTCGCCGCCCTCGATCAGCCGTCGTACGTGGAGGACGCGAAGAAGGTCGCGAGCGGCCCGCCGCAGGCCTTCCAGAACATCTTCAACCGGGCGAACCAGGCGGCGCAGCTCAAGGTCCCGGGCAACTGGTGGAACTTCTACGTCGCGCTCGCCGAGGCCTCGACGCAGAAGGAGGTCAAGGCGAACTGCTACAAGCTCGTCGCGATGGCTCACCAGGGCCGCGAAGACAAGAAGGGCACCCTCGTCTGGCTCAAGAAGGTGCTCGAGGTCACGCCGAACGACGAGCAGATCAAGCGCATCGTCGAGCAGATGGAAGCGGCCGAGAAGAAGTAGACTCCCCGCCCCATGGCCGCGCGAAAGGCTCCCTGGTACGCGTTCCTCTACCGCCTGCTCGGCGCGCACGGCACCTTCTGGCTCTGGGTCGTCACCGTCGTCACGCTCTGGTGGACGTGGGAGGGCGCGGTCCTCTCCATGGTCAACCGCTTCCCCGAGCGCCGCTCCGTGGGCGATGCCGCGCACGCGACGGACCTGAAGCGCTGGGTCGTCCTGCCGGGAGTGCGTCTCGTCCTCGACGGGCAGCTCCTCCTCCTCGAGGACTCATCCGACTTCCAGGGCACCGAGGTGCTCATCGACTCGGACGACCCCGCGGCGAAGTTCTGGCGGACGACCCGGACGATCGCGGTCGCGGACTCCGGCGAGCGGATCGAGCGGCTGCGCGGAGCGGCCGCGTCGTGCTCGGACGTCGCTCTCGCCGGTCTGCGAACGGGCAAGCTCGATGCGCGGCACAACCTCACGACGCGGCTCCTCATGGTCCAGAGGCAGCGGGCCGAGCACCTCCCGAAGGGCGAGTGGGCGGTCCTCCTCCTCTCGAACGACGTGGCCCCCACGCTCTCGACGACGTTCGTCGGGGGCGGCGGCGACACGGAAGCCTTCGACCGGCTCGTCACCGTCTGGCGCGACGCGGTTCTGAAGAACGTGCGCTCGGACTCGCCCCAGGGTCTCCTCGTCACGGCCCCCGGGACCGTCGTCGAGCGTGTCGCCACGAACCCGGGGGCGAACGTCGGGAAGAACGCCCTCCGGGTGAACCGAACACCAAGTGACGGAGAGCTTTACACCTTCTGCGGGGCCGCGCTCGTGTTCCTGTTTCTGGCCACGGGGCTCTGGGGGGTCGTCAGCCCGAAGGACGAGCCGTCGCCTTGACGCATCCACACCCGTTTTAGTAACGTCTTCTCTCCGCAAGCGCTCCGCACGGGGGTGGGGGGCGCAAAAGCTCAAGGCAAGATCACCGCGCGGTCGAGCCAGGGGCGTGGGTCCGCGGGACCCGTCGAAAGGGGTAGCTCCATGAGGAAGGGCCGCAAGCTCTGGCTCGCCGCCTTCCTGTTCGCCGGCTCGTCCGTCCTCGGTGGGTGCCAGTCGCCGGGCTCCTACTTCCAGGACCGGGTGCTCGACTTCGTCGACATCTTCGGCGCGAAGGTCGTGGCCGGCAAGGGCATCAAGGGTGGCATCGAGATCGGCAACGGGTTCCTCTCGACGCAGTACGAGGACTTCTTCATGTCCCCGCTCATCGTCCCGGGGCTCCGCCGGCACATCCTGCCCCCGAACTTCGTGTTCGGTTACTACGACTTCGAGAAGTTCGGCTTCCAGAGCCGCGCGGCCGGCATCTGGCGCGACAAGGGCATCGACCTCCTCGGCCCGGTGGACCGCCGTCTCAAGGCCGTCGCCGGCAACGACTACATCTACGAGAGCGTGGATGAGTTCAACGAGTGGTACCGGAAGAATCCGGAGCGCTCGCACGTCCCGCTCGACTACCCGCAGCCCAAGTATCACGAGGTCTGGGACGTCCACTTCTACCTCGCGCTCTTCTTCGGGTTCGAGTTCGACCTGAGCCCGTGGCAGTTCGCGGACTTCTTCCTCGGCTGGTTCCACATCGACATCGTCAAGGACGATGCCTGGAACCGGTTCTACAACGAGGAGGAGGACGTGCAGCCGGCTCCGCCGCCGCTCCAGCGGAAGTCGCCCAGCACGCCGTCCATCGAGACCTCGACTCGTAACTGAGGAGCCTCGAGCCGGATCGAGCGAGCCAGACCCCAGGGTCTGGCTCGCTTCGTTTCCGGAGAACTTCGACACCTGACCCGGGAGGCCGTGTCCATCTCCAGGGCGCTCAGGTTGGGTTCCATGGAACGCGCGTTCGTCCGGCCCAGGTACACCGACGGGACCTGCGAGGAGCCGCTCCCGCTCGAGGAGCGCTTCGCGGAGGTCTTCCTCACTCCGGAGCCGCCGGCCGGCCCCCCGGCGCTCCTCCTCGACGGCGTCCGCGGCTCGGGTCTCACGACGGCGCTCGCGATCCTCGCCGAGCAGGCCCGCGCGGCGGGGAAGAACCCGCTCCCCGCGAGCATCCTCCTCGCGGGCGACCCGGGCGACGCGCTCCGTGAGCTCGCCCGGCCGGGGGCGATCCTCTTCGTGGACCTCTCGGTCTTGCCCGCCGAGTCGAAGGACATCGACCTCCTCCTCTCTCTCGGGCCGCGCTATCTGAGGACGCGACCGCTCGTCGTCGCGGGGAGCGAGCTCGACGGCCTGAGGCGGTGGAGCGGTCTCCCCGAGAGCGCGCTCGCACGGCTCGCCCCGTGGGGACGGGACGAGCTGCTCGAGCTCCTCGGCACGCCGGCCTACATCGAGCACCGCGCGCGCATCCACAGAGGGCTCGTGCAGCTCGAGGGGAGCCACGCGCTCCTCGCCCGCGCGCGGACCGCCCGCTGGCTCGTGGACGCGGCGTGCCGCCTCGAGGAGGGCGAGCCGTTCACGCGCTCGCGCGTCCTCGCGAGCTTCCTCGACGACCTCTCCGAGAAGGCGATCGAGCTCGCCCGCTCGCGGCCCGAATTCGCGCCGACCGAGCTCGCGACGAGCGACGCGCGCGAGGAGGCGCTCCTCCTCTACGACCTCCACCCGCGCCGGCCGGGGCGCGGGCGCCCGGCGCCGCTCGTCGTGGCGGGGCTCCACGACTTCCTCCGCGCGGGCGCGATCGTCAAGAAGATCGCCGTCTCCGAGGTCCCGCCGATCGACCGTGCGTCGCTCCCCTTCGTCGCCGAGATGATGACGCCCGCGCTCGACGAGCGGCTCGAGGGCTGGCTCGTGGCCGACTCGCCGCCCGAGCGCTCGCGGTCGGTCGCGGCGACCGTGCTCCACGCGCGGGGGGAGCGGCTCCCCGAG
>CAZYLP010000471.1:0-6931 GCA_964648345.1 uncultured Planctomycetota bacterium
AGTTGATGTGCTGGATCGGCATGTCGAGGTAAGGCAGCACGACGGGCTGGAGCCTGGCCATGGTGGCGATGAGCTCGTCCGACACGTGGCCCGGATACGCGTAGAGGATCCTGAGCCAGCGGACGCCGTCGATCTTCGCGAGCTGCTCGAGGAGCCAGCCGAGGCCGCCCTTCTGCGCCTTGCCCGTCAGGTCGCGGCCGTAGTCGGTCGTGTCCTGCGAGATGAGGTTCAGCTCCTGCGCGCCCGAGGCGACGAGCTCCTTCGCCTCGGCGAGGATCATCTCGGGCGGCTTCGACTTGAAGAGCCCGCGGAACGTCGGGATCGAGCAGAACGTGCAGGCGTTCGAGCAGCCCTCCGAGACGCGGAGGTACGCGTAGTGGCGCGGCGTCACGCGGAGGCGGCCCGTCTCCTCGCGGATCACGGGCACCTTGCCGTCGGGCGCGACGAGGGTGCGCCACGGAGCCTGCGCCTCCTCGGCCTGCCCCTTCGCGTCGAGGATCTTGCGGACGACGTCGCCCACGCGGCCGTACTCGGCCATGGCGAGGATCGAGTCCACCGTCGGGACCGCTTCGCGGATCTGGTCGCCGTAACGCTGCGCCATGCAGCCCGCGACGACGAGGCCCCGGATCTTCCCCTGCTCCTTCCAGCCCGCGACCTCGCGGATCGCCTGGAGGGACTCGGCGCGGCTCTGGTCGATGAACGCGCACGTGTTGACGATCACGATGTCCGCGTCCTGCGGGTCGCCGCAGATCACGTGCTCCTGCGCGACGCTCCCGAGGAGCATCTCCGTGTCGACGAGGTTCTTGGGGCATCCGAGCGAGACCATGCCGATCTTCGCGCGGCTCCGGGGCTTGCTACGAGGCATGGGCTCCATTATCGCGGGGAGGAGAGTTCGGACAAGCGAAAAGGCCACCCGCGCGAAGGTCCCTGGATGCAGGGTAGAGTCATGGAGTGAACGGCCGTCCCCTCCTCCTCCTCGCTCTCCTCGTGCTCGGAGCGGCCTGCTCCTCGAGCCCGCGCGGAGACGAGCAGCCGCCCGCGCAGCTCCCGCCGCCGCGCCTCACCGACGACGACTTCGAGAAGCTCGGCCACGACGCCGGCGCCGCGCTCGCCGCGACGACGACCTTGTCGAGGACGCTCGGCCGCGGCCCGATCGGCTGGGCGCACGTCGCGAACCTGATCCCGTGGCGCGAGCTCCGCGACGTGAACGTGCTCGGAGTCCGCTACGCCTTCGAGAAGGGCTCGGGGCTCGCGACGATCGAGGGCGTCGCCTCGTACTCGCTCGCCGTGGACGTGCTCGCCTTCGCGCATCGAGCGCGCGACGGCGCGGTCCGCGTCGAGTACTCGTTCGACTTCCTGCTCGTGGACGACCTCGGCGGGACGCCCTGGGCACGATGCGTGACGCGCGAGCTCGAGGGCGGGAAGGGCGAGGTCGAGACGCAGACGCTCTCCCTCCACGACCTCGACGCGCTCGCGGCCCAGTGCGCCCAGGAGGTCGCGCGCGAGCTCGGCGCGCTCGGCTCGTCGAACGTCTTCGTGAACCCGTGCCCGCGCGAACGGCGCCCCGAGACGGTGCTCGTCGTCGCCTTCGAGGACCGCCTCCGTGTCGCGCTCCTCGCGCGCGGGATCACGCCCGCGGGCCGCTCGAACTACGAGCTCGACCTCCGCGTCGAGAAGCGCGGCATCGCCCCCGAGACGGGGGCGGAGACTCACGACTTCAACGTGGATCTCTCGCGAGCCGGGGCTGCCGTCCCGTTCGCAAGGTGGCATCGCGTTCGAACGAACTAGCTCGGCTCGTCGTCGTCGGGATCGCTCGTCGTGAGCCAGCGCAGGAAGCGATAGCCGAGGAGGCAGATGATCAGGAGCGTCGCGAGAGCGACGAGCGGACCGATCAGGTTGTTGATGATCCAGCCGCCGAAGACGATCACCGCGAGGAGGACGACGAGCTTGGGCGTCGAGAAGGAGCCGACCTTGGCCGCCGCCTCCTTGGCCTTGGCCTCCGCGACCTGAGCGGTCAGCGAGGACTGGACCGCGGAGGGCGGCTTCGGCTTCGCCACCTCGTTCTCGTTCTCGTTCTCGTTCTCGTTCTCGGTCTCGGTCTCGGTCTCTCGCGGAGCGCGAAGCTCGCGCTCGTACCCCGCGAGCTTCTCCTCGAGCTCCCGCTCGCCGTCGAGACGGTGCCTCGCCTCGGCGCGTAGCTTCTCGATCTCGCCGTCCAGGTCCGTCACCGAGTCAGGCGCTCACGGCGTCCAGCTTACCTTCGGCGCGTCGGCCCACAGCTGCTCGAGGTCGTAGAACTTCCGCCGCTCCTCCTCGAAGACGTGGAGGATCACGTCGCAGAAGTCGCCGACGACCCAGCCCGTGTCCTTGCCGTCGAGGGGCTTCGTCTTGTAGCCGAGCGAGTCGGCGACGGCCTCGCACGCCTCGGCGACGACCTCGACCTGCTTCTTCGCGCGGGCCGTGCAGATCACGAAGTAGTCCGCGATCCCGAACGTCTTCGACACCTCGAGGATCACGATGTCCTCGGCCTTCTTCGAGTCGGCGGCCCGCGCGACCTCGCGCGCGAGAGCGAGAGCGGCGTCGCGCTTGGCGTTCGCCGCCGCGTCTGCCGGCTCGGTCTTGCGGCCCGTCTCGATCTCGCTCGTCAAAAGTCCGAGGGTCTCCTTCGAGGACATGTCCGGATCACCTTCCGGACGGGATTCCCCTCAAGCAGCGGGGGCTGTCACTGAAACTGCACCCGATATACCGGGATTCCACGGATTTCTCCAGCATCGCGTGGCCCGGGGCCGGACGGTAGAGTAGCGCTCGATGGCGCGCCTCGTCGTCGTCGAGGGCAAGAAGGTCGGCTCCGAGGTCGAGGTGGGAGAAGCGCCCCTCGCGGTGGGGCGTCTCGCGTCCTGCGAGCTGCCGATCGACGAGCCGCCGGCGTCCCGCACCCACTTCGAGGTGCTCCGCAAGGCGGGACCGGTCCACGTCGAGGACCTCGGCTCGAAGAACGGCACGTTCCTCACCGAGTCGCGCCTCGACGGCGAGGCGACGCTCCGGGACGGCGACCGCCTCCGCGTCGGGACGACGGTCGTCTGCTTCGAGGCCTCGGCGCCGCCCCTCCCCGCGGGCACGAAGATCGGCCCCTACGAGCTCCAGGGCGTCGACGAGCGGCGCGAGGGACTCACCGTCCACGACGCCCACCACGCGGGCCTCTCGCGGCAGGTCCACGTCGAGCTGCTCGACGCGGGCGACAAGCACGCCCCCGCGTTCCTCGCGCGCGCGCGCGCGGCGAGCGCGTACGACCACCCGGTCCTCCTCGCGATCTTCGATGCCGGCGAGCACGACGAGCGCGCTTACCGGATCGTCGAGGCGTGGCCCGACGCCCGCGAGCTCGAGGAGCGCCTCCGCGAAGGGAGGCTGCCGCATCGCTTCGCGCTTGGAGTGGCGCAGCAGGTCGCGGCCGGCCTCGCCTACATCCACTCGAAGGGCGGCGTCCACGGCTGGCTCACGCCGCGGGTCATCCGCGTCGACGAGACGGGCGCGGCCAAGCTCGAGGTCGTGGGCGGCGACAAGCTCATCCGCCTCGACCCGTCGCGGCGCGACGCGCGCCTCCAGGCGCTCTCGATCTCGCCCGAGGAGGCGCGCGGCCTCGACGCGACGGCGCGGAGCGACGTCTACGCGCTCGGCTGCATCCTGTTCCGCGCGCTCACCGGCGTCCCGCCGTTCGACGGCGAGCTCGCGCAGGTGATCCGCTCGCACGCGGGCGAGTCCGCGGCGCCGCGCCTCGCGCCGCGCGACGCCGCGCTCGCGGGCGACGTGGACGAGCTGTGCGCCAGGCTCCTCTCGAAGAAGCCCGAGAGCCGCCCCTCGGCCGACGAGGTCGCGAAGGAGCTCGCCGAGCTCGCCCAGCGCGCGGGCGACCCCGAGCCCCCGAAGCCGCTCAAGAAGAGCGCGGGCACGTGGGGCGCGGTCAAGTCCGAGCCGCCGCCGCGGCCCCAGCCGCCGCCGCTGCCGCCTCCTCCGAAGAAGGAGGCTCCTCCTCCGCCGGACAGGGCGGCCGGAGGGAGCACCGCGCCGAAGAAACGGACGCAGGAGCGCCCGGTCGCGAAGATCGTCGAGGCCGCGCCCCCTCCTCCTCCGTCGTCGAAGCGTCTCGAGCCGCGCGCGCTCGAGCCGCGCCCGATCAACCCGGAGGAGCCCGGCTCCGAGGACACCGACGAGGTGATGCGCGACGTCCTCAAGTGGCAGTCGTTCGACCCGGTCCGCGCGGGCCTCCTCGGCGTGGTCTTCTTCCTCCTGTTCTTCCTCTCCTCGCAGGCGACGATGATCGCCCTCCGCATCCTGAAGAGATAGGGGGGCTGGGGGCGAAGCCCCCCAGAAATGACGGGCAGCTGATAAGCTCTCCCCTCGCGTCTCAGCCCGGAGGAGATATGAGGTCCCTGCTGCTCCCGCGCGCCGTCGCGGCCGTCGCCCTCGTCGCCGTCCTCGGTGCCGCCCCCGCGCGCGCCGACGACAACGCCCAGATCGAGAAGGCGAAGGACATACTCCATCAGGCCACCATCTGGATCGGCATCGGATGCTTCGACAAGACGAACGAGTGCCTGACGGCGGCCGAGAAGGAGCTCGCCGGCGTCGATGAGACGGGCAAGGCCGAGTGGGTCGGCAAGATCAAGGAGATGCGCGACAAGGTCGCGGAGTACCAGAAGAACTGGAAGCCCGAGAGCTGGAAGAAGAGCATCGAGCGGCAGATCTCGAGCGACGAGGACGCCGCCACCCGGAACTGGCAGGTCCGTAAGCCCGACACGAACTTCTGGGAGCGCTCGGACGCCCAGCTCGCCGACTCGTGGAACAAGGCCCACTTCGACGCGGCGACGCTCGAGGAGCTGAACAAGAAGCTCGCCTGGAGCAAGAAGAAGGTCTCGCAGGCGGGGAGCAGCGCCGAGTCGGAGCGGGAGACGAAGCGCATCGGCCGGCTGTTCGACCAGCTCGAGCGGACCGTCGAGGCCGCGAAGACCAACACCGACGACGGCCTCCACGCGGGACATCTGAGGCAGACCGTCGACCGCGAGGCGAAGGAGATCGAGAACGTCGCCAACGAGCACGCCGCCGCGCTCGGAGCCGATGCCGTGAAGGGCTTCAAGGACCGGATCGCGACGCTCAAGAAGGAGTTCGAGAAGAACCTCGAGGAGGCGAAGCTCGCCGACTTCGACCGGATCATGGGCATGGTCCAGGAGGTCGTGGACGGCAAGCGCCAGTGGTCCGCGGGACAGGTCGAGGGCTGGTTCAAGGACGCCGACACCCGCGCCGCCACGTGCCCCCAGGGCGACAAGCGCACCACGGACCGCAAGGCGCGGCTCGAGAAGCAGAAGAAGGACTTCGCGAACATCGTCGCGACCGAGGCGCGCGACGAGCTCGTGAAGCCGGTCATCGCGTCGTGGGAGTCCTGCAAGGAGTACGGCAAGGAGACCGAGGGCTGGGAGCAGGAGACGAAGCCCAACTCGCTCGAGATCTACTGCAACCACTCGCCGGCGCGGCTCGGCTGCGACAAGACGGAGAAGCTCGCCTCGGACGTCGTCCAGCGCTTCTTCAACAACGACTACGTCGAGAAGGCGCTCAAGAAGTACCCGAACGACCCCGAGCTCAAGAAGGTGGTCGACGAGGCGACCGCGCTCCGCGAGAAGACGGGCGCGAAGATCCTCCAGTTCGTCGGCTCGATCGTCGACGAGGCCGAGAAGCTCCCCGAAGGGAACATGCGGAAGAACTTCGAGGGGCAGTTCTACAACCTGAAGAACCACATCGAGCGCCACGCCAAGGGAGCCACCGGCGCCGACAAGATGATCGCCCGCCTCGACGCGCTCGAGAAGAAGTGGAAGGGCGACACCGCCGCGGGCGAGCAGTCCAAGGCCGAGATGGACAAGAAGGCCTGCGAGTCGGTCAAGGCCGCCTGGCCCGGCCTCGCGGGCGGCCTCATCGCCAAGGCGAAGAAGATCAACGGCACCGAGGTCCGCGACGCCCCCGGCTCCTGGAAGGGCACGATCGTCCACTACACCGGCGGCTCGCGCGGCGTGAACATGAACCGCGCCGGCTGGGACTGGTTCGGCGACTGGGACTTCGTCACCGAGGTGGACGGCGTGCCCGTCTGCGGGAGTCTCGAGCCGGGCCTCCGTGAAGCGGTCAACGCCGTCTGCAAGCAGACCGGCATCGAAGAGGACAGCTGCGAGGAGGCGATCGGCGTCATCGACGGGACCTGCCAGATCACCCAGCGCGTGAAGCTCGGGAACAGCTACATCCAGGGCAACACGCTCACCGGGATCAAGATCCGCATCGTCGGCTGGCGCGCCTGCACCGTCTGCGCCGTCGCGGGCGAGGGCACGAACCTCTCGAAGATGGCGGGCATGAAGGAGATCTCCGTCGGCGGCTCGAGCGCCGGCGGCGGTGGCGGCGGCTGGATGCACCGGCTCATCGCGTGGGCCATGTGCGGCCTCCTCGGCCTCATCGGAGCGCTCGCGGCGGCGCACGGCGCGGCGAAGTTCGTCCCGGCGCTCCAGGAGAACCTGGCCAAGATGGGCGACGGCCTCGGCTACGCGGGCATCGCGTTCGCCGTGATCGGCGTCCTCTGGTTCCTGGGCGCGATCCTCTTCCAGTTCATCTGGGGCCACGGCTTCTCGCTGCCCTCGATGGCGATGATCGCGGCGGGCGCCTTCGTGGGCCTCGACCTCCTCCGCTCGAAGGGGAAGCTCAAGCCCGAGACCGCGAGCATGATCCAGCCGGCCGGCGTCGTCCTCGGCCTGGGCTGCTTCGGCGCCGCGTTCGTCCACTTCCTCGCCTGGGACGTGATGTTCCTCTGAGAGAAGCGGCGGTACCGCGAGGGTTCGTCCAGCTCGAGAAGGACGGCGCCACGCTCGTCCTCCGCTCGGGCCTCGAGGACGTCCTCCTCGCGGCC
>CAZYLP010000472.1:0-6888 GCA_964648345.1 uncultured Planctomycetota bacterium
CGACCGCATCCGAGAGCCCCTCCACCGGACGGGCCGGCCCGATCGTCACGCCGACCACGTCCACCTGACGAGCGCCCGGAGAGACGATCCGCGCGAGCTCGATCGCCTCGAGGACCGAGACGCCGTGCGTGGAGAGCGCCGGCCCCCCCCCCCCCCCCCCCCCACCCGGGGGGGGGGGGGGGGGGGGCCGCGCGGGGAACCAACCCGAACCCGGTGGGCTGCCGTCCATGAGCGCGTCGACGATGATGACGCGCTCGGACTCGGCGATGAGCGTGACCAGCTGCGAGGGCTCGGCGACCGCGCGCGCCTCGACGCCCGCGGGAGGGCCGCGGCGGACGAGCTCGCGCACGACCTCGAGGCCGACGGCGTCGTCGCCCACCGGCGCGCCCACGCCGAGGACGCGGATCACGGGACCTCCTCGCGCACGAGCCTGAGGAAGTGCGTCGAGCACGAGATGCACGGGTCGTAGTTCCGCACGGCGTGCTCCGCGAGGTGCGTGGCGTCCGCGTGAGAGAGCTTCACGAGCCGCGGCGCGATCGCGCGGAGGTCGCTCTCGATGCAGCTCTGGTTCTGCGAGGTCGGCGGGACGATCCGCGCCTCCGCGACGGTGCCGTCCGCGGCGAGGCGGTAGCGGTGATAGAGGAGCCCTCGCGGCGCCTCCGTGACACCCCAGCCCGTCGCGTCCTTCTGCGGGACGTCCTCCGACGAGCGGGCAGGACGCTCGTAGGACTCGATGATCCGGATCGCCTCGTCGAACGCGTGGAAGATCTCGACGGCGCGCACGAGGATCCCCTTGAAGGGGTTCCTGATCGGCGGCCGGAGGCCGATCCTCCGCGCGAGCTCGCGCGCGCCATCGCCGAGCTTCTCCGAGCTCAGGTTGAAGCGCGCGAGCGGCCCCGCGAGGTACTCGCCGCGGCCCTTCACGCGCGAGTGGAGCGCCGTCGAGTGCGGGACCTGGAACTCCTCGAAGGTCGCCTCGAAGTCCCGGCAGTCGATGTCCACGCCGCGGCTCGACGCGATCCGGCCGTCGAGGATCGCGTACTCGGTCGGGTGCGTGACGGCGACGAACTCGTAGTCGCGCTCGAAGTCGGGGACGGAGAGGCCGGCGAGCCAGAGCGCCTCCTCGCGGACCGCCTCGCGCGCCCAGCGCAGCTCGGGGAGGAGCGACGCGAGCTCGCGCCGCTCGGGCGCGCGGTAGAAGCCGCCCACCTTCACGTTGACCGGGTGGATCGCGCGCCCGCCCAGCTTCTCGAGGAGCGTGTTGCCCGCCTTCTTGATCCTGAGGCCGCGCTCGACGTGCTCCTTGTGGTCGCGCGCCATGGCGATGACGTCGGGGTACCCGAGGAAGTCGGGCGCGTGGAGCATGAAGACGTGGAGCGCGTGGCTCTCGATCCACTCGCCGCAGTAGAGGAGGCGCCTCAGGTCGCGGAGCGCGCCCTCGACGCGCACGCCGAGCGCGCGCTCGATCGCCTGGCAGCTGCTCATCTGGTACGCGACCGGGCAGATCCCGCAGATCCGCGCCGTGATGTCGGGCACCTCGAGCTGGGGACGGCCGCGGAGGAACGCCTCGAAGAGGCGCGGCGGCTCGAAGATCCGGAGCTCCACCGAGCGGACCTCGTCGCCCTTGAACTTGATCGTGAGCCCGCCCTCGCCCTCGACGCGCGCGAGGTAGTCGACGTTGATGGTCTTCATGGGTCGATCGTCTTCATGGGAACAGCTCGAGCGCGCGCCCCATCGAGGGCGCCGCGCGGAGGAGCGAGGCGCGGTTCGGAGTCTCGCTCGGCCCGAAGCAGCCGTAGCAGCCGCGCGCGTGGGTCGGGCAGAGAGCGCCGCAGCCCGAGTGCGTGACAGGCCCGAGGCACGGCGTCCCGTGCGCGACCATGACGCACACGTTGCCCGCGAGCTTGCAGTCCACGCAGACCTTGTGCGCGGGCGTGTTCGGCCGCCGCCCCGAGAGGAACGCCGTGACGACGTCGAGGAGCTGGTGCCGGTCGATCGGACAGCCGCGCAGCTCGAAGTCCACCGGGACGTGCGCCGCGATCGGCGTCGAGGTCGCGAGCGTGTCGATGTACGCGGGCGTCGCGTAGACGACGGACATGAGCTCGGCCACGTCGCGGCCGTTCCGCAGGGCCTGGACGCCGCCCGCGGTCGCGCACGCGCCGATCGTGACGAGAGCCTTCGTCTCCTTGCGGACCTGCTGGATCCGCTCGGCGTCGTGCGGCGTCGTGATCGAGCCCTCGACGAGGGTGAGGTCGTAGGGGCCCTTCAGGATCGCGCGGGACGCCTCGGCGAAGTTCGCGATCTCGATCGTCTCCGCGAACGCGAGGAGCTCGTCCTCGAGGTCGAGGAGCGAGAGCTGGCAGCCGTCGCAGGAGGCGAACTTGAAGACGGCGAGACGCGGGCGGCGCGCGGCCTTCTTCGCGGGCTTCTTCTTGCGGGCCACGCTCAGAGCTCCTTGACCGCGAGGGCGGACTCGACGCGCTCGAAGGGGAAGACGGGCCCGTCGCGGCAGATGAACTCGGGGCCGAGCTGGCAGTGGCCGCAGAAGCCGACGGCGCACTTCATGTTCCTCTCGAGCGACACGTGGATCCGCGACCGCGCGACGCCGCGCTGCTCGAGGGCGCGCGCGACGAAGCGCATCATGATCTCGGGGCCGCAGACGTAGGCGCTCGCGCGCGACGGCTCGAAGGCGGCCTTCTCGACGAGGCGCGTGACGACGCCCACGTCGCCCTTCCACTTCGAGTCCGCGCGGTCGACCGTGACCTGGACGTCGAGCTTCTCCTTCCACTTCGCGAGCTCCTCCGCGAAGGAGAGCCCCTCGGCGCCGCGCGCCCCGACGAGCACGGAGACGTGCCCGAACCTGGCCCGGGTCCTCAGCGCCGAGTAGACGACGGGGCGGAGCGGGGCGAGACCGAGGCCGCCCGCGACGACGACGACGTCGCCGCCCGCGGCCCCGTCGAGCGGCCAGCCCGCGCCGAACGGGCCGCGCACTCCGATCGCGTCGCCCTTCTTCAGCGCGACGACCTTCTTCGTGACGGAGCCGACCGCGCGCACCGTGTGGACGAGCCGGTCCGTCTTCGCGGGGTCGCCCGAGATCGAGATCGCGACCTCGCCGACCCCGAGCAGGTAGAGCATGTTGAACTGGCCCGGCGTGAACGCGAAGCGGCCGCCGAAGGGCGACACGTCGAGCGTGAGCGTGACCGTGTCGTGGGTCTCGCGGTCGATCTTCTTCACCGTCGTGAAGACGGGGATCATGGGATCGGGGGTCACGCCCACGGCAGCTCGGATCCGTGCGGGGCGTAGAGGTCGAGGAGCTGGAGCCTCACCGCCTCGAGCCGCTGCGTCACGACGCGCAGGAAGCGCTTCATGAGCGCGTAGCCGAGGGGCGGGTAGGTGTCGCACGCCTCGAGGAGCTGCTCGCCGTCGATGAGCACCGCGTGGACCGCCGACGTCGCGCGCGCGTCGAAGTGCCACTTGCTCGGAGGGACGAGCCACGACCACCCGACGACCTCGCCCTCGTCGATCGTCGCGACCGTGTGCGCCTGGCTCGCGGAGCGGACCTCGAGGCTCACGCGGCCCGAGACGATCAGGTAGCTCGCGGTCGCGGCGTCGCCCTCGCGGAGGAGGAGCGCCCCCTTCTTGAAGCGCACCTCGCGCGCCGTGGCGGCGATCGCCGCGAGGTGCTCGGCGTCGAGGCCACGGAGGAACGGGTGCTGCGCGACGAGCGCGCTGATCGGCTCGCTCATGAGACGGTGGTCTCCTCGGAGGCGCGGATCGCGCCCGCCTCCTGCGTGATGTCGATCCCGACGGGGCACCACGTGATGCAGCGCCCGCAGCCGACGCAGCCCGACGTGTCGAACTGGTCCCACCACGTCGAGAGCTTGTGCGTGATCCACTGCCGGTAACGCGACGCGATCGTGTTCCTGACGCTCCCGCCGTGGACGTACGAGAAGTCGAGGTTGAAGCACGAGTCCCACCGGCGCCAGCGCTGGGCGTGATCGCCGGTCAGGTCGGTCGTGTCCTCGACGGTCGTGCAGAAGCACGTCGGGCACACCATGGTGCAGTTCGCGCAGGCGAGGCACTTCTGCGCGACCTGCTCCCAGCGGTCGTGCTCGAGGTTCCGGGCGAGGAGCTCCTTCAGGAACGACGTGTCGAGAGAGCGGCCCATGCGCTTCGCGGTCTCGGCGGAGACCTCCTCCGCGCGCTTCACGTCGTGCTCGGTCGCGCTCGCGTGCCGGACCTTCGCGAGGAGCTCGCGGCCGCGCTCGCTGCCGACCTCGACGACGAAGGCGTGCCTCTCCCCGAGGAGCTCGGTGAGGGCGAGGTCGAAGCCGCCCTTCGCGCGGGGGCCGGTGTTCATGGACACGCAGAAGCACGTCCCGCCCGCCTGGCCGCACTGGACCGCGATGAGGAACGCGTCCTTCCTTCGCGCGGCGTAGTACGAGTCGACGGGGCCGCTCCCGGTGAGGACCTTGTCCTGGATCGCGATCGCCGCGAGCTCGCACGACCGCACCCCGAGGAGCGCGAGGCGCGGCGGCGTCTCGCCCGGCGTCTCGACGCGCACCTTCTTGCCCTCGCGGTGGACGGAGAACAGCTCGAGCCGCGGCGCGTGGAAGTACTTCTTCCACGAGTGCGGCCCGAGCGAGTAGCCGAAGAGCGCCTGGTCCTGGCGGCGCTCGAGACGGTAGCGGCCGGCGTCCTGGACCTCGGTCCAGCCGACGGGGAGGCTCTCGGGCGAGGCGACCTCGTCGTAGACGATCGCCCCGTCGCGCACGGTCGGCCCGACGACGGTGAAGCCCGCGGCGCGGAGCGCCTCGAAGAGGTCTCCGAGATGCGCCCGCTCGATGATCGCACGCATCATCCGCGTGCTCGAGCGAGCGACAGCGAGTCGAGAGCCTCGGCCTCGGCCACGACGCGCGCCGTCTTGATCACCGCATCCGGGTTCAGCGAGATCGAGTCGATCCCGCGCTCCACGAGCCACGCGGCGAACTCGGGGTAGTCGGACGGGGCCTGGCCGCAGATCCCGATCTTCTTGCCCGCGCTCTTCGCGGCGTCGATCGCCTGGCCGATCGCGATCTTGACCGCCTCGTCGCGCTCGTCGAACGACTTGGCGATCGTCGAGGAGTCGCGGTCCACTCCGAGCACGAGCTGGGTCAGGTCGTTCGAGCCGATCGAGTAGCCGTCGAAGACCTCGAGGAACTTCTCCGCGAGGATCACGTTCGAGGGCACCTCGCACATGGCGTAGACCTCGAGCCCGTCGCGCCCCTGCGCGAGGTCGTTCCGCGCGAGCGCCGCCACGACGCGCTTGCCCTCGGCGGGAGTGCGGCAGAAGGGGACCATGACCTTCACGTTCTTGAGACCCATATCCTGCCGCACGCGCAGCAGCGCCGCGCACTCGAGCGCGAAACCGTCGCGGTACCGCGGGTCGTCGTACCGGGAGGCGCCGCGGAACCCGATCATGGGGTTCTCCTCCTCGGGCTCGAACTCGGCGCCGCCGATCAGGCTCGCGTACTCGTTCGTCTTGAAGTCGGAGAGTCTCACGATCACCGGGCGCGGGTGGAACGCCGCCGCGATCTTCCCCACCCCCTCCGACAACCGCCGGATGAAGTACTCGCGGGGCGAGAGACCGCCGAGCCGCTTCTCGATCTCGGCCACCGTCGCGGGGTCGCGGAGCTGCGGGTACCGCGCGAGGGCCATCGGATGGACGCCGATCTGGTTCGTGATGATGAACTCGAGGCGCGCGAGCCCGACGCCGTCGCTCGGGAGCGCCGCGAGGGCGAACGCCCGGTCCGGGTCCGCCACGTTGAGGAAGATGTTCGTCCGCGGCCGCGCGAAGGACGACGCGTCCACGACCGTCTTCTCGAAGGCGAGCGCGCCCGCGTAGACACGGCCCTCGGGCCCTTCGGCGCAGGAGACGGTGACCTTCTGGCCGTCCTGGAGGACCTTCGTCGCCGAGCCGGTACCGACGACGCACGGGATCCCGAACTCGCGCGAGACGATGGCCGCGTGGGCCGTGCGCCCGCCCTGGTCCGTCACGATCGCGGCGACGCGCTTCATGATCGGCTCCCAGTCGGGGTCCGTGTTCGGCGCGACGAGGATGTCGCCCTTCTCGACGCGCTCCGCCTCGCGGGCGTCGCGGGCGATCCGCACGCGGCCCGTGCCGATCTTCTCGCCGACGGCCACTCCGCGGACGAGGGGCGCGGGCGGCCGCTCGGTGAGCTTGTGGACCTCGAACGCGGCGCCCGCCTTCTTCGCGGAGTGCACGGTCTCGGGCCGGGCCTGCACGATGTAGAGGCGGCCGGTCTTCCCGTCCTTCGCCCACTCGATGTCCATGGGCTGCCGGCGGCCGGCGAGCTTCGAGTAGTGCTCCTCGATCTCGCAGGCCCAGCGCGCGAGGAGGAGGACGTCCTCGTCGTCGAGGGAGAAGCGCGCGCGCTCCTCGGCCGCGACGGGCTCGTTCCGCGTGGCGCGCGTGCCGTCGCCGAAGACGATCTTCACCTCCTTGGTCCCGAGCTTCCGGCCGATGAGCGGCCGGAATCCGCCCGCGAGCGTCGGCTTGTGGACCGTCCACTCGTCCGGATTGACGATCCCCTGGACGACCGCCTCGCCGAGGCCGTACGAGCTCGAGACGACGACGACGTCGCGGAAGCCCGAGTCCGGGTCGAGCGTGAAGATGACGCCCGACGACGCGAGGTCCGAGCGGACCATGGGCTGGACGCCGACCGAGAGCGCGACGCCCTCGTGGTCGAAGCCGGCGCGCGTGCGGTAGCTGATCGCTCGATCCGTGAAGAGGGACGCGATGCACGCGTGCACCGCGCGAAGGAGCCCCTGCTCGCCGCGGACGTTCAGGAACGTCTCCTGCTGCCCCGCGAAGGAGGCGCCGGGGAG
>CAZYLP010000473.1:0-6086 GCA_964648345.1 uncultured Planctomycetota bacterium
TCCGGGTCGCGGGCGACGGCGCGCGCGATCGCCACGCGCTGCTTCATGCCCCCCGACAGCGAGCGCACGCGGGAGCCCGGGTCGATCGCGTGCTCGCGGAGGAAGCCGAGCGCGCGCTCCGCGGCCGCGGCGGCCGAGGGCGACGGCGAATGGTCGCGCGCGAAGAGGACGTTCTCGCCCGCGGTGTACTCGTCGAAGAGGGCGTGGTCCTGGAAGACGAGGCCCGTCTTCGCGCGGCCCGGGTCCATGCGGCCGAGAGTGCTCGTGCCGCCGACCTCGATCTCGCCCTTCACCGCGTGGTCGCGGTCCTCGGGCGAGACGAGGCTCGCGAGGAGGCGGAGGAGGACCGACTTGCCCGACCCCGAGGGGCCGACGAGGAGGACGACCTCGCCCGGGAAGACGTCGAGGGTCGCGCCCTCGAGGAGCTTCTTCCCGGCCACGGCCACGTCGAGGGCGCGGATCTTGATGACGGGGTCGCGCGGCTGCGTCACGGGGAGCGGGAGCGGCGGCGGCGAGACCTCGCTCGCAGTACTCTCGACCAAGTCGGTCAGCTCCTGCCCGAGCGCGGCACCAGCGGCCGCTTCGGGGTCACGGCCACCCACCGTCCGTCCTTGTTGAAGACCTTCCGGCGCAGGACGCGCGCGACCTCGGGCGAGAGCCCCTCGCGCCCGTCGGGCCGCCTCTCGACCGCGACGACGCGCACGATGTTCTGGAGCACGGGCCCGAGGCTCTCGTTCAGCTTCATGAAGTGCTGGCGGTTCTTCGGGTCCGAGGCGAGCTTCGTCCAGAGCGCCTGCGGGTCGAAGGGCTTCACGAGCGCCTCCTCGATGATCGTGCGGGCGAGCGCGCGCGCATCGGGGTCGTTCATGATCTTCTTCCCCATGGCGCTCAGGGCCGCACGGACCTTCGGGTCCTTGAAGCCCTCCTTCATGAGGTCCTCGCCCGTCTTCACGAGCTCGGCCTCGTGGTCCTTGAGGATCGGGATCGCCTTGTTCTCGAGGAAGTCCCGCCACCACTCGTCGATGTAGTCCTTCTTCTGGAACGGGAGCTTCGACTTGAAGAGCGCCCAGCTCGCGTCCCACATGGGGAGCGCGTCCCAGCACTCGCGGCCGATCTTCGTGAGGATCGGCTTCAGCTTCTCCTTGGCGGAGGGGGCGAGCTGCTCCTTCAAGACGGGGAGGAGCTCGTCCTTGAGCGCCCCGCGGTAGCGGTCGAGGAGCGCGTCGATCTCCTTCTCGTGGCGCTGCGTCGCGGGCGTGAAGTTCTGCTCGAGGACCTGGAGCGCGTGCTGGATCACCTGCTCCTCGATCGGGTCGAGGAGCGCGCGGATCTCGGCCGAGTGCTTCACGGAGTAGTCGCGGAGCTCGTCGAAGACGATGTCGCGCTTCTTCGGCGGGAGGAGCGTCGCGATGATCCACGCGGCGTCGCCGCTCGACTCGCCGTACGCGAACGTCGCGTCGTCGAGGTCCTTCGGGTCGTACTCGGGGTCGATCGCGATCCGCGCGATCCACGTCGCGGTCTGGACGCCGGCGGATGTGTCCTCGCGGACCGAGAGGACCGTCCCTATGAACCGCCGCTCCTCGCCCGCGAGGACGGGGTCGTGCGAGTCCACGTGGGCCCAACCCCAGCCGTTGTCGATGCCCTCGATGCGCCGCTCGATGACCGAGGGGCCGTGGAGCGCGTAGCGCATGACCCGGCCGGCGGGCGGCCCGAGCTGGTCCGAGCGCGCCACGGCGAGGGACGCGACGCCGCCGAGGATGGCGGCCCAGATCACGAGACCGCCGAGGAAGCGCACGGGGCTGCGAGACGAGGACATGGGGGCATCTTAGACGTGGTCCGACGGGTCCACTAGGGTCAGTGGCGCAAGCGTCCCGGCCCCTCTACGTTCCCGGCAGAGGTGAACGGAACGTGCTCAAGCTCGCATGCTTCATGCTGCCGCTCGTCCTCCTCGCCGGCTGCGGAGGGCCGTCGGCCCGGATCGACAAGGTCTCGGGCGACATGTCGGGCGACGAACCGGTGCTCCAGGTCTGGACCCGCGCTCACAAGATCGAGGCCGGCGCGGACGCGAAGGTCGTCGTCGGCTGGAACAAGTGGCTGGGCACGGGCCCCGTCACGCAGGGCGAGATCCGCGCGGACGGGACGTGCGTCGTGAAGGTCGCCGACTGGAAGCCCGGCGCCTCGGACCACGACAAGCTGACCGACATGCGTGTCGAGTTCACCTACAACAACAAGGTCCTCGCGAAGCGCGTCCTGACGACGCCCACGGACTTCGCGAACGCCTTCCACGCGAAGCACCCCGACGGCAAGTAACTAGAAGCCGGGAGCCAGGCGGTCGAAGTCCACGACCGGGCCGTCGAGGCAGGTGCGGCGGTTCCGGTACGTCCCCGTCTTCGCGTCGAGGAGCGGGCAGACGCACGTGAAGCAGACCCCGAAGCCGCAGGCCATGCGGCGCTCGAGGCTCGCCTCGCCCGGGACGCCGTGCTTGCGCGCGAGGTCGTGGACCGCGCGGAGCATGGGCTCGGGCCCGCACGTGTAGACGCGGCCGATCGCGGCCGCGCCGCGCGATCGGATCTCCGCATCGAGCAGGGCCGTCACGAAGCCCTTCGTGCCCTTCTCGCCGTTCTCCGTCGCGCAACGGACGGGCACGCCGAGCGCCGCGAAGACGCGCTCGAGGTAGAGCCGCGACGCGTCCCGCGCCCCGAGGAGGACGATCGTCTCGCGGCCCTCCGCTCTGAAGCGGCGGGCGAGCATGAGGAACGGCGCGACGCCGACGCCGCCCGCGACGATGAGCGCGGGCCCCGGCCGCGCGGGCTCGGAGAAGGCGTTCCCGAGCGGGCCGAGCGCGCGGATCGAGTCGCCCGCGCGGAGCTGCGCGAAGAGCTTCGTCCCGCGCCCGGTGGTCTGGTAGAGGAAGCTCGCCCAGCCCGGCCCCGAGTCGAGGACGCTCATGGGCCGGCGGAGGAGCGGCTCGCGCTCCCAGCCGGTCACCTGGATGAACTCCCCGGCCGCGAACGCGGGCACGTCGCCCTCGAAGCGGAGCACCCACGCGTCGGGCGCGACCCGCTCGTTTCCGGCGACGCGGGCCTTGGTGTCGCGCGCCGGCCGGGCGAGGTCGACGGCGGTGACGGTCACCGTACGAACACTTCGAGGCCCGGGATCACGACGCCCCGGTGGTCCACTCCGCCGACGACGAGGACGCGCCCGTCTCCGAGCGCCGTCGCCGTGAAGCCGACGCGCGGCATGTTCATGCGCGGGTTGAGGGGCGGCCGGACGAACGCGGAGTACGCGCTCGGCGCTGTCGGGAGGAGGCTCGGCGCGGGGATGTAGAGCGAGCTCGTGTCGAGCGGAAGACCGTCCACCTCGCCGCCCGTGAGGAGCTGGACGCGGTCCTGGTAGAGCGCCGCCTTGTGGAAGCCGCGCGCCGCGTCGAGCGGCTGCGGCCCCCCGGCGACCGGGACCGGGTTCGGGCCCGAGAGGTCGATCCCCTCGTAGGTCGCGAGCGCATCGGACAGCGCGTCCGGGTGGCCGCCGGTCGCGATCACGGCGCGGAAGTCCGCCGAGTTCGCGAGCGCGAGGCCGATCCGCCCCTGCGCGAGGGAGCCGCCGACCGAGAAGCTCCGCCCGAGCACGTCGTAGACGTCGATCGCCCGGACCGCGACGCCCGCCGCATCGCGCCCGCCGACGAGGAGGACCTGCCCGAAGCCCGTCGCCGTGACGACGTCGTCGTCGGCGCGCGGCGTCGTCAGGGTGCCCGCGGGCTCGATCGTGTCGTTGAACGGGTGGTAGAGCTCGGCCTGCCCGACCGGGACGCCGTTCGCGTCGCGCCCACCGACGATCAGGAGATCGCCCGAGAAGAGCGCGACGACGTGGTGGTCGTAGCGAGGGCGCGCGAGCGTCGCCGCCGAGGTCGTCCAGACGTCGCGGAAGGAGTCGTACCGCTCGATCGAGCCGAGCACCGTCCCCGTGGCGCCGACGCCGCCCACGACGAAGACGGTCCCGAAGGACGTGGTCGCCGCTCCGTGCCGCGCGCGGGCCACGGCGAGCGGCGCGCGCGTCGAGACGGCGTCCGACCCGGTGAGGATCGGCGCGACCTCGAAGAGCTCGACGCTCGACGTCGCGGTGTTCACGCCCGACGTGCCGCCCACGAGGAGGACGCCGCCCTGGGGGAGCACGGACGCCGTGTGGAACGCCCGCGGCTGCGACGGAGCGCGGAGGGCGAGCCACGCCTCGCTCACGAACGGCGCGAAGATCGGCGCGATCGGCGGCGGGAGCGTCGTGGGGTTCACGCCCGGCGGCGGCGGGTTCGGCTGCGGGTTGAGCGTGACGTTCGGGTTGATCGTCCGCACCGCGCCGAGCGGGTGGTAGAGCTCGGGCGCCGCGCCGCCGCCCGAGAGGAGCGCACGGCCCGGGCCGCTCGTGACGAGCGTCGCGTCCGTCCGCGCGGCGAGGGGCGCGAAGGGGAGCGAGAGCCACGCGTTCGTGTCCACGTCGTAGACCTCGCCGTGGGCCGCCGTGTCGCCCGCGGGTCCCGCGCCGCCGACCGCGACGACGCGCCCGCCCGCGAGGTCCTGTCCGTGGAACGCGCGCGCGCGGCTCATCGAGGCGAGGATCGTGAAGCCGTTCGAGTCCGGGTCGTAGAGCTCGACGGTCGCCGTCGCCGTCGCCGTCTCCGCGAGCGAGGAGCGGCCGCCCGCGAGGAGCACTCTCCCCGACACGAGCCGCGTCGCGCGATGACCGACGCGCGGCGTGGACATGACCGCGCCCGCCGTCACGCTCCGCGTGATCGGGTCGAAGAGGAACGTCGTCGCGACCGCCTGTCCGTTCGCGCCGGCGCCGCCCGCGAAGAAGACCCGCCCGTCGGGGAGCGGCGTCGCCGTCGGGAGCCTCACCGCCGCGAGGGCGTGGCTCGTGACGACCGAGAAGCCGCCCTCGGTGCCGACGTTCGGGTCGTAGAGCTCGACCTCGGCGACCGGCACGCCCGCGGGCGACACGCCGCCCACGACGACCCCGGAGCCGCCCGGGAGCGCGGCCACCGCGGCATCGGTGCGCGCGACCGCGAGCCCTCCCGTGACGCCCGTGATCGCGTTCGTCGCGCGGTCGAAGATCTCGGCGTTCGCGACGGCGCCCACGCCCGCGTTCGTGCCGCCGGCGATGAGGACCCGCCCGCTCTCGAGGAGCGCTCCTCCGAGACCGGTTCGCGGGCTCGCGAGCGCCGACGCGGCGACCGCCTGCTCGGTGACCGGATCGTAGACCTCGACGAGCGTCGTCGGCTGCGAACCGACCGAGCCGCCCGCGAGGAGGACCGAGCCGTCCGGGAGCGGGGCCGCGAGCGCGCCCGAGCGCGCCGCGCCGGGGGCCCCGCGGGTGTTCGTGAAGGAGCCGCTCTCGTTCGCGGGGAAGCTCGACGTGACCGCCTGGCGGCCGGTCGCTCCGTTCGCGAAGCCGGTCGCGCGGAGGACGACGCGCGGGAAGACGCCCGGTCCGAGGTCCGCGAAGCTGTCCCAGAAGAAGAAGTTGGGCGCCCCGAACGGGTCGGCGACGACGATGTTCGTGGGCGGCGCGCCGTCGGCCGGGGTCGCGGGCTGGAAGGTCCGGCCGTCGTCCTTCGAGACCTCGAACGCGACGCGCACCGCGTCGCCCGAGCGGGCGTACGTCTCGTAGAAGATGACCGTCTTCCCCATGACGACCTCGGTCGGCGTCTGGGGGAACACGAACGGGGTGAGCGCCTTCTTCTCGGAGCAGCCCGCGACCGTCACGACCGCGACGAGGACGAGGGGTAGGTACGCGCGCATGTTGGGGCGCATCCTAAGGGCGCGGCGTCCCGGTGCAAGGACCGAAGCGGAAGCCTTCGCAGGCCTTGACGCTCGGCGCGCCCGGGCTTACCGTCGCGGCCCGAGACCTTGGCCGCCAAGAAGTCGGATGACTGGATGTTCGGCGAGTCCGGCTCCCCGAAGAAGGAGCCGAAGCCGGACGTCACCACACAGAAGACGGACCGCATCGAGGCGATCCCCGAATCTCCGAAGCCCCTCTCTCGCGAGGAGGAGAAGAAGAGGCGTCGCGCGACGGACGGAGGTCATTGGCGGTGG
>CAZYLP010000473.1:6096-6830 GCA_964648345.1 uncultured Planctomycetota bacterium
GAGCAGAAGAGGAAGGTCCTCGACCACAGCGCCCAGATCCGGCGCGCGCTCCTCGAGGGCCTGAAGCCGCCCGAGCCCCCGAAGCCCGAGCCCCCGAAGCCCGAGCCCCCGAAGCCGGCTCCGGCGAAGCCCGGCTCGCTCCTCGACGCGGAGCCGCTGCCGATCCCCGCGCCCGCCCCCGCGCCCGCTCCCGCGCCCGGCCCCGCTCCCGACGACACGGCCGCGCTCCGCCGCGCGCTCGTCGAGCAGACCCGCCAGACGACGCTCAAGGACCTCGAGAAGAAGGGCCTGAAGAAGGTCCAGGTCCTCGACATGAAGACGATCGAGAAGATCGTCGCCGAGGCCGTCGAGCGAGCCCTCGAGAGGCGCCACATCCCCGCCGCCACGCGCAAGCAGCTCGAGGCGGAGGCGAAGCGCGAGTTCCTCGAGCTCATGGACGAGCACAAGCGCGCGCTCGCCCAGAAGTCGGACGAGGAGCGGCGCCGCCTCGAGCTCGAGAAGGACGTGGCGAAGCTCCGCCAGGAGCTCGCGCGCCAGGAGGCGACCCTCGCGGACCAGCGCGAGAGCGCGACCGTGGCGATCTCGCCCCAGTCGCTCGCCGAGCTCGAGGGCGCGTGCCGGAAGCTGCTGGCGGAGTTCTTCAAGGAGCCGAAGGACGAGGCGTTGGCCCCGCTCGAGAAGAAGCTCGGCGAGGTCTTCGACCGCCTCGTCGGCCGCCTCAAGTCGGACTACGA
>CAZYLP010000474.1:0-6824 GCA_964648345.1 uncultured Planctomycetota bacterium
GGATAGTCGAGGCCGGCCGAGATCGAGTGGACCGGCGCGACCTGGCCGTGCTCGTCCTGGAGGAGATAGCTCTTCGCTCCGTGGAGCACGCCGGGTGCTCCGCGCGCGAGGGTCGCGGAGTGCTCGCCCGGAGTCGGGCCGCGCCCGCCGGCCTCCACGCCCCAGAGCCTCACCTTCTTGTCCTCGAGGAAGGGGTGGAAGAGGCCGATCGCGTTCGAGCCGCCGCCCACGCACGCGACGACGTGATCGGGCAGACGGCCGAGCGCGTCCTTCGCCTGCTTCCGCGCCTCGACGCCGATCACGCGCTGGAGGTCGCGGACGAGCGTCGGGTAAGGGTGAGGGCCGACGCACGAGCCGAGGAGGTAGTAGGTGTCGTGCGGGTGCGCGATCCAGTCGCGGATCGCCTCGTTGGTCGCCTCCTTGAGGGTCGCCTCGCCCGCGGTGACGGGGATCAGCTTCGCGCCGAGGAGCTCCATGCGGAGCGCGTTCGGTCGCTGGCGTGCGACGTCGGTCGCGCCCATGTAGACGACGCACTCGAAGCCGAACTTCGCGCACACGGTCGCCGTCGCGACGCCGTGCTGGCCTGCGCCGGTCTCGGCGACGACGCGCGTCTTCCCGAGCCGCTTCGCGATGAGCGCCTGGCCGAGCGCGTTGTTGAGCTTGTGCGCGCCCGTGTGGAGGAGGTCCTCGCGCTTGAGGAAGATCCGCGCGCCCTCCCCGAGCTTCGAGAGGTTCTTGCACTCGGTGAGCGGCGTCGGGCGGCCGGCGAACTCCTCGAGGACCTTGTCGAGCTCCTTCTTGAAGCTCGAGTCCTTCCGCAGGCGCGCGTACTCGTCCTCGAGCTCGTCGAGGAGCGGCACGAGTGTCTCGGGCACGTAGGCGCCGCCGAACGGCCCGAACCGGCCGGGCCGAGGAGAGGCTTTGGCCTTGGTCTTCACGTGATGAGCCCCTGGTAGTCGACGAACGCCTGCTTCACGATCTTCCTCGCCGCCGCCTTGCCGCGCGGCTTCTTCACCGTCACGCGCTTCTTCTCGAGCGTCTTGTAGTCCTCGAAGAAGCGCGCGATCTCCTTCATGCGGTGAGGCGGGAGGTCGCTCACGTCGTCGTAGCTCGCGTACTCGGGGTCGCCCACGTGGACGGCGATGATCTTGTCGTCGGCCTTGCCGCCGTCGAGCATGCCCATGACGCCGATCGCGCGGCAGCGCACGATCGTGAGCGGGTGGATCGGCTCCTGCGCGAGGACGAGCACGTCGAGCGGGTCGCCGTCGTCGGCGTAGCTCCGCGGGATGAAGCCGTAGCTCGCGGGGTACATGACCGAGCTGTAGAGGATCCGGTCGATCATGAGGAGGCCGGTCTCCTTGTCGAGCTCGTACTTGTTCTTCGAGTCCTTCGGGATCTCGATGAGCGCGCGGAAGGAGAGGTCCCCGTCGTAGTGGGGATCGACGTCGTGCCACGGATTCATGCGAGGGCCTCGAAGAAGGCGCGGAGCTTGGCGGCGTCCTTCACGCCCGGCTTGGACTCGACGCCGCTCGACACATCGACCGCGAAGGGGTCGCAGATGGAGACCGCCTTCGCGACGTTCTCGGGGGTGAGACCGCCCGCGATGATGAGGCGGCTCGACGGGACGTCGAGGCCGCGCGCGATCTCCCAGTCGAAGCCCTTGCCGCGCTCGACGCCGTCGAGGAGCGTCGCCCACGCGTTCCGCCAGGGCGACAGGTCGGGGATCGACTTCTTCACGGCGTGGACCTTCACGGCCGGGCACTCGACCTCGAGGAGGAGCTCGGGCTTCTCGTCGCCGTGGAGCTGGACGAGGTCGAGGTCGAGCTCGGCCGCGAGGTCGTTGATCGTCCGCGCGCTCTCGTCCACGAAGACGCCGACGGCGAACGCGTCCTCGGGGAGCGCGGCGCGGATCTCCTTCGCGCGGGCGAGCTCGACGTGACGCGGCCCCTTCTTCGAGAGGATCATGCCGATCGCCCAGGCTCCGAGCTCGCACGCGAGCGCGGCGTCCTCCGGGCGCGTCACGCCGCACACCTTGACCTGCACTAGCGTCCAGCCTCCACGAGCGCGCGCGCGAGCGCGGCCCCGGCCGCAGCCTTGGAGAGCGCCGTGCCGACGAGGACGGCGCGGACGCCGAGCTCGCGGAGGCGCTTCACGTCTTCGGGCGTCTTCACGCCGCTCTCGCTCACGAGGATGGCCTCGGGCGGCACGGCCCGCGCGACGCGCCGGGTGGTCTCGAGGTCCACGTCGAGCGTCGCGAGGTCGCGGTTGTTGATCCCCATGACCGTCGCGCCCGCGGCGATCGCGATGTCCACCTCGCGCTCGTCGCGCACCTCGACGAGCGTCCCGAGCCCGAGCGAGCGCGCGGCGCCGATGAGACGGCGGAGCTGGCTCCCCTCGAGGAGCCGCACGATGAGGAGCGCGGCATCGGCACCCGCCGCCCGGGCTTCGACGAGCTGGTAGCCGTCGAGCACGAAGTCCTTCCTGATCACGGGCGCCGCCTGCACCGCGCCGCGCGCCGCGCGCAGGTCATCGAGCGACCCCCAGAAGTAGTCGGGCTCGGTGAGCACGGAGATCGCCGCGGCGCCCGCCTCCTCGTAGGCGCGGGCCGTCTTCGCGGCGTCCAGGTTCGCGACGATGAGCCCCGAGGAGGGGGACGCGCGCTTCACCTCCGCGATGAGGGCGACTCCGGGCTGCGCGGTGAGAGCCTTCGCGAAGTCGCGCGGAGGGGGAGCGTCCTTGAGCCGGGCGACGAGGTCGCCGAGCGGGACCTTCGTCATCCGCTCCTCGAGCTTCTCGCGGACGCTCTCGGCGATGTTCTCGAGGACACTCACTTCTTGCGCGCCTTCTCCAGGACCTTCATGGCCGCGCCGGAGTCGATCGCCTCGGCCGCCTTCACGAGGCCGGCCTTGAGGTCGGGCACCGCGCCCGCGACGACGAGGGCCGCCGCCGCGTTGAGGACGACGACGTCGCGCTTCGGGCCCTTCGCGCCGCCCAGGATCTCGAGGACGATCTTCGCGTTCGCGGCCGCGTCGCCGCCCGCGAGGTCGGCGTGCTTCGCGCGCGCGAGGCCGAGCTCCGCCGCGTCGATCGTGCGCTCGAGGATCCGCCCGTCCTCGAGGAGCTCGCTCACGCGGCACGGCGACGTGGTCGTGAGCTCGTCGGTCCCGTCCTGCGCGAAGACGACCATGGCGCGCTCGCCGCCCGAGGCCTTGAGCGCGCGCGCGACGAGGTCGCGCGGCCGGTCCGAGAAGCCGCCGACGAGCTGCCGCCGCGCGCCCGCCGGGTTCATGAGCGGGCCGAGGAGGTTGAAGACGGTGCGGACGCCGAGCTCCTTGCGGGCGGGCGCCACGTGCCGGAGCGCCGCGTGGTAGCGCGGCGCGAAGAGGAAGGCGAAGCCGTTCTCGTCGAGGGCGCGCGCGGCGTCTTCGGGCTCGAGCTCGAGCGGGATCCCGAGCGCCTCGATGAGGTCCGCGCTCCCCGCCTTCGAGGAGACGGCGCGGTTCCCGTGCTTCGCGACGGCGACGCCGGCGCCCGCGGCGACGAGCGCCGCGGTCGTCGAGATGTTGAACGTCCCGCGCGAGTCGCCGCCGGTGCCGCAGACGTCGATCACGGGGCGCTTGCAGCGCACGCGCGTCATCGCATCGCGGAAGGCGAGGACGAGGCCCGCGACCTCCTCGGGGCGCTCGCCCTTCGCGCGGAGCGCGGCCGTGAAGCCGCCCACCTGCGCGGCGGTGAGCTCGCCCTTCAAGAGCCGGTCTCCGAGCGAGCGCGCCTCGTCCCGTCCGAGGTCGCCGCCCGCGAGGAGCCGCTCGAGGAGCGCCGAGAAGCTGTCGGCGCCCGTCCTCGGCGCCTCGGGGAGGCCGACGTTCTTGTGCTTGGCGCACATGCCGACGAAGTTCGCGAGGATCCGGCGCCCCGAGCCGGTGGCGACGCTCTCCGGGTGGAACTGGACGCCGAAGAGCGGCCGCTCGCGGTGCTCGAGCGCCATGACGATCCCGTCCGCGGTGTGCGCGGTCTCCTTGAGCGTCTTCGGGAACGTCGTCTTCTCCGCGCAGAGCGAGTGGTAGCGCGCCGCGGCGAAGGGGCTCGGCACGCCCTCGAAGAGCGCCCCGCCTTCGTGCCGGACCTCGCTCGTCTTCCCGTGCACGATCTGGCCCGCGCCGACGACGCGACCGCCCTCGGCCTCGACGATCCCCTGGTGGCCGAGGCACACCCCGAGCACGGGGATGCGCGGGTCGAGGTTCTTGATGATCTCGATGAGGCGGCCGGCGTCGCGCGGATGGCCGGGGCCCGGAGACAGGATCACGCCCGCCGGGTCGCGGGCCTCGATCTCCTTGGGGCCGCACTCGTCGTTCTTCACGACCATCGGCCGCTCGCCCGCGAGCGCGCCGAGCATCTGGACGAGGTTGAAGGTGAAGGAGTCGTAGGAGTCGACGACCAGCAATCTCATCGGCTCTCTCCCGATCCAATTTTTGCCACAGAGGACACAGAGAGCACAGAGGAGGTGTCGGGCGATCCCCTCGTCCTCGCGAGTCGGAGAGAATCGCCAATCTCTGTGCGCTCTGTGTCCTCTGTGGCTTGTCGTTCTGTTCTCATGGCCGGAGCCCCTCTTCCGCCAGTCGCACTGCGGCCAGAAGCGCTTTGGCTTTGTTCTCCGTCTCCTCGAGCTCCTTCTTCGGATCCGAGTCGTAGACGATCCCCGCGCCCGCGCGCGCGATGACCTTCTTCCCGCGCTGGACGAGAGTGCGGATCGCGATGCACGTGTCGAGTCCGCCAGGCTCCGCGCCCGCCGCGAGGTCCACGTAGCCGACGGCGCCCGCGTAGAGACCGCGCGAGTCGCCCTCGAGCTCGGCGATCAGCTCGATCGCCCGGCGCTTCGGCGCGCCCGAGACCGTGCCCGCGGGGAATCCGGCCTTGAGAGCGTCGAAGCGGTCGAAGCTCGTGTCGAGGTCACCCGAGACGTGCGAGACGAGGTGCATGACGTGCGAGTACCGCTCGACGCCCATGAGCTCGTCCACGCTGACGGTGCCGAGCTTCGCGACCTGGCCCACGTCGTTCCGGCCGAGGTCCACGAGCATGAGGTGCTCGGCGCGCTCCTTCTCGTCGTCGAGGAGGTCGAGCTCGAGCGCGCGGTCCTCCTCGTCCGTCGCCCCCCGCTTGCGGGTGCCGGCGATCGGACGGACGTGGACCTTGCCCTGCTCGACGCGGACGAGGAGCTCGGGCGAGGAGCCCATGACGACGGCCCCGCTCGTCTCGAGGTAGAAGAGGTAAGGCGACGGGTTGATCGCGCGGAGCGCGCGATACACCGAGAGCGGCGTCGCCTCCGTCTCGACCTCGAGGCCACGCGAGAGCACGATCTGGAAGACGTCGCCCGCGACGATGTGCTTCTTCGCCGCAACGACCTGGTCCTCGAAGGAGACCTTCGTCTTCAAGGGCTTGATGTCGCTGCGGCGCGCGACGGGTGCGGGGCGCGCGAGGCCGCTCGCGGCTCCGTGGGCTAGCCGCTCCTCGAGGTAGTCGAGGCGCGACTGCGAGAGCTTCCAGGCCTCGTCCTTCCGCTCCCCGACCTCGACGTTCGCGATGAGGACGACCGTGCCGCGGAGATGGTCGAACGCGACGACGTCGTCGAAGCGGTGGAAGATCGCGTCGGGGAGACCGTCGGCCGGCTGCGGGTCGTCGAGGCGGCGCCGCTTGAGCCCGACCGCCGCGCGCGCGAGGTCCCAGCCGCAGAAGCCGACCCAGCCGCCCGCGAAGCGCGGGATCCCGGGCGGGCGGACGGCCTTCACGTTCGCGCACGCGCGCCGGATCGCGTGGAGGACGTCACCGTCGTGCCCCTTCCCGAGGCCCGCCGGCTGGAACATGACGTTGCCGGCGCGGTCGTGGATCGTCGCGACCGGTGACGAACCCAGGAAGGAGAAGCGTGCGATCCGCTCGCCGCCCGTGGCGGACTCGAGGAGGAAGCACGGCTCGGATTCGCGCCTCAATGCCATCAATGCGGCGACGGGCGTGAGACCGTCGAGGAGCGCGGTGCGGAAGACCGCGAGGGTCGTGCCCTTCGCGGCGAGTGCATCGAACTCCGCGCGCTCGAGCCGCGGGAGGACGGGTTTCACTTCTTGCCCCCAAGTCGTGCGAGCTCGCCGAAGAAGCCCGGCCAGCTCTTGGTGATCGCGGAGGCGCCGTCGATCTTCACGTCGCCTCCGGCCCGGAGCGCGGCGCACGCGAGCGCCATGACGATCCGGTGGTCGTTCGAGCCATCGAGCGGCGCCGTGGCCGCGAGGACGCGGTCGGGGTCGCCGTCGATCGCGATGCCGTCCGGCAGCTCGTCGCACGAGACGCCGAGCGCGCGGAGACCGCGGGCCATGGCCGCGATCCGGTCGCTCTCCTTCTTGCGGAGCTCCTGCGCGTCACGGAACGTCGAGCGGCCCTTCGCGAAGGCGGCGAGCGCGAAGAGCGCGGGGAGCTCGTCGATCGCGCGGACGACGATCTCGCCGGACGCCTGGATCGCCACGAGCTCGCGCGTCCCGCGCGCGAGGATCCGGCCGAAGGGCTCGCCGCCCGAGCTGCCCTCGACGGCGACCTCGATGTCGGCGCCCATGGCATCGAGCGCCTCGAGGAAGCCGGTGCGCGTCGGGTTGAGGCCGACGCTCTCGATCTCGACCTCGCTCCCCGGCACGAGGAGCGCGGCCGCGACGGGGAACGCCGCGGAGGAGAGGTCGCCCGGGACGTCCACCGAGATCGGCGAGAGCTTCTGGCCGCCGACGACCCCGACGGAGGTCGGTCCGACCTCGAGCTTCACGCCCATGCCCGCGAGCATGCGCTCGGTG
>CAZYLP010000475.1:0-6822 GCA_964648345.1 uncultured Planctomycetota bacterium
CCGCCTCTCCCGCGGTCGGGGCTACGGAGAGACCGCTCAGTCGAGCGGCCGCCCCGTGCGCGGGTCGAGCCGGTCGCGCGGATACTCCGCGCCGCGGATGAGCTCGACCGCGTCGTGCGAGACGTCGAACACGAACGGGAGCGGCGAGTAAGCGATGAACGGCCGCCGGTCCTCGTCGCCCCACGAGAGCCGGCGGAACGACCAGACGATCCGCCCCGTCGCGACGTCGAGGGCGAGCGCGCGGTCCACCTGGGCGAGGAAGAGCCGCCCTCCGCGCACGCGAGCCTCGAACGGGATCTCCTCCTTCACCGCGACGCCCAGGGACTGCTTCCAGAGGAGCCCCTCGGCTCCGAGTCCGAGAAGCCAGAGCGTCCCGTCGCGCTCGGCCTGCACGACCTCCACGCCGCCGACGACGCCCGCGCAGCGGCGGAGCTCGTAGCCCGCGGGGACCGGATGCTCGCTCGACGCGCTCACCCGCGGCCAGGGGTCCGTCTTCTTCGCGAGCTCGCGCGCGATGGAGAGCATCGGAGACGTGGAGCCGATGCGCTCGAGGTCCCAGATCGCGGCCTCGAGCTCGCCGCGCTCGATCTGGGAGGCAGCGCGCTGCTCGACGAGGGCGACCGTCTCCTCGAGCGCGGAGGGCGGCAGACACCACGCGAACGACGCGTCGCACGAGACGTCCACGAGCGCTCCACGCGAGACGGCGTCGCGGAGCGTGCGCCGCACGCTCCGCCGGGCCGTCTCCGACGTCGAGGCGAGCACGGCGGGGTCGAGCGTCAGCGAGGGCACGTCGCAGGACGTCCAGAGAGGGCGCCAGAAGACGGCTCCGCCGCCACAGGCTATGACCTGAGGCTCGGTGCAGACCGTGCTCGAGGCACAGCCGGCGACGGCGACCAGGAGCGCGAGGAGCGGCCGCGGAGTACGCATGGCTCCCTGGACCGCCGCCGGCCGGTGACTATTCGAGCCGTTCCGGGATCAGTGACTCCCGCGCAAGTTGAAGCGAGGCCGCACGGCGTTCTCTCGGGCGCGCTCGAGCAACCCGTTCCGGGTCCTGAGCTTGTCCACGATCCGCCGCTCGGGGCTGAGGCCGCCCTTCTCGACGAGGTCCTGGAAGCGCTGCCGCGCCGCGGCGCGCTTGGCGACCCAACCCTCGCGACGCACGCGGTAGAGACCGCGCCGCGGGTGAGGCTCCGAGGGGAAGTCGGTGAGACCGTGGAGCGCATCGAGCGGCGAGGGCTTGTCCTCTCCGAGCGGACGCGTGCCGCCCGGCCGGAGCGGGGAGTCCTTCGGGTCGAAGCCCGGCAGGGCTCCGTCCCGGTCCTCGGGGCGCGTCGGCTTGAAGAAGTGGTCCTCGATCACGGATTGAAATGTAACTCATCCTGACACGGGCGCGCGCGGGGCGGCGCGATAAGCTCGATGCGGCCAGGGACGGCCAACGGGCGATCGCGGCCTCGGTGCTCGATCGATGAAGCTCTCCGCGAAGCTGGAAACCGTCGCTCGACTCGCCCTCCTCCTCGCCTTCACGGCTTTCCTCGCCGTGCCGCCCGGCTGCAGCTCGGGCCAGGGAGGCGGGAGCGGCGGCGGGAGCCCTCCGCCGCCTCCGGGGGCGCCAGCGCCGCCGCCTGCTCCTCCTCCTCCGCCCGCGCCTCCTCCGCCTCCTCCGCCGCCGCCGCCTCCCCCGGCGACGACGACGGTGCTCGTGCCGCTCTACTCGTCACCTGGCCCCGAGTGGGACAAGGTCGTCCAGGCGAAGCTCAACCACCCGCAGACGACCGTCGAGGTCGTGATCAACGTCGCGAACGGCCCGGGCACGGCCGTGAGCTCGATCCACGAGACGGGCGTCCGCGCCCTCAGGAACGCGGGCGTGCGCGTCCTCGGCTACGTGGACACCGCGCGCGGGACGCGCCCCGAGGCCGAGGCGAAGGCCGACATCCAGGCGTGGCAGACCTTCTACGCGACCGACGGGGTCTTCTTCGACCTCATGCCGCGCACCGCGGGCGCGGAGGCCTACTACACGGGCCTCACGAGCCACGCGAAGGCGCACGGCATGACCCGCGTCGTGGGCGACCCCGCGGGCGACGTGCCGCAGAGCTACAACGGCACCGTGGACACGCTCATCATCTACGAGCAAGAAGGCCTGCCCTCGACGGCGACGCTCTCCGCCGGCTGGCACTCCACGGTCGAGAGGGCGAGCCTCGGATACATCGCGCTCGCCGTTCCGACACTCGACGCGGCCGCGGTCCGCTCCACGCGCACCGCCGTCGGGACTCTCTACGTCACGAGCTACTCCGCGCCCCAGGCGTTCTTCTTCGTACCGCCCTACCTCGACGATCTCGTCGCGGCGGCAGGCAATTAGGTAATCTTCCTGGCGGGGGTTCCCGCACATGAAGGCATCGCTCGGCGTCTCGATCCTCGTCGTCGCTCTCTCGACCGGCACCGCGCTCGCGCAGGAGTGGCAGGCACCGGAAGACGGCGTCGTGAAGGAGAAGCACGTCGACGACCTGATCACCTACTACAAGGCCCTCAAGAAGGTGGGCGGCGCCTGGCACGGGCAGACGCGCTCGTCGCTCTCGGACATCGAGAAGAAGGCGTTGAACGAGGCGTCCGTGGACCGCCTCGAGATCGAGTGGCTGAAGCCGCGCGTCCTCTACATCGCGCGCCACCTCGCCCTCGAGACCGCGACCTGGGACCACCTCGACAAGGCGGACAAGAAGTCGGCCGAGCGCCTCTCCGCGATCAAGAAGAAGATGGACGAGCTCATGAAGAACGGTCCGAAGGAGATCGGCGAGCTCGACGAGATCGAGGCCGAGCTCGTGAAGGTGACGCGCGAGGAGGCGGACGCCTTCGTCGGCGCGCTCATCATCCGGATCAAGATGACCGACGCTCAGCGGCGGAACAGCGAGGCGCTCAGCTCGGACGACAAGGAGAAGCTCAAGACGACCGGGGCCGAGATCGAGACGCTCAAGGCCGAGAAGACGAAGCTCGAGGACAAGACGATCGAGCTCGCCCGCAAGAACGACAAGCTCCGCCAGCGGCGCCTCGAGATCAACGAGAAGCTCCAGAAGGTCGGCGCCACCGAGGGCATGAAGCAGGTCGCCCTCGCGAACGAGACCCGGCGCGACATGGAGGAGATCCAGGCCGCCAAGAAGGAGAAGGCCGCGGGCGCCAAGGTGGACGCGGTCTTCGACCCCAGCGTCGCCGCGGTCAAGGCGAAGCTCGGCGAGCTCGTGAAGGCTCTCGCCGCGGTCGGCTCTCCGTTCTTCGACGCGGTCGCGACGAAGTAGCTAAGAGCCGGCCGCGATCCGGCAGGCGATCTCGTAGAGCTTCTGCTGCGAGCGGACGGGCGCGGCTCCAGGCGAGCGGCGGCGGCCGACGACGTTCTGGTCGAGCTCGGCGGCCTTCACGTTGTCGAGGAGCTGGGTCTCGAGCTCCTCGTGGATCTGCCCCTGGAGGAGCGGGTCCACGACGGGGAACATGAGCTCGATCCGCCGGTCGAGGTTGCGCGGCATCCAGTCGGCGCTCGAGAGGTAGATCTCGGGCTTGCCGTCGTTCCAGAAGTAGAACGTGCGCGAGTGCTCGAGGAAGCGGTCCACGATCCGCGTGATCCGGATGTTCTCGGAGAGGCCGGGCACGCCGGGCCTGAGGCAGCAGATCCCGCGGACGATGAGCTGGATCTTGGAACCCGCCTTGCCCGCGAGATAGAGCTCGTCGATCACTTCGGGGTCCACGAGCGCGTTCAGTTGAGCGACGATCCGCGACTCTCGCTTCGCCTCGGCGTTCGCGCGCTCGCGGCGGATCAGAGCGAAGACCTTCTCGCGGAGGCCGTCCGGCGCCATGGAGACGTGGTGGAAGCGGGGCGGCTTGCAGTAGCCGGTGACGACGTTGAAGACCTGGGTCACGTCCTCGCAGAGCTCTTCGCGCGAGGAGAAGAGGCCGTAGTCCACGTAGACCCACGCCGTCCGCGAGTTGTAGTTGCCCGTGGAGAGGTGGACGTAGCGGCGGATCCCGTCCTCCTCGCGGCGGACGACGAGGCACGCCTTGCAGTGAGTCTTGAGACCCACGAGGCCGTAGATCACGTGCGCGCCCGCCTGGGTGAGCTTGCGCGCGCCGTCGATGTTGGCCTGCTCGTCGAAGCGGGCCTTGAGCTCCATGAGGACGGCGACCTGCTTGCCGTTCCGGGCCGCGTGACAGAGCGCCTCGACGATCGGTGAGGCGCCGCCGCCCGTCCGGTAGAGCGTCATCTTGATCGCGAGGACCTTCGGGTCCTCGGCCGCCTCGCGCACGAAGCGGACGACGTAGTCGAAGCTCTGGTACGGGTGGTGGACGAGCACGTCGCCCTTCTTGAGAGCCTCGAACGTCGAGGCGTGCTTCTCGAAGGCGGGCACGCGCTGCGGGTTGATCGGCGGGTCCTTCAGGCTCGGGAGCTCGACCTGGCCGTAGATCTGGAGGAGGTCCGAGAAGCCGACGAAGCCGTGGACCGGGTAGAGGTCGTCCTTCTCGAGCTCGAGCTCGTGCTGGAGGATCTCGACCGTCGCCTGCGGGAGGTTGTCGGCGTACTGGAGTCGCACCGCGGCGCCTTCGCGGCGGGCGCGGATCCCCTCCTCGATCGACTTCAGGAGGTCGCCGGCCGCCTCCTCGTCCACGACGAGCTCCCAGTCGCGCGTGACGCGGAGAGCGCAGCACGACTTGACCTCGTAGCCGTGGAACAGCTGGTCCACGTGCGCCTTGATCGCGTCCTCGAGGAGCATGAAGTCGTAGCGCGAGTCCGCGCCCGACGGGAGGCGCACGAAGCGCGGGAGCACCGACGACGGGATGTGGACGAGCGCGGTCCCCTTGGCGTGACCGGCGCCCGCGAGGATCGGCTCGTTCGCGGCGAGCTCGACGGCGAGGCAGATCGTCCGGTTCGCGAGCCGCGGGAAGGGGTGGCCCGGGTCGATCGCGAGCGGCGTCACGACCGGGAGGATCGTCTTCCTGAAGTAGTTCGCGAGGAAATGCCTCTGCTTCTCGTCGAGCTGCTCGGGGGAGACGATCCTGACGCCCTCGCGCTCGAGGCGCGGCTGGATGTCCTCGTGGAAGCAGCGGTGCTGCCGCGTGGTGATGTCGGCGCACTTCTTCGCCACGATCTTGAAGCACTCGCGGGGCGTGAGCCCGTCCGTGAAGGGAGCCTCGATCCCGGCGTCGATCATGCGCTTCAAGCCCGCGACGCGGACCATGAAGAACTCGTCCAGGTTCGAGGAGACGATCGCGAGGAACTTGAGCCGCTCGAGGAGCGGGACGTTCGGGTCGAACGCCTCCTCGAGGACGCGGTCGTTGAACGCGAGCCACGCGAGCTCCCGGTTCACGAAGCGGTCGGACGGGAGGCCTTGCGTCGCCGGCGCCGGCCGGGAGGGCGCGTCCATGATCGGGGCGCGGCGGCGCCGCGACCGGCGGGTCGTACGTCCTCTCTCGGGACGCACCGGAGCGCCGTGGGACGACGACGGAAAGTGAGGGGCCTCCGGGTTCCCGTCGGCGTTCATCGGTGCACCGTTCTTCTAGAGGGCGCGCATCTTAACATGGCGCCTCCTCCATGACCCACGCCCACGCCATCTTGCTCGACCTCGCCCTGATCCTGGGCGTGGCGGCCCTCCTCGTCCTCATCGTGGGGCGGATCCGCCAGCCTCCGATCGTGGGTTACCTCGTCGCGGGGGCGCTCATCGGGCCCCAGGGCTTCGGACTCATCGCCCAGACCTCGCGCGTGGACCAGATCGCGGAGGTGGGCGTCCTGCTGCTCATGTTCGCGATCGGCCTCGAGAGCTCGCTCGAGCGCTTGAGACCCGTGAGGCGCTTCGCGATCGGCGGCGGCGCCATGCAGATCGCGCTCACGATCGTGCTCGCGTGCGCGCTCCTCCGCGCGTTCGGCTGGGGTCTCGACCGCGCGATCTTCCTCGGCTGCATCCTCGCCATGAGCTCGACGACGATCGTCCTCCGCTCGCTCCACGAGCGCGGCGAGACGGACGCGCCTCACGGCCGCGTCGCGCTCGGCATGCTCATCGTCCAGGACCTCGCCGTCGTCCCGCTCATGATCATCCTCCCGACGATCGTCACGAAGCAGGGCGCGGTCGTCGTCCCCGCGCTCACCGCGATCGTGAAGGCCGCGCTCGCCCTCGCGATCGCGCTCGTCTTCGCGCGCTTCGCGATCCCGCTCGTCTTCCGTCAGATCGCGAAGACGCGCTCGCGCGAGCTGTTCTCCGTGGCCGTGCTCGGTCTCGGCGTCGGCACGGCCGTGGCCACGGAGACGGCGGGGCTCTCGTTCGCTCTCGGCGCGTTCATCGCCGGCCTCGCGCTCGGCGGCACGGACTACGAGCACGAGGCGCGCGCGATCGTCCAGCCGATCCGCGACGGCTTCGCGGGCGTGTTCTTCGTCTCGATCGGCATGCTCCTCGACCCGGGCTTCGTGGCGCGTCACCCGCGCGCCGTGATCGGCCTCGTCGCGCTCGTCCTCGTCGCGAACACGGTCGTCACGATCGCCGCGCTCCTCGCGCTCAAGGCGCCGCTCCGCGTCGCGGTGCTCGTCGGGATCGCGCTCTCGCAGGTCGGCGAGTTCAGCTTCCTCATCGCGAAGATGGGGAAGGACGGCGGGATCTTCGGCGGCGAGGACTACGCCATGATGGTCGCGGTCTCCGTCGTGACCATGCTCGTCACGCCCTTCATGATCCGCCTCGGCGAGCCGCTCGCGCGCGTGCTCGGCCGCCTCCTCCCCGGCCTCGCGCGGCGCGCCTCCGCGGGCGCGATCCCCCCGGAGGCCGCGGCGCCGCTCGAGCGCCCCGCGCTCCTCTGCGGCTA
>CAZYLP010000476.1:0-6795 GCA_964648345.1 uncultured Planctomycetota bacterium
TCGATCGCGCGTATCGACTCACGCTCGACTCATTCGCGCAGGACCGCACGATCGTCCATTACCTGAGCGATCGAGATCCCGCTTCCATGCGCTACCAGCACTCCATGCTCGAGCACAGGCCCGCGAACGATGCTGACCGACCACACCACCTCGACCGTACGACGGATCCTCTCGTCGAGGAGGCCAATGGCAGCGCGCCTCCGCTGCCAAGCTGCAAGGGCGAAGCCCACCGCAGCCGCGAATGCCATGAGTCCCACGGCACCCACGCCGATGGCGATCATCCAGCGAGCTTCCGCGAGGGCGTCGTCGACGCTTGGTCTGGTCGCTCGCGCGTAGCTCCAGTCGCTGGCGATGATCCCGATCGCGATAGAGAGCGCGAAACTGGTCGCCACTGGCACGAGCCTCTGGCAAATGGCCACTACGTGAGCGACGGGCGACGGACCCTCGCGCGTCTTCCCGCTCACGGCCCGAGGAGAGGGCGAAGGTCGTCGAGCAGCTCGTTCAGGTCCTGGAACTTCCTGTAGAAGGACGCGTACCGGACGTACGCGACCTGATCGATCTTGCGGAGCTCGCGCATGATGAGCTCGGCGATGAACTTCGTCGGGACCTCGCGCTCGTGGACCTCGCGGACCTCGCGCTCGATGCTCTCGGCGACCTCCTCGAGCTTGTCGGTCGGGATGCCCTCGACCTTCGCGCACGCGAGCTGGAGGCTCTTCAGGATCTTCGCGCGGTCGAAGGCCTCGCGCGTGTCGTCGCGCTTCACGACGTTGAAGGCCTGCGCCTCCATGCGCTCGTAGGTCGTGAAGCGGCGCTCGCAGACGAGGCACTCGCGGCGGCGGCGGATGACGAAGCCCTGCTCGGCTTCGCGCGAGTCGAGGACCTTAGAGCCCTTCTCGTCCTTGCAGAACGGACAGCGCACGAGGGCCACTCTAGCAGGGGGGCCGATGCCTGGACGGTTGTAAAATCGACGTGACGGGGCGGGAAGAAAGCGACTGAGCAGCCGCGTCACACGACCGGAAGTGCTCGCCTGGCAAGGCTTCCGGTGCGGCCCCTCCTTTGTTCGGAGAAGGGGAGCATGAACACCACTCCCTTCGCCGCGCTACTGGGCGAGTCGTTGAAAGGACATGGCGGTTTCCTCGAGCGCTGGCGCAACCCGGGCCTCCTCATCGAGAGCGTCCACGGGAAGCGTCCGACCGAGCTCGACGGGCGGTCGCCCTACCCGTTGCGGACCACGCGGACGGCGACGCGCCTCGGCGCGAGCGGCTCCGCGACGCTCGAGGCGCCGCGCTACCCGTACCTCGAGGACGCGAACATCGTCTGGGTCCAGAAGAGCCCGCGGAGCTCCTTCACGCAGATCGTCTCTCTCGGCCGCGGCGCGGACAACGACCTCCGCTTCGACCTCGACGAGCTCTCGACGATCCACGCGACCTTCGCGCGGTCGGGCGACCGCTGGTACGTGCAGGACCACAACTCGAAGAACGGGACGTTCGTGAACGGCGAGCGCCTCGAGGCGGGCTCTCTCCGCCGCCTCTCCGAGGGCGACACGCTCCGCTTCGGCGACGCGCTCGAGGCGCGGTTCTTCTCGGCGAAAGGCCTCCTCGACTTCCTCGGGATCGTCAACCGGGTGAGCCCGACCCTCGAGGCGAACGGCTGACATGAACACGATCGCCTTCGCCTCACTCCTCAAGGACCCCGCGACGCAGGTGAAGGACGCGTTCCTCTTCCGCTACACGCAGGCGGCGCTCGTCGTCGAGGAGGTCGCCGACCGGCCGCCCTCCGAGTTCGACGGCCGCACGCCGTTCGTCCTCCCCGACTGGTGGCGGCCGACGCCCGCGCACGCGGGCACGGCTCGGTTCAGGCTCCACCCCGTCCATCGCTTCGGGAGCGTCGTCTGGCTCGAGAAGACGCGGCGGAACCCCTTCGCGAACCTCATCACGATCGGCCGCGCGCCGAACAACGACATCCGCTACCCGCTCGAGTCGCTCTCGAAGCTCCACGCGACGCTCGCGAAGAGCGGCACCAGGGCGACCGGAGGGAGCACCGCGGTGCCCATCTGGTACGTGCAGGACCACTCGTCGCGGAACGGCACCTTCGTGAACGACAAGGCCCTCGCGCCGGGGAGACTCCACGAGCTCCAGGACGGCGACCAGATCCGCTTCTGCCGCGAGCTCAAGGCACGCTTCTTCACGGCGCCCGCGCTCTACGACTTCGTGAGCCTCGTCGCCCGCATGGCGCCCCGGGACGGTGAAGGCTGAAAGCGCCAGCGGACGCGCCGCGTCCGACGGCGCCCCGGGGACTTGCGCGAAGGGCGCGCGCGTTGCTTCTCCGGACCGACCATGCCTTCCCCCACCGAGCCGCTCGCGCCGAAGGACGTCGACCCCGGGCTGAGCCGGCTCCTCCTCTGGCACGCCGTCGTGGTCTTCGTGGTCGTCGCCGGCAACCTCGGCTTCCTCGCCTACCAGGTACGTGGATGGTGGGCCGAGTCGGCCCTCTCCGCCCGGGTCGACGAGCTCGAGCAGCGCGTCGAGGCGGAGGACGTGGCCGGCGCGACCGCGCTCCGCGAGGAGCTGGCCCCGTTGATCCTGAGCGGCTGGGAGCGCCGCCGCGATGGAGGTCTCCAGGTGACCTCCATCCCGTACGACGCGCGCGCGGCCGAGCGACCTCGCTTCGAGAGCGCGTGCAAGCGACTCGACGCGCTCGAAGCCGCGCGGCGCCGCCGAGGGAGTTGAAGCCATGGGGACGAGAGCGAGGGCGAAGGCGACGGCGCGCGCCTCGGATCTCCGGTGCGCCTACTGCCACGGCGAGACCGCGGGCGAGCCCGTGCGCGCGTGCCCCGAGTGCCGCACGGTCTGTCACGCGGCCTGCCGGCGCGAGCTCGGCTGCTGTCCGACGCTCGGCTGCCGCGACGATGCCGCCCTCGACGGGACGCCGCGGCTCGTCCGCGCGGCGCTCTCGCTCCCTTGGTCGTCGATCTCCCGCTGGTTCGAGCCCGTCACGGTCGCCGTGCTCGGCACGGTCGCGGCGATCATCGTCGTCCTGGCGCTCCAGTCCGTCTTCGGCACGGGCTCCGTACGCGCGCCCGACTACGAGGGCCGCCTCGACGCCGTGGAAGCAGCCCTCGACCGGGGCGACGTCGCGTCGGCGCGCGCCACCCTCGGCGCCCTCGAAGGCCCGCTCGTCCACGGCTACAGCCGGACGTTCGACGGCGAGATCCGGGTCGCCCCCGACGGCCCGCGGTGGCGCGCCCGTCCGCGCTACGAGCGCGCCCTCGCCCGGTGCGAGCAAGCGGAGAAGACGGCCTTGATCCGGGACGCCTTCGTGGTCCGATGAGGCCCGTCGGGGAGTCATGCGGAGAAGCGCCGCCGCGCTCGCGTCAGGGATCGTCCTCTCGTGCCTCGGCGCCTGCGCCGACCGGCAGAGCGTCCGCTAGGAGCGGCGGAGCGCTCTCGAGCGCGCGCGCGCCGACCGCGCGGAGGCGCGCCGCGAGCTCCACGCGCACGACGGAGACCTCGCCGTCCCGACGACGCTCACCCTCGCGGATGCGGTCCGGATCGCGACGCTCCACAACCGCGACTACGAGTCCCAGCGCGAGCAGGTCTACCTGGACGGCGTGAGCCTCGGGCTCACGCGCCACCTCTTCCGTGACCCGATCTTCTCCGGGCAGCTCGCCTACACGTTCGCGGGGACGCGGCACGCCCCTCACACGAACACCGTCTCGACGAAGGTCGGCACGACCTGGCTCCTCCCGACGGGCGCGACGGTCACCGCGACCACCGAGGGCAGCGTGTCGCAGGCCTCGCAGGCCCCGGGCCCCCAGCCGAACACGACGGTCTCGGTCTCGGGGACGACGACGATCTCGCAGCCGCTCCTCCGCGGCGTCGCGCCCTACGCCTTCGAGCCGCTCACGCAGACCGAGCGCGACTTCGTCTACGAGGTCCGCGACTTCGAGCTCTTCCGCCAGGGCTTCGCGATCGACGTCCTCGCCCGCTACTACCAGCTCGTGAGCCAGAAGCAGCGCGTCGCGAACGCGCGCCGGAGCGTCGAGACGCTCGAGTTCGTCGCGAAGCGCGCCAAGGCGTTCTTCAACGTGGACCGCACGACGAAGATCGACCTCCTCCGCGCCGAGCAGGCCCATCTCCGCGCGCGGAACGGCCTCATCGACGAGGAGCAGAGCTACAAGCTCTCGCTCGACCGCTTCAAGGTCTTCCTCGGCATCCCGGTCTCGTCCGTCTTCGAGATCCCGGACGACGCCGCGCCCGTCTTCGTGCCCGTCGAGCTCGACCTCGACGAGGCGGTCCACACCGCCCTCGAGCGCCGGCTCGACCTCATGAACGCGCAGATGCGCCTCGAGGACGCGAACCGGAAGGTCGGCGTCGCGAAGAACGCGCTGCTCCCCGGGCTCAACGCGACGGGGAGCTACACGATCGCGAGCGACGCTTACCCCGGCTCCGAGAAGCTCCGGCTCGGTTTCCGCGACGACTCCTACTCGGCGGGCCTCGTCCTCGACCTCCCGCTCGAGCGGACCGCGGAGCGGCGGAACTACCGCGGCGCGCTCGTCCAGGTGGACCGCGCGCGGCGCGCCCTCGACCAGGCGGAGGACAGCGTCGTCGTGGAGGTGCGCGACAGCCTCCGCCGCCTCCGCCAGCAGACTCAGTCGATCACGATCCAGAAGGCGATCATCGAGACGGAGACGGCGCGCGTGAAGTACTCCTCGATCCGCTACCAGGCGGGCGAGATCGACTCGCGCGACCTGACCGAGTCGCGCCAGAGCCTCCTCGACGCGGAGAACAGCCTCATCCAGAACATCGTCGCCTACGAGATCCAGCGCCTGACCCTGCTCCGGCAGATGGGCAAGCTGGTCGTCACGGATGAGGGGACGATCGGGGAATGAGACGAGCGGCAGCGAGGCGCGACGAGTGAGGAACCGCGCCGGTCAGCTCGTCGGACTCCTCGTCCTCGTCGGCGTCATCGTCGCGATCGCGGCGAGCCAGCTCGCGGGCGCCCCGAAGGACGGCGTCGTCGCCGCGCCGGTCGGGGTCACGACGTTCACGGTGAAGCGCGGCACGCTCCCCGTGACGCTCAAGGAGACGGGGACTCTCAAGACGAAGCAGGCGACCGTCATCCGCTCGGGCGTCGAGGGCGCGACGAAGATCGCCACGATCGTCGCCGAGGGCGCGACCGTGAAGTCGGGCGACGTCGTCGTCGAGCTCGACCAGACCGAGGTGAAGCAGAAGCTGGAGGAGCTCGAGGGCCAGAAGATCCAGCAGGAGGCCGAGCTCAAGGCCGCGAAGACGGACTTCGCCGTCCAGGAGGCGCAGGCGAAGACGGACGTGGAGAAGGCCGAGCTCCGCGTCGAGGTCGCGAAGGTCAACCACAAGAAGCTCGTCGAGGGCGACATCCCCAAGGAGAAGAAGACGCGCCAGCTCAGGATCGAGAAGGCGAAGTCGGCCCTCCAGCGCGTCGAGGAGAAGTACAAGACGATGCCCGAGCTCCAGCAGCTCGGCTTCGTCACGAAGTCCCAGGTCGAGGAGGAGCGCCTCAAGGTCGAGGAGGCGAAGGTCGAGCTCGACGCGGCGAACCAGGACTTCGAGCTCTACGACAAGTACCAGAAGCCCCTCGACACGAAGCAGAAGGAGGCCGAGGTCGGCGAGGCCGAGCGCGAGCTCGTCCGCGCGCGCGCCCGCTCCGAGTCGCAGGTCGAGTCGAAGCGCGCGGTCATGCTCCAGCGCGAGCTCCAGCTGAAGAAGACGCTCGACCGCATCCGCCGCGAGCAGACGAAGCTCGAGAACATGACGCTCCGCGCGCCGACGGACGGGATCCTCGTCTACGGCGACCAGGACAACCCGTGGGACTCGCGCGAGATCAAGGCGGGCGCGCAGGTCTGGCAGAACGTCCCGATCTGCACGATCCCCGACACGTCCGAGTTCGGCGTGATCCTCCAGGTGCACGAGGCCGACATCGACCAGATCGCCTCGGGCCTCGCCGTGACCGTCACGCTCGACACCTACAAGGGCCTCGTCCTCAAGGGGAAGGTCGAGAAGATCGGCGCCGTCGCGATCTCGGGCGGCTGGCGCGACGACGTGAAGAAGTTCGCCGTGGACGTGTCGATCGTCGGCTCTCACCTCACGCTCCGCACCGGGATCACCGCGAAGGCCGAGATCTCGATCGGCGAGATGAAGGACGTGGTCTACGTCCCGCTCCAGACGGTTCAGGTGAAGGACGGGAAACACCGCTGCTTCGTGAAGGCGCGCGGCAACGTCCAGCCGAGGGATGTGGAGATCGGGCGCGCGAACGACGACTTCGTGGAGATCCGGAAGGGCCTCACGGAAGGCGAGGTGGTCCTCCTCTACGACCCGAGCGGCGAGAGCGGCGCGGAGCACGGCTCGTCGCCATCGAGCCCGACGGCGAAATGACCGTCATCGCTCCCGAGAGAACCGTCATAGCCCTGGAGAATGTGCACAAGCGCTACGGCGAGGAGGCGTCCTCGCTGCACGTGCTCCGGGGGATCGACCTCGCCGTGGACGAGGGGAGCTTCCTCGCGATCGTCGGCGCCTCGGGCTCCGGGAAGACGACGCTCCTCAACATCCTCGGCTGCCTCGACCGCCCGAGCGAGGGGAGCTACCGCCTCGCGGGCGAGGACGTGGCGCGCCTCGCGGACGACCAGCTCTCGCGGATCCGGAACCGTCAGCTCGGCTTCGTGTTCCAGTCCTTCAACCTCGTGCCCCAGCTCACGGTCCTCGAGAACGTCGAGCTGCCGCTCTTCTACGCGCGCATCGCGCGCCCCGAGCGCGTCGA
>CAZYLP010000477.1:0-6783 GCA_964648345.1 uncultured Planctomycetota bacterium
GATGACCTCCAGTCTGCTCCTAGCCCTTGTGAATGCGACGTTTAGGCGCCTAACTCCTTCGCTGTGAACGACTCCTCCTCCTCGGGCAGGAGGTTGAGCGACGGACATGCGCCTCACGTCGGCGAGGAAGCCGACGGTGCCGTCCTGGTTCGAGCGCACGAGGCTCACGACCACGGCCTCCTTCTCGCGGCCCTGGAAGCCGTCCACCGTGTCGACTTCGACGGCTGCATCGGCGACGAGGTCGCGGAGGAGCCGCACCTGCGCTTCGTAGGGCGCGATGACCGCGATGTCGCCCGGCGCGAGGCCCGCCTCGAGGAGCGCCTCGACGCGAGTCGCGACGAGCCCGGCCTCGCCCGGGTTGCGGGCGCTCGGGCTGCCCTCGGCGAACTCCTCCTCGTGGCCCATGCCGGAGGTGTCCCAGAAGACGAGCGGCTCGAGGTCGGAGAAGACTCTCTTCGCGTTGCTCTCGTGGGCGACGAGCTTGCCCGCGTACATCTGCTTCGACGGGAACGCCATGATCCGCTCGTGCATGCGGTACTGGACGGTGAGGAGCGTCCCCGACTCGGGCGACCTCTCGATCGCGCGCTCGAAGAGCGTCGCGGAGAGGCCCGCCCTCGATGCCTCGGGCGAGAGGACCGTCGGCGGGAGCTGCTTGTGGTCGCCCGCGAGCACGGCGCGGACGCCGCGGCCCAGTGCGACGAGCGCGAGCGGGAGCGTCGCCTGCGACGCCTCGTCGAGGACGACGAGGTCGAACGTGCGCCCCCGGAGGTGCTCCGAGCCCGCGCCCGCGGCCGTGGCGCAGACGACGGACGCGGCGTCGAGCACGTACCGGAGCGCGACCTCGTCCTGCGAGCGCGCGTCGGCGAAGAGCCGGCCCATCTCCTGCCGTTCTTCCCGCTCCGTCTCCTTGCCGCGCTCCCGGCGCTTCGCGAGCTTCGAGCGGAGCGCGAACGCATCGCGGAGGAGCTGCCGCGCGAGCTGGCGGCTCGTCGTCTTCTCGACGAGCGCATCGAGCGTGTGCTCGCGGAGGGACTCCGCGACGCGCGCCGGGTGGCCGAGGCGGACGACCTTCTCGCCCGCCGCGACGAGCCGCTCGACGAGGTTGTCGACCGCGTGGTTCGACGGCGCCGTCGCGAGCACCTTCTCGCCGCGCTTCACGGCCTGACGGATCACCTCGACGACGGTCTTCGTCTTCCCCGTGCCGGGCGGGCCGTGGATGAGCGCGAGGTCGCGCGCGCGGAGCGCGAGCGCGACGGCCGCTCGCTGCGGCTCGTTGAGCGCCGCGTCGAGGAAGGGCCCTTCGAACGCGGACTCCTCGAAGCGCGGCGCGCGCTTGCCGAGGACGGTGTCGCGGAGCTCGACGAGACGCCCCTTCTCCGCGGCCTCGAGGGCGTCGAGCGCCTCGCGCGTGCGGCGGAACGTGACCTCGTCGCCCGTGCGGTCGAGGCGCACCGGGCCGCCCTCGACCCAGGGCGGCAGCTCGTCCTCGAAGGCGACCGTGAGACGCGAGGGCGTCCGCTCGACGACGACTCCGGATGGGTTCTTCGCGTCGAGCGGGTCTTGCCTGGAGACGCGCACGACGTCGCCCGGGCCGATCCGCGTCGGCGGGAGCGGACCGGTCCGCTTCTCGAACTTAACGATCGTCCGGCCGAGGAGCCCGCCGTCCTCCTCCTTCACGTGGAGGTCGAGGAGCGCCTGCCCGCGCTCCTCGCGCTCGGCGCCGCTCGCGGTCCGGAGCTCGCCCTCGACGCGGGCCCACTCGGCCTCGCGCTCGCGGTCGAGGAGCCAGCGGAGGCGGTCGAACGGCCTCTCCTCGGGCGGCAGCGGCGCGGCGATCCCGCTCGCCTCTCCGATGAGGCGCGCGCGGATCCGGCGGCCGTCCACCTCCGCGCCGTCGAGAGCCGCGACGACGCCCGCCGCGAGCCGGTCGGGGACCTCGAGCGTCGCCTGCGAGCCCTCGAGCTCGATCCGGCCCACGTCGGCGCCCTTGATCGCGCAGCGCTCGCAGGTGACCGCGAGGAGCTTCCCCTTCGTGAGCGTCGGCAGGTTCTCGAGCCGTATCTTCATGTCCCTGATTTGGTCGGCGTCCACGAATCGGCGGCGACCTCGGTCCAGCCGCCGCCGAGCGCCTTCTGGAGCGCCACGATATCCGACAGGACGGCGCGCTGGGCGCGGACGAGGGCCTGCCGCGCCGCGAGGAGCGCGCGCTGCGCGTCGAGCACCTGGAGGTAGCTCGTGAGCCCCTGGTCGTACTCGATCGTCGCGAGCTCGACGGCGCGCTCCGAGGCGACGACGCTCTCGCGCTGGCGGTCGCGCACCTGCTCGTGCGCCGCGATGCTCGCGATCGCGTCGGCGACCTCGCGGAAGGCGTCGAGCACGACCGCGTAGAAGCGCGCCGTCGCCTCGTCGGTCCGCGCCTCGGTCTCGAGCATGCGCGCGTACGTCAGGCCGCCCTCGAAGATCGGGAGCCGGATCGACGGGCCGATGGACCAGAGGAAGGAGCCGCCGTCGCCGAGCGTGCCGGCGCTCAGGCTCGCGTGGCCCGCGCGGCCCGCGATCGTGATGCGCGGGAAGAAGCTCGCGATCGCCTCGCCGATCCGCGCGTTCTGCGCGCGCACGCGGAGCTCGGCGGCGCGGATGTCCGGCCGCCTCTCGAGGAGCGTCGCCGGGATCCCGACGGGGACCTCGGGCGGGACGTCGAACGCGGCCGGCGGGCGGCCGGCGAGCTTCACGTCGGGCATGCGGCCCGTGAGGATCGCGAGGCGGTGCTGGGCGAGCGCGCGACGCCGCCCAGCCTCCGGCGCCTCGGCGCGGGCGCGGGCGAGCTCGGCCTGCGCGCGCCGGAGCTCGAGCTCGGGCGCGAGCCCGGCGTCGAAGCGGCCGCGGACGAGGTCGAGCGACCGCTCCCTGGTCACGACGCCGTCGTTCGCGATCGCGAGCTCGGCCTCCGCCTGGCCGAGGTCGAAGTAGGCGTTCGCGACCTCGCCGAACTGGGTGATCTCGACGTTCTTCTTGTCCTCCTCGGTCGCCGCGGCCTCGGCCTCGGCGGCCTCGAGGCCGCGGCGGATCCGCCCCCAGAGGTCGAGCTCGTAGGCCATGTCCGCCGTGCCCGAGAAGAGCTGGAACGGCTCGCCGCGGAGGTTGAAGCCCGTCACGTTCGAGCCCGCCCCGCCGCCGCCCGCGCCGCCCACCGCGCCGGTCGCCGGCGAGAACAGGAGCGCGTTCTTCGACTGCTTCTGGTGGACGTACTGCCCGGTCGCCCCGATCTCGGGGAGGAGCGGCGCGAAGCTCTGCCGCACGAGCGCGCGCGAGGCGTGGACGCGCGCGACGGCCGCGCGGATGTCGGAGTTGCATCCGCGCGCGTCCTCGACGAGGCGCTCGAGCGCCGGGTCCTTGAAGACGGTCCACCACCGGTCGATCGGCGTCGCCGACGTGATCCGCACCGTCGAGGTCGAGTCCAGCGCCGCGGACTCCGGCATCGCCCGGGGCAGCTCGAGCGGCGGCCGCTCGTAGTCGGGGCCGACGGCGAGGCAGCCGCTCAGTGTCCCGAGACAGGACAGCGACGCGAGGACTCGTCTCATCGAGGTACCGTACGCACGGCCCGAGAACGTTCAAAGAAGACGGAGAATTCGGGAGCTACTCCTCGTCGGGCACGGAGGCGACCTCGCTGTCCTCCGACGCGAACGACGGCGAGAAGTAAGCGTGGAGCGCGGACATGTCGATGCGCTTCAAGAACGTCGAGTAGGCGAGGTAGGCGGCGAGGAAGCGGAGGTCCTTCGCCCAGATCGGCATGTGCTTCGGGGGGACGAGGATCCCCTCCATCTCGAGCTCGCGGAGCGCGGGCATGTCCTCGAGGGCGATCTTGCCGACGAAGAGCCGCGCCACGTCGTCGAGGCGCCCGCGCGGGACCGCGACGTGGAGGTAGCCGTGGATCCGCGTGAGGCCGTCGAGGTAGATCACGTCCTTCGTGAAGGGCGCGCCGCCCTCGATCTTGCCGCCGCGGACGACGCGCTGCGAGTTGTCGAACGCCTCCTCGCGCTCGTCGCCCCGGTCGCGGAAGAAGCGGTAGAGGTCGATGAAGTTCGCGCCGTTCTGGGACATCTCGATGGCGATGATCCGGTCGGCGAGGCGGCGCATGCGGTCCACGTCGATCGCGCCCGACATGAACTCCGCGAACACCGCGAGCCCCTCCTGGATCCGCATCGTGCGCGGCGAGCCCTTCGCGAGGACGCGGAGGACGGGCTGGTTGCGGCCGTTGATCGTCGTCGCGACGTGGACGAGCCCCTCGTGGTGGACGAGGATCTCGATCTCGCGGTCGGAGAGGAGCGCGTCGCGGCGGAGGCGCACGCGGTCGGGCCCGGCGATCGCCTTGGAGGCGATGTCGTCGGCGAGCGTGACCGTGATGCCCTCGCCCGGGAGCTCCCTCGCGAAGCGCGCCTCGAGGATCGGGGCGACCTCCGCGGCCTTGAGGCGCGGCACGTCCGTCACGCCGAGCGCGGTCGGACGGTAGATCGAGAGCGTGCGGGCGAGGTGCTTCGCGAGGTCGGCGTTCGAGGTCGCGCCGTCGACGAACTTCGTCCCCGCGTCGCCGTAGAGCTCGCGCGACAGCTTGTAGAAGTCGTCGGTGCCGATCGCGCAGAGCATGCGCGCCGCGGTCTCGTAGCTGTCGCAGATGTTCCTGAGCCACGCCTCGATCGCGTTCTTGCCCTTGAGCGAGCCGCGGATCTCGGCGAGCCGGGAGCCCGCGCGCTCGAGCTCGGCGCGGCGGTCGGGGTAGACGGGGCGGGGCAGCTCCTTCTCGCCGCTCGCGAAGAACTCCTCCTTGAGCTCCGGGTCCCACTCGAGCGTGGGGAGGACCTTCACGTCCTTCGAGGCCGCGACGATCGCGTTCGAGACCGTCGAGAGCCACTCGATCCACTGCATCCGGTAGACGCCGGTGATCCGGGTCGTCCGTCCGATGTCGGGGATCGTCGCCGTGGCGAAGTCCGCGGGGGGAGGCGGCGGCGGTGGTGGGGCGGCGGTCGTCGGCTCCGTCCCCTCTGCGATCGAGGGGGCGTCGAGGTCACCCTCGAGCGAGGAGGCTTCGAGCTTCGCCCGCGAGCGCGAGCGACGTTTGACGGGCGGTTGAGTTGGCTCGTCCTTGCTCGTGCCCGTGTCAGAACTCCTCGAGGCCGCGCGTCCGGTCCAGCTCGACGAGCGCGAGCCGCCTGAAGCTCGCGGCGAGGCCGTCCGACGGGCAGTCCTTCTCGAGCTTGTCGAAGACCTGCTCGGCCCGGCCGTAGTCGCGCGAGAAGAACGCCATGTAGCCGAGCACGAGCGCGGCGTCCTGGTCGTCCGGGTGCGCCTTCGCGAAGGTCTCGAGCTTCGAGACGTGGTCCTTCAAGTCCTTCGTCTCGCCGTAGAAGCTCCGCACGTCGACGCGGTGCCGCGTCCAGTCCGGGTTGCGGATCGAGCCCGTGCGGATCGCCTGCGCGCACTGGCCGTACTCGCCCGTCGCGAAGAGCGCCTGGGCGAGGAGGTAGTCCGCGTAGAGCGAGTCGGGCCGCGCCTCGCGCGCGGCCCGGAACGCCTGGAGAGCGCGGGCGTACTGCCCGCGCTCGAAGAGGCGGATGCCGACCCGCTCGTACTCGGCCTCGCCGAGCTGCGGGAGCGACGCCGTCTTCGTGTTGCTCTCGGGGCGCGCGTTCGCGTCGCGGAGGTTCGAGGGCTTCTCGCGCATGCCCTCCTCCTCATCCTGGGCCGGCTGGACCTTGATCCGGCCCTGCCGAGGAGCCGGAGCCGCCTGCGCGCGGCCCTCGGGGACGAGCGGCTGCTTGCTGTCCCAGGCGCCGCCCGAGAGCGCCGCCTTGATCTCGTTGTTGAGGCGGGTCTCGAGGATCGCGTCGCCCGCGATCGTCCGCCAGTTGTAGCGCGGCTGGTGCTCGTGGAGGGAGTCGACCTCGCTGTCCTCGACCTGGAGGAGGACACGGCACTCGACGTCCCAGTACTCGCCCGCGTCGAAGATGCGCGCGAGGATCGTACGGCGCGTCTTGTCGAGGAAGGCGTTGTCCTGCCCGACCTCGGCCTCGATCTCTCCGTAGCGATAGCTCGCCTTCTTGACGACCGCGTAGCGGTTCACGACGTGGTACGTCGTGTTGTAGACCCGCTGGTAGTCGCCGAAGGCGATCGGGTAAGTCACGTTGGCCGGAGCCTCGGCGCGTCGAACCGTCGGCGAGCTCGAGGAGCAACCTGACGCTGCAGCGACGGCGATCGCGGCAGCGACGACGATCCGTCTCATCGTCTTCTTGTCCTCCAGGGAGCGGGGGCAGGGGCCCCGGCCCGAAACGAGATGTTCTTCTTTGGCGCGCGCCTTGTTCTCGGATCAGACTAGACGCGGCCTCGGAGGCGTTCAAGGAACCCGGAGACATTTCAAGACGTAAGTCTTCATGGCAAGAAGTGTTCCACGTGTCGGGCCGTGTCCGGGAGGAGGACCGCGCTCGACGGATCGGGACTTAGATGGCATGAAGATGGGCCGGCGGGTGAGTTGCGACGCTCCGTGTCCGAGGGCTGAAACGAGATGGACTTCGCCACGCTGAAGCTCGCGCTCGCCTCGGAGCTCACGCTCCTCGAGAAGCTCGGCGAGGGCGGCGAGGGCGAGGTCTTCCTCGCGCAGCGAGCGCTCGGCGAGGAGGCCGCCGCGCGCGGGGAGCGGCCCGCGCGCGGCGCGCGCGAGCGCCTCCGCGCGGGAGGGACGGCCCCGCTCCTCGCGCGCGCCCTCGCGCTCCGGCATCCGCGGATCGTCGA
>CAZYLP010000478.1:0-6769 GCA_964648345.1 uncultured Planctomycetota bacterium
CTCCCCGGTCTTCTCGCGGAGCGCGAAGATGTGCCCCGTCACGTAGTCCGCGAAGACGTAGAGGCCCTCGAGCGCGGCGTGCTTCTTGCCGCGGTAGACGAAGCCGCCCGTCACCGAGGCGCCCTCCGAGCGCGGGTACTCCCAGACCGGCATGACGACGGGGTCGCGCGGCTTGTCGGCTCGACGGTCGAAGACGTGCGAGCCCTCGTAGATCCGCCAGCCCTGGTTCGTCCCCTTCTCGACCTTGCGGATCATCTCCCACTTGTTCTGGCCGACGTCGCCCGTCCAGAGGGCGCCCCCCTTCCGGTCGAAGGAGAAGCGCCAGGGGTTCCGCATGCCGTAGGCGAAGATCTCGGGCTTCGCCCCCGCGATTTTCGTGAAGGGGTTGTCCGCGGGGATCGCGTAGGGGTCGCCCTTGTCCACGTCGATCCTCAGGATCTTCCCGAGGAGCCGGTCGAGGCGCTGCCCGTTCCCCTCGGGGTCACCGCCGGAGCCGCCGTCGCCGGGTCCTATGTAGAGGAAGCCGTCCGGCCCGAACTCGACCTGGCCGCCGTTGTGGTTCCCCCAGGGCTGGTGGTAGTCGAGGATGACCTTCTCGCTCTTCGGGTCCGCGACGTCGCCCTTCGCGGTGAAGCGGCTCACGCGCGCGACGATCGGGTTCTTGCGCTCGCCCGTGAAGTCGCTCGGGTAGTGCTTCTTCCCCGTCGAGTAGCACGCGAAGAAGAAGCCGTTCTCCTTGAACTTCGGGTGGAACGCGACCGAGAGGAGCCCCTCCTCGTTGTTCGCCGTGCGCGTCTTCTCGGAGATGTCGAGGAAGACCGAGCCCTTCCCCTCCTTGCTCACGACGGTGACGACGCCCTTCTGCTCGCAGACGAAGAGCCGGCCCGTGCCGTCCTTCGCGCTCGTCACGTGCGTCGCGCGCGCGAAGGAGAGGTCCGGCCACAGCCGGTCGAGCTTCCCGCGCGGGTTGTCGTCCGCCTCGGCGACGGAGACCCAGACGGGCTCCCCCTCCTGCGGGACGAGGGAGAGCGTCGCGAGGATGCTGAGAGGGAGGAGCACCGCACCGGCGACGATGAGGGGCGTCTTGCGCATGCTCGACATTGTCACCGCGGTGCTCCCTCCGGTCGCCCTATTTTGGCCGCTTCTCGACCGTGACGCTGTTCGATCGCAGCCGCGGCTCGTCGAGCGCGAGATTCGCCCGCTCGACGTGGAGGGTCGCGCGGCCGCGGAGCGAGACGTACTCCTCGAGGGGGAGGTCCTGGATCACGCTCTGCCCCGGCTCGAGGACGACCGACGGCGCGCGCGCGATGACGAGGATCGGCCCTTCCTTCTTGTCGGCCTCGCCCGACTCCACGACGACCTCGACCTCGGGTCCCGTGCGCGGTCCCATGGGGAGGAGGACCGTCCGCGGCGAGGAGCTCGTGTTCGTGAAGGTGAGCGTCGCGGAGCCGTTCGCCGCGACGTCGAGCCGGAGGACGAGGAGCGGCCTCGGCGCGCGGAGTCGCCGGACCGCGACGACCGCTCCACCGAAGACGATGATGAATCCGAGCGAGAAGACGGCGAGGAGCTTGAGCGTGCGCGAGGAGCGCGCGCGCTCCTCGGCGCGCTCCTCTCCGCTCACTTCTTCTTCTGGAGGTCGGCGTAGGAGCGGCCGGCCTGGTCGCCCTTCTCGCTCGGGAGGCCGAGGCCGGACCAGCCCGGCTCGCCGGTGTCGCGGGAGCCGCCCCAGCCGCAGCGGACGTTCGTCACGTCCTTCCAGCCGTTCTGCTCCATCATCATCCCGGCCTTCGCCGAGCGGCCGCCCGAGAGGCAGGAGAGGAGCACCTTCTTGTCCTTCGGGACGGCGGCGGTCATGACGGCGAGGAAGTCCGGGTTCGGCGACATGCCCATCATCCCCTTGTTCATGAACGGGATGTTGAGCGACCCCGCCGGGTGGCCCTCCTGGTACTCGCCGACCGACCGGACGTCGATGAGGACGATCGACGCGTCCTTGCTCGCCGCCTCGTGCGCTTCCTTGGGGCTGACTTCCTTCATGGCCTGCTCCTATACCGCTCCACGGAGGGTGAACTTCCTTTCGTCGGCATCGCCCACGAGACCGACCGAGGGGAGCTGGATCCGCCGCTTCGGATCCGCGACCGCCTTGCCGATCACCTGCGCCGGGTAGCCGTGCTTCTTCGCGACATCGAGGACGAGCTTCGCGCTCTCCGGCCCCACCGTGACGGTGAAGCCGATCCCCATGTTGAACGCGACGTAGAGCTCCTCGAGCTTGATGCCGCCCTTCTTCTGGATGAGGCCGAAGATCGGCGGCGGCGGCGGGAGCTCGTCGAGGACGAAGCCGATCGGCGCCTCGATGCGCGCCATGTTGAGGAACGCGTCGCCCGTGATGTGAGCGAGCGCGCCGATCCTGAGCCCGGGCGTCTTCAAGAGCTCCATGACGGGCTTCACGTAGATCTTCGTCGGTTCGAGGAGGACCTCGCCGAGCGTCTTCCCGCCGAGCTCGGCCGGCCGGTCCGTGACCTTGAGCCCGCCCTTCTCGAGGAGCGCCTTCCGCGCGAGCGAGTAGCCGTTCGAGTGGAGCCCCGACGAGTGGAAGCCGACGACCACGTCGCCGACGCGGACGTCCTTGCCCGTGTTGATGCGGTCGAGCGCGACGAGCCCGACGACGAACCCTGCGACGTCGAACGCGCGCCCGGGGACCGCTCCCCGCAGCATGGAGCCGATCTGCGCGAGCTCGCCGCCCGGGAGCGTGATCCGCGCCTGTTCGCAGCCCGCGTAGAGGCCCTTCCCGATCTCGGAGAGGAGCCTCGGGTCCGGGTCCTCGATAGCGAGGTAGTCCAGGAGCGAGACGGGCTCCGCTCCGAGACAGATGAGGTCGTTCACGTTCATCGCGACCAGGTCGATCCCGACCGTGTCGTACTTGTCGGCGAGCTGCGCGACGAGGAGCTTCGTCCCGACGCCGTCCGCCGACACCGCGAGCCCGAGGTTCGGCGCGATCTCGACGACGTTCGCGAAGTAGCCGATGTCGAGCACCGACGACCCCGGCTCGCCCTTCTTGCGGAGGTCGAACGTCTTCTTCGCCCAGCCGATGAGCCCGGAGAGTGCCTTCTCCTCGCGCGCGACGTCGACGCCCGCCTGTCCGTAGCTGAGATCGGTCATGCCGCGATCTTAACCTGCGTCCGGGGGGCTTCACCCCCCGGGCACGTCGGGTGCACCTCGCCCCGTCCAGGAGGCGTCCGGTGTTCCACGAGCAGGACTACGACGAGGAGCGGCTCCGCGCCGACACGATCCTCTTCTGGGGCACGGTCGGCCCTCAGACGGGTCTGGCCGTCGTCCTCGCCGACTCGCCGCGCGACCTGATCCAGTGGCTCCGCGAGCGCTCCCGCGTCGAGGGCCGCTCGAGCCATCTCTCGCGCGCGCTCATCTCCGTCGAGCGTGCCTTCGCGCGCGCCGGCTCCGACCCCGACCTCGCGGCCGACGCGATCGGCTCCGCCCTCGACGAGGCGGGCATCCCGTTCCACGCGTGCGGGCCGATCCTCCGCGAGCTCGTCGAGAACGAGACCGTGCGCGTGCAGCTCTGGGAGGACGCGCCCACCGAGCTCGAGCACGGCGGAGTCATGCGAGGAGGAGAGGCCCGCTCGGACGTCGAGGGGAGCTCGTCGGTCCCCTCCGAGGGCGAGGTGGACGAGGCGTCGGTCTACCAGATGGATGAGGATGTCGAGGACCTCGCCGAGCACGTCGAGATCGACTTCGAGCGAGCGGACCACCGCGAGTACCTCATCGAGCGCCTCGAAGCGTTGAAGACGCCGCCGGCGAATCGCCGCGCGGCCTGAGGACCCGTATCCCCGAGCCCGCCCGGCCGAGTCCCCGAGCCCGCCCGGCCGAGTCCCCGAGCCCGCCCGGCCGAGTCCCCGAGCGAGGGATCGTCGGCGAGGAACGAGCCGACGATCCCGAGTCGAGGGGCGGACCCGGAGCCGGAGCGGAACCGGAGTTGGAGTCGGACATCCGGAGCTCGGGTAACCTGCAAGCGGTGCCGGTGACTGCAGCGTGCAAGGACTCTCCCTCCGTGAGTAGGTTGCCATCAGGCTGACGGCCGTGACCGAGAGACTCAGCGGAGACGCGGAGCTGCGGGAGCTCGAGAGAAGAGCCAGCGCGACGGGCGACGCCGACGCCTGGGCGAAGTACGCGTTCGGGCTCGCGCGAGCAGGTCGCACCTTCGACGCGTTCACGGCGGCGTCGCGAGCGCTCACATTGGACTGCTCGTCGCCGGCTCGCGACATCTTCCCGGCGCCGATGCGTTCCGTCCACGGCGTCGCCGTGGAGTGGCCAGGGCTGCGCGACCTTCGAGAAGTTCGTGCGCTCTCGGTCGCTCGCGCGGAGACGGTCCACGCCGTGAGCGCGGGCGCGGGGGCGGTCGTTGGGTTCAGCGGAGGAGAGCGCCCGTTCGGCTTTGACCCTGTCTCGGCGAAAATCCTCTGGGAACTGGACGCCCTGGATGCTCACGTCCTCCATGGTCTGACGGGCAACTTGCTCTGGGTGGGCTCCCCGTCCGTGGAAGAGACCCGCACGATCCGCTTCCTCGACCCTCGAACAGGCAAGGACGTTCGCTCTCCGTTCACGCTCCCTCTGCCTCTCGCCCACCCGTACGTGATGAACGAGCGCACCCTCTGGGGCGGCGTCGGCAACAGCGACCGCGGAGCCGATGAGGACTGGATCGTCGACCTCGAGTCAGGCGAGGCTCGCCGACTCTTCGCGTTTCCGCACGGCGCTGAGTGGAGGTACTCGTCCTTCTCCGCGAAGGTCGCCTTCGCGGGCTGGGGCGACTACGCGAGCGACGGACAGCACACGTTCTGCGGAGTGGATTTCGGGGGGAGAGAAGTCTGGCGACGTCGGATCGAAGCGATCGCGAGCAGCATCGATGAGACCCTCGTCCTGCCGTCGTGGGATCGCTCGCGCCTGAGGATCCTGGACGCCGACTCGGGGAAGCTGATCGAGGCCGAGCCGCTCGACGTCCAATACGTACGAGCGGTCGTCGGCGACGCAGTGATTGTCGATCTTCGCCTGGGATGCGGGCTCGCGGCGATCGACCGTCGCACGGGGCGGCTCCTCTGGAAGCGCGACATGCCCCAACGCGAGGGCTCGATCTGGGGGGCGGGTGCGACCGCGGACAGCATCCTCGTCACGATCAAGGACAGAGCGACCTCGGCCTGGACGCTGGAGGCCGTCGATCCGAACACAGGCGAGCTCCTCGCCTCCAGAGCCATCCCCGACCTCAGCATGGGCTCGCCAGTTCTGGTCGCAGGACGCGCCGTGTTCTCACCGGCCAAGCTTGGCGGCACGCTCTACGTCGTCGACGGCGGGTAGTTGCCCCGTGAGAGATCTCGGGCGGCTGCGCCTGGCGCAGCCGCCGGAGATCTCTCGCGGCTCTAGTTGCCGCTCAACCTCCAGAGCATCGCGCGCGATGCGAGAAATGGGACCGCCTTCCAGCTGGCGATTTCCAGCCTGACCGGACGCGGCTTTCGCCGGGGGGCTGGAGAGATCCTGAGGTCACGCACGAAGAGCCCGAGCGCGGCTCGAAGAGTGTCCCGGTCCTCTGGAGTGTCGGGCGATGTGTTGAGCCTGTCCCTAGCCTGGAGCGCGGCCCCGATCATCGCGTCCACGTCGACGGCCTGAGGCTGAGTCTTCGCCTGCTGGATCTGCTGCACGAGGCGGTCGTGCTCCTCGCCGAGCTTCGCGAGGCCCTCGCGCAGGAACTCGCTCGCCATGTCCTCCGACGAAAGGAGCGCGTCACGCTTGGCGGCGAGCGCCCGACGTCGCTTCTCGAGCTGAGCGACGTTTGCGGACGGCCCCGCGGGCAGCTCCCGGCGGATCTCTGCCGCGAGCTTCTGAGGCGTCATGAGCGCGGCCTCCGCGCGGACGACCTCGAGCACCGCAGACTCGAGCTTGTTCGAACGAACCGACGAGTGGAGGCAGGGCCCCCGTTCGGACCGGATCCGGTCGCGATTCCGCGAGCACCTGTAATAGCGATAGCGTTCCGTCTTCGTTCTGTTCCCGCCGTGCGCGGTCGTCGGTCCGCTGCACACGCCGCACTTCGCGATGCCCGTCAGGAGGAGCGGCGTCCCCCCGGTCTGGACGATCGTCCGTGCCTGAAGGATCGACTCGACGCGATCCCATTGCTTGCGGGAGATGATCGCCGGGAATGCTTCGCGTTTCACGACGGGCGGCGCGTCGGTCCCTGACTCGATCGGTCCCGACGCACCCGCCCGGTAGAACTTCGGGCGCTGAACACTGTGCCGCGGTCGGCGGACGTTCAGCATGAGGTCGCCCGCATAGGCGGGGTTCCCGAGGATCCCGGTGATCGTCGATCGACACCAGGGCTTCCCCTTCGGCGACGGAACTTTCTCCTCGTTCAGCGCCCTCGCGATCATCATGGGCGACCCGCCAGCCTCGTATCTGTCGAAGATGCGGCGCACGATCGCGGCCCTCGAGTCCTCGATGGCAAGCGTGCACTGCTTGGCGCCGATCCCGTCCCAGCCGGGACGGCGAACCGCGCGATAGCCGTACGGAACTCGACCCCCGGGCCAGAACCCACGCTCGACGGACGCGGCGTGGGCGAGCGCGACCTTGTAGCCCGTCTTGATCGAGTGATCGCGAGCGGCGACCTGCAGGACGCTCCCGACGAGCTGGCCCGTCTCGCCCGTGAGCTTGTCGCCGTCGAGAACGTACCCGACCTCGACTCCCGCCTTCCGGAGCCGATGCCGCCAGTAACCCG
>CAZYLP010000479.1:0-6754 GCA_964648345.1 uncultured Planctomycetota bacterium
CCAGTCGATGGCGCTCGCATCCACCTGGGCAGGGCTTGCGTTCAGCAAGGCGAGCGTCGGTTACGTGCATGCGATCGCGCACAATCTCGGCGCGGCGTACCACACGCCGCACGGCCTCGCGAACGCGATCGTGCTGCCGCATATCCTCGACTTCGCGAAGGAGCACGGGACGACACTCATCGCCATGTCCACTCACGGCCGGACGGGCGCCTCGCGGCTCGTCCGCGGGAGCGTCGCGGAGCGCGTCCTCCGCCACTCTCCGGTCCCGGTGCTCCTCATGAACCCGTTCGGTCTCGAGAAGACCGAGGAGCTCCGCTTCAGGAAGATCCTCGTCCCGCTCGACGGCTCGGAGCGCGCGGCGGCGGTCCTCCCGCGCGTCGTCGCGCTCGCGAAGCACTACGGCTCCGAGGTGATCCTGAACTACAGCGTCCCGATCGCGGTCGTCATGGAGCCCTGGGTCGTCGCCGCGCCGATCGTCACCGAGAAGGACGGCGAGGCGATCCTCGAGAAGTTCACGACCCCCTTCTACGACATCCCGGTGAAGCGCCTCGTGACGCTCGGCGACCCCGCGACGAACATCATCGAGATCGTCGAGCGGGAGAAGCTCGACCTCATCGCCATGACGACTCACGGCCGCACGGGCGCGAGCCGCTGGCTCTTCGGCTCGGTCGCCGAGCAGGTGACCCGTCACGCCAAGTGCCCGCTCCTCGTCCTCCGAAGTGGTAGCCTCCAGCGCTCGAAGGGGGCGGAAGCATGGGAGCGCGAGTCGGAGGCGTCATCCGGGCCACGAAGAAGGTCCGCGTCGGGATCAACGGCTTCGGGCGGATAGGCCGCCTGTTCTTCCGGATCGCGCACGCGCGGAAGGAAGAGCTCGAGGTCGTCTGGGTGAACGACCTCACCGACGACCCGACCATGGAGTACCTCCTCAAGTACGACACCGTCTTCGGCCGCTTCGAGGGCGCGCTCGACCCGGGCGGCAAGGGCGAGTTCTTCGTGGACGGCAAGCGCGTCCTCGTGACGGGCGAGAAGGACCCCTCCAGCATCAAATGGGGCGACCTCGGCGTGGACGTCGTCCTCGAGGCGACCGGCCACTTCCGCTCGAAGGACAAGGCCGCGAAGCACCTCGCGGGCGGCGCGAAGAAGGTGATCATCTCCGCGCCCGCGAAGGGCGAGGTGGACGCGACGATCGTCATCGGCGTCAACCACGAGCAGCTCTCCGCGAAGCACAAGATCGTCTCGAACGCGTCCTGCACGACGAACGCGCTCGCGCCCGTCGCGAAGGTCCTCGACGACGCCTTCGGGATCCGGCGCGGCCTCATGACGACGGTCCACGCCTTCACGAACGACCAGCGCCTCCTCGACCTCCCGCACGACGCTCTCCGACGCGCGCGCGCGGCCGCGAACAACATCGTGCCGACCACCACCGGCGCGGCGAGCGCCGTCGGCGAGGTGCTCCCGCGTCTCAAGGGGAAGCTCGACGGCCTCTCCATGCGTGTCCCGGTCCCGGACGGCTCGATCGTGGACCTGACCGCCGACTTCGCGAAGAAGGCGACCGAGGACGAGATCAACGCGGCGCTCAAGAAGGCCGCCGACGGTCCCATGAAGGGGATCCTCGCGTGCGAGACGGACGAGATCGTCTCGTCGGACGTGATCGGCCGGCCCGAGTCGTCGATCGTGGACGTCCAGTCCACCATGACGATCGACGGCGACATGTCGAAGGTCATGGCCTGGTACGACAACGAGTGGGGCTACTCGAACCGGTGCGCGGACCTCGCGGCCCTGCTATCTAACGTCGGGTGAAACGGCTCCTCGCTCTCGGCGCGCCGTCCATCGCCGTGGTCCTCATCGCCGTGGGCGCCTCGAGCGCTCACGGTCAGGAAGCGCTCCTCGACGACCAGCTCCACCGGCCCTCGAACGTCGTCTTCCACCAGCGGCTCCTCCGCGACCGGCGGTTCGACTACAACGAGGACTACTTCCTCAACGTCTTCTCGTACCGCCCGCGCTACCCGCTCCGCGTCGTCTCGCGCCTCGCGTCCACGGGCTACGCGCTGAGCATCGGGAGCGTGTCCACCTCGGAGTTCGTCCTCGACCAGGCGGCGCGCATGCGCCTCCCCTTCGCGAACTGGCTCATGGGCGAGTTCGACTTCTCCCAGACGGAGGACTGGGACGAGCGCTACGTCCGCGCGACGGGCGACGTGACGGTCCTCATCCCGGGGACGGGCCCCTCCGACGTGGCGAAGCCGCTCCAGCTCCTCTCGAACACGCCGCCTCCCTGGGGGGTCTTCGCCGGGGCGTCGGGCGAGCTGAACGCCTTCAAGGAGTTCGTGGACGCCGGCATCTTCCTCGGCTACCGGAACAAGTTCGTCGGCGGCCGGTTCGACCTGCTCTTCCCGGCGAGCTTCTACAACGAGAAGAACAAGTCGGGCGCCGAGCTCGACGGCATGCCCCTCGCCTTCCTCGGCAACTTCGAGGCCGCGTTCGGCGAGTACGGGCCGTTCGCGTCCGCGTGGTTCGGCTACCAGCCGCGCGTGACGGGCAAGTTCCCGGCCGACGGATTCCGTCACGCCGCGATCGAGAAGGCGCGCGGCGGCTTCGAGGTGATCGTCCCGTTCGGGCGCGCGCTCGTCTTCGACATCGACGTCGTGGCCGAGAGCACCGGGAAGCTGCGCTCCTATACGGCCACGCCCGAGCTCGACGACCGCTTCCGCCGCGACGCGGGTCAGGTCTGGCTCGAGGCCAACGTCTATCTCGGCGAGGGCCGCGAGGTCCAGGACGCGGGCGCGATCGAGGCCGACCGCCGCGAGCCGAGCGACGACTCGCTCGCGCGGCCGTGGGGCGCGCGCCCGGCCAGGGAGCGCGGCGGGATCGGGCCCGAGCTCTCCTCGCGCGGTCACGTCGTGCCGCGCGACGTCCTCGCCCGCACGACGCCCGCGAACTGGGCGACGACGGACGTGCTCGAGCTCGGGCTCCACGGCCAGTACCTCCACGAGTACACGCAGCCGCGCGGCGGCCTCTCGCTGACTCCGGTGCAGACGGCCCGCACGTTCCGGCGCGAGCTCTACGCGTTCGTGGGCTACGTCCTCACCCTCCCCTCGCTCGCCGAGGGGCTCGCGTTCCACCCCGCGCTCTACGTGGGCTACCTCCTCTCGAAGGAGGTCGAGCGCGACCCGACGCAGGCGAGGGACCGCGACGAGGGGATCCTCGCGAAGGTGAACACGGCCGTCGAGTACCGCTTCCGGGACAACGTGAGCGTCGTCGGCAACTTGACGTTCCGCATCGACACGCCCGAGTTCGGGGGCGGGAACGTCCAGGTGATCTTCCGGTTCTAGCGTGCGAGCGGGAGCGTGAACCAGAACGTCGAGCCCTGCCCGACCATGCTCTCGGCGCCGATGCGCGCGCCGTGGGACTCGACGATCCCCTTCGCGATGTAGAGCCCGAGGCCGTGCCCCGCCCGCTTCGCCTGCTCGGCTTGCCAGAAGCGGTCGAAGACGCGCTCGAGCTGCTCGGAGGAGATCCCGGGCCCGGAGTCGCTCACCGTGATGCGAGCCTCCTCCGTCGTGGCCTCGACCCTCACGGCGACGGTCGTCCCGTCGCGCGTGAACTTGATCGCGTTCCCGATGAGGTTGCCGAGGACCTGGAGGACGCGGCCCCTGTCGCACGAGACGCGCACCGCGTCCTCGGGCAGCTTGGTCTCGATCCAGACGCCCTTCTGGACGGCGAGCGGCGTGATCGCGTCCACGGCCTCTCCGACGAGCACGCCGGCATCCCACGGTGCCGCCTCGATTCGGAGCCGGCCCGCCTCGATGCTGGCCACGTCGAGGAGGTCGCCGATCAGCTTCGCCATCTGCTCGGCGGCGCGCTGGATCCTCTCGCCGGCCTTGAGCACCCGCTCGGGGACGAGCTCGCCGCGGGACGTGAGCCCCGCGACGCTCATGGTGATGACGCCGAGCGGGTTCCTCAGGTCGTGCGACACGAAGGACAGGAACTCGTCCTTGCGCCGGTCGGCGAGGCGGAGCGCCTCCTCGATGCGGCGGCGCTCGGTGATGTCCGTGACGACCGAGACCCAGCCCGCGACGTCGCCGCTCTCGTCCCGGTAGGGCGTGTAGACGGCGTGGATCCACCGTGGGCCACGCGAGGGGTAGTCGATCCGCTCCTCGAAATCGACGCGCTCGCCCGCGAGGGCGCGCTCGAAGCGGGGGCGGATGAGCTCGAGGCCCTTCTCGCCGAGCATCTCGACGATCGGGCGTCCGACGATCTCCTCGGGCGTGCGGCCGAGCCAGCGCCCGAGGGCCTTGCTGACCCAGACGTAGCGGAGGTCGCGGCTGCACTTCGCGACGACCGCCTCCATGCTGTCCGTGATGTCGAGGAGCCCCTCGTCCGTCGCGCGGTCGGGACGGACGGCGCCGCCGAAGCGCGTGAGCTCGACGTGGGCCCGGAAGCGCGAGCCATCCCTCCTCACGCACCAGGCGCGCCCCGTGACCTCGCCCGCCGCCACGCGCGAGAGCTCGCCGTCCGCGAACAGCATCGAGACGTGCCGGCCCACGATCTCGCCGGCCGCGAAGCCGAAGAACGCCGTCCCGGCGGGGCTCCACGAGGCGACCTTGCCCTCGGGGTCGAGCGCGAAGAGCGCCTGGTCTCCGAGGGAGTCGACGAGGAGCCGGTGGAGCGAGTCCGCCACGCAGAGAGCCTATCCGGGGCCGCGCCGGCAGAACAGCGGCGCGGCGACCGTGCGCGACTTCAAGACACCGGTGAGACCTCAGCGCGCGAGGAGCACGCCCGCCGCACCCGCGGCGAGCGTGAGCGCGACGAGCGGGAGGAGCGCCTTCGCGAGGGCCCGTGACCCGATCGCGGACGCGAGCACCGCCTTCGAGACGGTGTTGCTCGCGGCCGCGGTCATGATCGCCGTCACCGCGGTGCCGTGAGAGACATCGCCCTTCACCGCGAGCTTCGAGATGGAGAGCGTGACCGCGTCCACGTCCACCGCGCCCGTGAGCGCGGCCGCCGCGACGACGCCCGCGTCCTGGAAGGTGAGCTGCGCGAAGCGCGCGACGAGGATCGCGATCGCGAAGATCGCCCCGAAGCGCATGGCCGAGAAGATCGAGAAGGGGTTCGTGAAGGAGATCGCCGGCGGGTCCGCGCGCCGCGAGTGCCAGTAGAGGACGCCGGCGCCGGCGATCGCCGCGACCATGGAGCAGCCCATGGGGACCGCGAGGCGGACCGCGACCGACGGCGCGACGACGCCGACCTCGAAGAGCACGCGACCGAACATGATCGCCCACGCGATCGCGATCCCGAGCGCGAACGTCCGGGACGAGTCGGGCGCCTCCTTGCTGCGCCCGGAGAGCGACAGCGTGACGGCCGTGCTCGACGCGAGCCCGCCGAGCGCACCGATCGCGACGATCCCGCGGCCCGGGCCGAGGAGCTTCGAGCCGACGTACCCGCCGAACGCGATCGCGGCGATCATGACGACGAGGAGCCAGATCTTGAACGGATTGAAGATGTCGTACGGCTTCGGCCCGAGCTCGGTGTCGGGGAGCACCGGAAGGACGACGACGGTGAGCGCGGCGAGCTTGAGCGCGGCGTAGAGGTCCGCCTCCTCGATCCGCTTCGCGAGCTCGTGGAGCGGACGCCGGAGCGAGAGGAGCGCGGTCGTCGTGACCGCGAGCGCGGCCGCGACGAGCGGCTGCTTCGCGTAGGCCATGACGCCGAAGATGAAGGTGAGCACCGAGGCGAGGGCCGTCGCCATGCCGTGGTCGCCGCGCAGCCCGGTGAGGATGTAGGACGCGACGACGAGCGCGCCCACGATCGTCGCCACGGCGACGAGACCGAGCGGGTGGACGTGCTCGGCGCTCCATGCCGCGCAGCAGCCCAGGAGCGCGACGAGCGGGAAGGTCCGGATCCCGCCGGGGAGGAACTTCGGGTCGGTGTGCGTCTGGGAGCGCTGCCGCTCGACGCCCACGAGGAGACCGAGGGCGAGCGCGATCGCGAAGGGCATGAGCCCCGAGAGCCGGTCAGCCACGGGCGCTCACGCGTCGAATCCGAACCGGGTGTCCTGGTCGCCCGGGCACTGCTCGCCGAGAGCCTCCCCGAGGCGCTCCGCGATCACCGCGAGGCGGACGAGGTCGGCGCGCTCGAGGCGGGGCGCCTCGCGCCGCTCGACCGCGAGCACTCCGAGGGGCAGGCCACCCTTGAGGAGCGGCACGGCCGCCGCGCTGACGATCGGCTCGACGAACGTCGACTCGTTCGCGGGCCGCGTGGTCGTGGCTCGCTGCCGCACGATGCGGCCCCGCTCGCTGGCCATGATCGTGACCGCGAGCGCCGACAGCCCGGCCACTCTGTCCGCCGAGGGCAGGGCGGCGACGGCCTCGAGCTCGTGCGTCGCGTGCGGCACGAAGACGGCGCCGGCGTGCGCGCGGAGCTCCTCGCACGTCGCCTCGATGCACGCGGTCAGACCGCGGACGGCCGAGACCGCCGCGAGCTCCCGGCGGAAGCGGTCGGCGAGGCCGCGCTCCTCGCCCGTCGCCCCGGCGAGGAGCTCCTTCACCGGCCAGGAGCGCTCCGCGGGCTCGGGGATCGCGTAGCCGTCGCTCGGGAGCTCGACGCCGTAGGTGATCGAGCGTCGCGCGATCTCGATGCGATCGCCGGGGCGCAGCACGAAGCCCTGCTGCGGCGGGATGCGCATCCCGTTCAGGAAGGTCCCGTTCGCGCGCGCCGCGTCCTCGAGGACGGGGTGCTCGCCGAGCAGCGCGAACGA
>CAZYLP010000480.1:0-3825 GCA_964648345.1 uncultured Planctomycetota bacterium
ATGGCGGGGTCGGGCTGAGGATGCCGGCGAAGCTCACGGTGACGCAGGGGCGCCAGGCGGGTACGGAGCTAGCGCTCGACGGCAAGGCCGTGTTCGACATCGGGAGCGCTCCCGGCGCCGCGGGCTTCAAGCTCGACGGGACGGGCGTCGTCGCGAACCACATCCGGATCTTCCGCGAGGACAAGAAGTTCACCCTCTTCGACCTCAACGGGAACGGCGTCACGGTCAACGGGCAGAAGATCCAGAAGCCGACCGTGCTGAGCGACGGCGACGAGATCGGCGTCGGCAGCGTCTCCCTCAAGTTCGCGGGCGCCGCGGCGAAGGGCGAGCCCGGCGCTCCGCCGGGCCACTCGCGCCCCGTGAGCGAGGCGATCGACGGACCCGCGCTCCTCTACTGCCTCGAGGGCACCGACAAGGGGAAGGTGTGGCCGCTCCCGCCGGACCAAGAGAAGTTCACCATGGGCCGCGGCGTGAGCGCGCAGATCGTCATCATGGACATCAAGTGCTCCCGCGAGCACTGCCGCGTCGAGCGTCGCGGCAAGGAGTACGTCGTCGTCGACCTCGGCTCGACGAACGGCACGAAGATCAACGGCGTCAAGATGAAGCAGAACGGGACGCAGACGCTCAAGTGGAACGACCAGATCCGCGTGGGCTACTCGACGCTCGAGCTGCGAGCGGCCGCCGCGGAGGGCGCGACGGCGCCGACGGCGAAGCTCGCGGACAAGGACCGCCTTCCGGGGAGCTCGCAGGCGATCGACCTGCCCATGTCAGCGGCGCCGAAGGCGCAGCCCGCCCCGCCACCGCCGGCTCCGGCCCCGACGCCGCGCCCGGCGGCCCCGGTCCCGGCGCCGCGCACGGCTCCGATGCCGGTCGTGCAGCCCACGGTCGCGAAGCCGCCCGCGCCGCCGTCGGTGCCGGCGGCCGCGAAGCAGGAGGCCAACAGCTCGGACGTGACGTTCGACTTCGGACCGCCCCCCGCCGTGATCCTCCCGTCGCGCACGGCCTCGACCGATCACATCGACGACGACGGCGCCGGCCGCGAGGCCCTCCGCACGTTCGTCTTCGAGGACCAGCCGAAGGACTTCAGCAACGTCGACCGGACCGTGGACACGGACGCCGACGTGAATCGGCCCGCCGCGGCGCCTCCGCCCATGTCGGGCACGAACCCGTACGAAGAGCCGCCGCTCGCCGATTACGCGGACTTCCTCCCCTCCGACTCGGCGCCTCTCGGCTTGAAGTCGAAGTTCGCGCCGCCTCCTCCGGCCCCGCTGCCGCCGCCTCCGCCGCCGAGCGCCGCGCCGCCTCCTCCGCCGCCGCCTCCGTCGAAGAGGCCCGAGCCGCCCAAACCGCCCGCGCCGCCCAAGCCACCCGCGAAGAAGGAGATCCTCCGCTCGGACGAGCCCGACGCGGCGGTGAGGACGTTCGTCTTCGAGGAGGACCCGAGCTTCGAGGAGCCCAAGGCCGAGAAGCCGCCCGAGAGAGCTCCCGAGAAGAAGCCGGAGGTCCCCGCCGGCACGGACGCCGCGCTCCGGACCTTCGTCTTCGACGAGAACCCGAGCTTCGAGGAGCCCGCGAAGAACGAGCCTCCCAAGAAGGACCCGCCCAAGAAGGAGCCGCCCAGGAAGAAGAAGGACGAGCCCGTCCACGACGCCGCGGTCCGCACGTTCGTCTTCGACGAGAACCCGAGCTTCGACGACGAGCCGAAGGCGGCGGAGAAGCCGCCGACCCCGGCCGGGACCGACGCGGCGCTCCGCACGTTCGTCTTCGACGAGAACCCGAGCTTCGAGGAGCCCAAGGTCGAGAAGAAGCCCGAGCCTCCCCGGAAGGACGTCGCGAAGAAGGAACCGCCCAGGAAGAAGAAGGACGAGCCCGTCCAGGACGCGGCGGTGAGGACGTTCGTCTTCGACGAGGACCCGAGCTTCGACGAGCCCGACGCGGTGAAGAAGCCCGAGCCGCCCCCGGCTCAGGATGCGGCGGTGAGGACGTTCGTCTTCGACGAGGACCCCGGGTTCGACGAGAAGCCCAGCCCCGCGGCCGACCCCGCGCTCCGCACGTTCGTCTTCGACGGCACTCCCGACTTCGAGGCGGCGCCCGCACCTCCTCCGCCGCCGCCTGCGCCCGCGGGGAAGAAGAAGCCCGCCAGGCCCGCCGACGACGAAGACGACCGGCCGCCCGAGTTCCGCACCGTGATCCTCGACGACGACGCGGCCAAGAAGAAGAAGCCGGGCGAGGGCGAGGACCCGCCGCCCGACCCTTCGGTCCGCACGTTCGTCTTCGACCCGCCCGAGCTCTGAGCCGCCACTCAAACCGTGGCCACGGGCGAGCTTGATGCTCCGCGGGCCCCCCCGTATCATTGCGCCCTTCCACGAGGGGAGCTCGCATGCTGCTGGGCCGCGTGATCGGCACCGTCTGGGCGACGCGCAAGGATGAGAAGCTCGAGGGCTTGAAGCTCCTCGTCGTCCGTCAGCTCGACCTCGAGTACAAGCCGCAGCCGAGCTTCGTCATCGCCGTCGACACGGTCCAGGCGGGCGTGGGCGAGGTCGTCCTCGTGTGCCAGGGCTCCTCCGCGCGGCAGACGAAGGTGACGGAGAAGCGCCCCGTGGACGCGGTCGTCATGGCCGTCGTCGAGAACCTCGCGGTGAAGGACACGGCCGAGCTCGAGAAGAGCTACCAGCGCCGCGCCGACCGCGTCCTCGCCGAGCTCGACGCGCAGCCGGAGCTCTAGGTGATCCGTGGCTGACGCGCCGTCACCCGCCGAGATCCGTGCCGTCGCGCGCGAGGCGCTGCGGGAAGCGCTCAACGCGAGCGGCCCCCCCCATCCCCCCCCGCGAAGCGGGGGGGGCATGGGGGGGGCCGCTCGCGCCTTCGTCAACGAGTCCGACGTGATCGCCGCGCGCGAGAAGGGCGGCGTCCTGCACGTCCCCGAGGGCGCGATCGTGACGCCGCTCGCGCACGACGCGGCCGAGCGCTTCGGCGTCGAGATCCGGATCGGCGCCGCGCCGGCGCCCGCGGCGAAGTCCGGGAGCGGCGAGGCGGACGCCGAGGCCGCCCCCGCCGAGCAGGGCGGCGCGATCGCGATCGGCTCCGACCACGGCGGCTTCAAGCTCAAGGAGGCGCTCAAGAAGCACCTCGCCGCGCGCGGCGTGACCGTGCTCGACCAGGGCACGACGAGCGAGTCCTCCTGCGACTACCCGGACTTCGCGGCGCGCGTCGGGCGCGCGGTCTCGCTCGGCGACGCGGCCTGGGGCGTCTTCGTGGACGGCGCCGGGATCGGCGGCGCCATGACGCTCAACAAGATCCCGGGCGTCTTCGCGGCGACGTGCCACGACGCGAAGGCGGCGAAGAACTCGCGCGGGCACAACCGCGCGAACGTCCTCTGCCTCGGCTCCGGCTGGGTGGACGAGAACGGCGCGAAGGCCGTGCTCGATGCGTTCCTCGCGACCGGGTTCGAGGGCGGCCGTCACGGGAAGCGGGTGGCCAAGATCCACGCGCTCGAGAGGGCCTTCACCCGATGAGACGAGCGGCAGCAAGGCGCGGTGCTCCGTGAACGTGGCTCGGGTGATAGGGACTCTCTGGGCGACGCGCAAGAACCCCGACCTCGAGGGCGCGAAGATCCAGATCATCCAGCCGCTCTCCTGCGACCTCCAGCCCTTCGGTCACCCGCTCGCCGCGATCGACACCGTCGGCGCGGGCGAGGGCGAGCTCGTCTACTACGTCACGGCCTACGAGGCGGTGATCCCTTTCTTCCGGCCCATGGTCCCGATCGACTGCTCGCTGGTCGGGATCATCGACTCGATCGACTTTCACGAGAAGAACGTGTCCGCG
>CAZYLP010000480.1:3835-6743 GCA_964648345.1 uncultured Planctomycetota bacterium
AGCGTCGAGACGAGCTTTCGGCTCGCCTCGGTCCCGTCCTCGTCCGCGACGCCGCGGAAGCCGAAGGGGTCGGCGAAGACGAAGAAGGTGTCCAAGTGATCCTCTGCCGCGTTCAGGGGAGCGTCACCTCGACGCAGAAGAACGAGCACCTGACCCGGAACAAGCTCCTCATCTGCCAGCCGGTCGGCCTCGACACCGAGACGAAGGTCGCGCCCTCCTTCCTCGCGCTCGACGTCGCGCAGGCGGGGCCCGAGGACCTCGTCCTCGTGAACAAGGAGGGCTCGGGCGCGCGCCTGATCTTCGACGACGAGAAGAACCCGGTGCAGGCCGTCGTCGTCGCGGTCGTGGACGACCTCGAGCTCGCGGACGAGAAGAAGCTCATGGGCACCTCCGTGGCCGAGCGCACGGAGCGGGGAGAGTAACGAGTGGATCCGCGACTGCAGGGCCTCGACCTCGAGAAGCTCATCGACCGGATCTCGGACGAGATCGCGCGCCGCATGGCGCGCGGGCCGGGCGCCCAGTCCCCGAAGTTCCCCGAGAACGTCGGCCCGCCGTTCTGCGCCGCCTGCACGACGAAGGGCCACTGCGCCAAGGTCTGCCCCGACGGCGCCGACGCCGTCCACGCGCACGGCGCGGATCGCATCGGCTCGGCGCCCGGCATAGGCGCGCTCGAGCGGAAGATCGCGGCCGCGATCGACCACACGCTCCTCAAGCCCGAGGCGACGAAGGACGAGGTCACCTACCTCTGCGCCGAGGCCGCGAAGTACCAGTTCGCGAGCGTCTGCGTGAACCCGTTCTGGGTCCCGCTCTGCGCCAAGCTCCTCAAGGGTCACCCGGTCGCCGTGTGCACCGTCGTCGGCTTCCCGCTCGGAGCGAACCGCGCGGAGACGAAGGCGGAGGAGGCGCGCCGCGCGATCGCGGAGGGCGCGACCGAGATCGACATGGTGCTCAACGTGGGCGCCTTGAAGTCGGGCATGATCGACCTCGTCGAGCAGGACATCCGCGCCGTCCGCGAGGCGACGCACGGCGTGATCTTGAAGGTCATCCTCGAGACCGCGCTCCTGAACGACGAGCAGAAGATCGCCGCGTGCGAGGCGAGCAAGCGCGCGAACGCCGACTTCGTGAAGACCTCGACGGGCTTCTCGACGGGCGGCGCGACGGTCGCCGACGTGGCGCTCATGCGGCGGGTCGTCGGCGCCGAGATGGGCGTCAAGGCGTCGGGCGGCGTCCGGACGAAGAAGGACGCGACCCTGATGCTGAACGCGGGCGCGACCCGCATCGGCGCGTCCGCAAGCGTCAAGATCCTCCAGGAGCTCCCCTCGCTCGGCGGCGCGGCCATGAAGGCCGCGGCGGCCGGCGGGAGCTACTGACCCTCGACGCGCTGCCTCAGCGCCTCGAAGGGGCGGCGGTCGAACGGCTTCCCACCGAGGCCCTTCGCGAGCGCGTCGCGGGCCTCCTTCTTCTTGCCGCGAGCCGCCGCGACCTCGGCCACGACGAGCCAGCCGTCGGCGATCTCCTCGGGGACGCGGCTCTCCTCCTCGCCCGCGGGCGGAGGCTCGACGGCGAGCGCGGCGACCGTCTCCGCCTCGGGGTCGGTCGCGGGGAGCGCGCGCGCGAGCGTGCGCGCGAGGAGGGCGCGGACGTCGACCCTGGCGCGCCGCGCGCTCTCGAGCCCGCGGCGGAGCGCCGCGATCCGATCCGCGGCCTGCATCGCCGCCTCGAAGGCTCGAGCCGCCTGGAGGTAGGAGATCGCGGCCTGCTCGTCGTCGTGGATGGCCGCCTCCCTCGCCGCGAGCCCGAGGAGACGCCGCGCCGGCTCCTCGGCCCGCGCGGGGTCCCAGTGCGCGCGCCACGCCTGCGAGGCCTCGTTGAGCGCCTCGACCCACCCGGTCCCCTGGAGCTCGGGGGACGTGAAGTGCCCCATGCGATCGCGCGGCGTGTCCGCCCGGCACCAGCTCGCACGCTCGAGGCACAGGGCCCGGAGCGATGGCGGGACGCCGCTCCGGTCGGCCAGCTCCTCGAAGCCCCGCTTCGCCTCTTCGAACTCGCCGGCGCCGAACCGCGCGTGGAGGACCTGGACCATGTACACGAGGGCCGGCGTCTGACCGTCCGTGTCGAGGATCTCCCTCGCCCGAACGGGGTCCGCGTAGGGCGGCGCGATGACGAGGAGCACGGACGCGAGGTAGACCTTGACGAGGGGACGGAAGCGGACCTCCTGCGCGCCGAGCGCCGCGGCCGCGAGGTCGAACCCGAGGCCCTGGTGGACGATCATCGTACGGATGACCTGCGTGTCCTCGAGGTCGCCGAGGCGCGCCGCGCGGGCGAGGAGGCGCCGGCCCTCGAGCGCTCGCCCGGGCTCGTTCGCGACCGCGACGCCGTCGAAGTGGATCGCGCGCGAGTCGTCCGGGAACTGCTCCGCGGCCGCCCGGCACGCGGGGAGCACCGTCTCGACGTCGCGCCGGCGGATCGCGTTGAAGACCTCGACCTCGAGACGGTGCGCGTCCTCGGGGCGCATGCGGGCCCGGGATCGCGCGCGCGGTGGCGGAGGCTGCGGCGGCGGAGACACGGGCCGCGGCGTGGCGGGCGGCGGCGACGGCGGGGGCTCCGGGCGAGACGGCGGCCAGAAGGCGACCGCGCCGACCGCCGCGAACGCGACCGCCGCGACGCCCGCCCCGGCGAGCCCCGCCCGGAGTTGCGCGCGGCTCGCGGGAGGCGGCTCGAGCGCGCGCCTCAGCTCGAGCGCGTCCTTGAAGCGGTCGCCGACCTCCTTCGCGAGGGCGCGCTGCACGGCCGCGGCGAGCCACGCCGGCACCTCCGGCCGCGCGACCCGGAGCGGCACGAACTCGCCCTCGAGCACCTTCGCGATCACGTCGAACGCGGACTCGCCCTCGAAGGGCGGCTCCCCCGC
>CAZYLP010000481.1:0-6739 GCA_964648345.1 uncultured Planctomycetota bacterium
GCCGAGCGCGATCGTCTTCAACGCCACGACCTGACCCGTCCGCGAGTCGCGCGCGCGCCAGACGACGCCCATGCCGCCGCGCCCGAGCTCGCCCTCGATGACGTAGGGCCCCAGTCGCTCCACGTCACTCGCCCCCGAGCGCGACGGCGAAGCGGAGGGCGACGCCGCGCGCCGTCACCGCGTAGAGGTCGCTCCCGCGCGCGGCGAGCGCCGTCGCGAAGTCGTGGCTCCCCGCGAGCGAGATCGTGTCCACGGTCACGGCCCGCGCGACGTCCAGGATCCGGATCGTCCCGTCGTACGACCCGACCGCGACGTGGCGCGCGTCGAGCCAGACGCAGCGCGTGAGCTCGCTGCCCGAGGGGAGCGCGACCTCGACCGGCTCGTTGGTCGCGAGGTCCCAGAGGACGAGCTTCTCCTCGTGCGCGGAGACGAGCGCGCGGTCCTTGTCGGGGCCGCACGCGACCGAGACGAGGTGCGAGCCGGTGTTCCGGAACTGGGCCGGCTGGTGTCCCGACACGAAGATGAGCCCCGAGCTCATGACCGCGACGAGCCGCTTGCCGTCGGCCGACCACGCGATCGAGTCGATCGGCTTCCTCGGAAGGGGGAACGGCTGCGGCTTCTCGAGCTCGCCGTTCTGCCCGAGGAGCCACGACGAGAGCTGCCCCTTGTCGCTCCCCGCGGCGAGGCGCAGGTCGTCGGACGAGAGCGCGAGCGCCTTGACGGCGCCCTGGAGCTTCCCGACCTCGCGGCCGTCCGACGAGCCCACGACGTGCTCGACGATCGCGCCCGTGCTGGTCCCGCAGAAGACGCGGCGGTGGTCGCCGGTCGCGACGACCGCGTGGATCGCGCCGCGGCCGAGAGGCACGACGCGCTCGCGGCCGCTCCCCGTGTCGAGGAGGTGGAGAGCGCCGTCGTCGCCGCCCACGACGACGCGGTCGGAGTCGATGACGGCGATGCTCGAGACGAACGTGTTGCCCTGGAACGGCTCCTCGTACGGGCGCGTGCGGTCGGGGAGGAGGTCGAAGACCCGGATCCGCCGATCGTCGCCACCCGTCGCGAGCTTCCGGCCATCCGCCGTCGCGGCGAGGGCCTTCGTGACCCCGAAGCCGCGGAGCGCGTGGTCGATGAGCTTCGGCCCCGTGAGCTGCCAGTAGAGGACGTCGCCCCCGAGGAGCGAGGAGACGAGCCGGTTCTCGTCCTTCACGAAGGTGAGCGCGACGACGGGCGCGCCGGCGCCCTCCTTGTGGGGAGGGAGCGCCTCGCCCTGCCGGTCGAGGTTGAGCGGGAGGCGCGGCGTGATCGCGCCGTTCCTGTTGCCCGTCGCGATCGAGCTCCCGTCGGGCGCCCACGCGAGGCACGCGAGCTCGAAGCCGTCCTCCGCCTTCACGCTCGGGCCGTGGTCGCCCGACTCGGACTTCCAGAGGATGAGGTCGCCCGAGTGGAGCGCGGTCGCGACGAGCGCGCCCTTCGGGTCGGCGACGACACCCTCGACGGGCGAGCCCGCGTCCTGGTTCCAGAGCGTGCCGAGGGTCTTCGTGTCCACGCACTTGATCCGGCCGTCGCGCCCGCCGTAGACGACGCACGCGCGCCGCGGCACGAAGGCGATCCCGCGCACGTCGCCGCCGAGCGGGGGGAGCTCCGCGACGAGCGCGCCGCTCGCTGCATCGCGGAGCTGGGCGCTCCCGTCGTGGCACCCGACCGCGACGAGCTTCCCGTCCGCGCTCACGTCGAGCGCGCTCGCCACGTCGTCGAGGCGCTCGGTCCAGAGCTCCGAGCCCTCGGGCGCGCGCCACGCGCGGACCGTCTTTTCGGTCCAGCCGCCCGTCGAGAAGAGCGTGCGCCCGTCGGGCGCCCACGCGAGCGCCTCGATCGGCTGCGAGTGGCGCCACGCGTAGCTCCCCACGAAGCCCATGAGCCTCGTCCGCTTCGTGGCGGCGAACGACCGGCACTGAGCCGGCCCGACGGGCTGCGCCGGCTGAGGCAACGCGCGCGCCGGAGCCGAGGGCTGAGGCGGCGGCGGAGGAGCGGCCGGCTCCGCGGCCCGATCCACGAGAGCGAACGCGAGGAGCGCGATGAGGACGAGCCCGACTCCGACGCGCACGGCGACCCGCGCGAGCGCGCCGGGCTTCTCGCCGCGCGGCGGACCCGCGATCGCATCGAGCTCGCGCGCCACGTCCGCGGCGCTCCCGCCGCGGGCCGCCGGGTCCTTCGCGAGGAGGCGGAGCACGAGAGCGTCGAGCGCACGCGGGACGTCCGGGGCGAGCGCGCTCGGAGCCGCGGGTGTCGCGCGGAGGTGCTGCTGGTACTGCGAGATCGCCGGGCCCTCGAAGAGGTGCGTCGCCGTGAGGAGCGTGAAGAGCGTCGCGCCGAGCGAGTAGAGGTCGCTCGCCGGCCCGACCTGACCCGCGGCGTTCGCCTGCTCGGGGGAGAGGAACTCGGGGGTGCCCACGACCTCGCCCAGGCGGGTGAGCGCCCCGTCGAGGGAGCCACCCGTCTCGGTGCCGCGCGCGAGCCCGAAGTCCGCGAGCTTCACGGCGCCGTTCGGGGAGCAGATGACGTTCCCGGGCTTCACGTCTCGATGGATCACTCCCTTCGCGTGAGCCGCCGCGAGGCCGCGCGCGACGGCCGCGGCGATCGAGGCGGCCTCGCGCCAGGGGATCTTCCCCGTCTTCAGGAGGCGCTCGTCGAGCGCGAGCCCCTCGACGAGCTCGAAGACGATGTACGAGGTGCCCCGCTCCTCGCCCGCGTCGAGGACGCGGACGACGTTCGGATGCTCGATGCGTTGAGCGGCCCGCGCCTCGCGGAGGAAGCGCTCGTCGGCCGCGGACTCGCCCGAGGTGAGCACGTCCGAGTGGATGACCTTGAGCGCGACGGCGCGGCCATCGCGCGTGTCGCGCGCGCGGTGGACGACGCCCATGCCTCCGCGCCCCAGGGAGTCCTGGAGCTCGTACGGGCCGAGCCGGCCTCCCGGATCGAGGGTCATCTCAGCGCTCGATGAGTGTCGCCTCGAGGTCGACCTTCTTGCCGTCGCGCACGACGACGACCTTCACGGGCTTCCCGGCCTTCGTGCCGCGGATCGCGTACGTGTAGTCGTAGAGGTTCTTGATCGCCCGCCCGTCGAACTCGACGATCCGGTCGCCGGCCTTGATCCCGGCCTTGTCGGCGGGGCTGCCCGGGCGCGCGCCCGTGATCTTGACGCCGTCCGAGCCCTCCTCGCCCTCCGCGTAGTCCGGGATGCTCCCGAAGTAAGGGCCCTTCTCGCCCGTGACGACGCCGCCCGCGACGTGCGGGTCGCTCCCCGTCTTCTCGAACGTCGGGCGCGCGGGGAGCGCGTCCACGCGGCGCAGGAGCGCGAGCGCGAAGCGAGAGACCTTCTCGAGGCCCGGGCCGTCGATCTTGTCCGCGGTGTCCGACGGCTTGTGGTAGTCGGCGTGGCTCCGCGTGAAGAGGAAGAAGACGGGGATGTTCTTCCCGTAGAAGCTCGCGTGGTCGGACGGCCCGAAGCCGTCCTTGCTCGGAGCGACATCGAGCGCGGCGTCCTTCGCCGCGCCCTCGATGACCTGCGGCCACTCCTTGGCCGTGCCGCTGCCGCCGACAACGAGCGGCTCCTTCCCGAGCCGGCCGATCATGTCCATGTTGAGCATGCACTCGACGCGCTCGAGCGCGATCGGCGAGTGCTTCACGAGGAAGTTGCTCCCGAGGAGGCCCATCTCCTCGCCGCCGAACGCGACGAGGAGGACCGTGTGCTTCAAGGGGAAGCTCTTGAGCGCCCGCGCGATCGCGAGCATGCCGGCCGTCCCCGAGGCGTTGTCGTCGGCGCCGTGGTGGATCGCCTTCGCGCCGGGAGCGAGCGAGCCGTCGCCGCCGAGCCCGAGATGGTCCATGTGCGCTCCGACGACGATCACGTCGCGCGAGTCGCCCGTGCCCTGGATGCGGCCGATCACGTTCCGCGACTCGGCGGTCACCTTCTCGATCTGGATGCTCATGTGGACGGGGAAGGGCGCCTTCGTGGTCTCGTTGATCTTGCGCGTGACGGGGCGCGAGCGCGGCTCGAGCTTCTCGTCGATCTCCTTGCGGAGCGCTTCGAGGTCGGTCCCGCCGTGGGCGAAGAGCTTCAGCATGTCCCGCGAGAACTGGCCGACGGGGATCCCGGGGTCGCCGTAGCCGAGCTCGAGCCACGACTCGCCCTCGGAGCGGACGAACATGACCGCGGCCGCGCCGTGGTGCTTCGCCTGCGAGACCTTGAAGCGCAGGTCCTCGAGGAGCGTCGGGTGCTTGGCGCCGAAGGCGCCGCCGTTCTCGCAGCGCGGCCCGCGCGTGAAGATGAGCGCGACCTTCCCCGTGAGGTCGACGGACAGGTAGTCGTCGTACCCGTGCTCCTTCGACTGGATGCCGTAGCCGCAGAAGACGAGGTCGCCCGTCGCGTCGCCGGACTTCGAGTAGAGGAGCGGCTTCCAGTCCTTGCCCATGACGTACATCCGGGCGTGGTCCCGGAACGCGAAGTGCGACTTCTCCTCGATGATCTTCGCGCCCGCGAGGATCTGGAACGGCTGCTCGTAGGCGCCGTCGGGGCCGCCCGGCGCGACGCCGAGCTCCTCGAAGCGCGCGCGCACGTACCGCGCGGCCTCCTTCTCGCCGAACGAGCCCGCGCGACGGCCCTCGCGCTCGTCGTCCGCGAGCCAGCGGACGTCCTGGACGAGGCCGAGCTCCTCGATGTGATCGGCGCCCGCGACCGCGGCGGGCTTGTCGCCGCCCTTGATGACGCTGTCGGTCTTCTTGGGCGGCGGAGCGTGCGCGTGCTCGCCCCCGTGGGCCGGAGCGGAAGCAACCTGTTCTTCGTAGTCCGACTCCGCGGGCTCGACGAAGTCGGCGACGAAGACGTCGCTCGTGCCGCCGACGCGCGTCGAGGTCCAGACGATCTTCTTGCCGTCGGGAGAGAAGGACGGGAGGCCGTCGAAGCCCTCCTGCCACGTGATCCGGACTTCCTTGAAGCTCCCGTCGGCCTTGAGGAGGAACGACTGGATCTTCCCGTGGCCGCCCAGGCTCGCGGAGTAGATGACGCGCTTCCCGTCCGGGTGCGGATACGGGCACCAGTTCATGCGCGGCGTGCGCGTGAGGCGGCGCGTGGCCTTGGTCTTCAGGTTCGTGATGTAGACGTGCATCGGCGCCCGCGGGTCGCCGTCCTTCTGGCCGCGGTAGAGGACCTCCTCGTCCCCCGGCATGAAGAACGGACCGCCCATGGCGATCGGGTCCTTCTCGCCCTCGGGGGAAGGAGACGAGACGCGGGTCTGGTTCTTCCCGTCCGCGTCCATGACGTAGATCTGGTTCGCGCCCTCGCGCCCCGACGTGAAGCAGATCTTCTTCCCGTCGTGCGAGTAGCTGCCCTCCGCGTCATAGCCCTTCGCGTCGGTGAGCCGCTCGGGCTTCTCGGGAGCCTTGAACGAGCCCTTGAAGATGTCGAAGGAGTCGTCGTAGTCCCACTTGTAGGACCCCTTCTTCTCCTCCTTCGGGGCCGCGTGCGTGCGCTCGTCCAGGTGCGAGGACGCGTAGATGAAGCGGTCCGCGTCCTTGGGGTCGAAGTAGGCGCACGTCGTCTTGCCCTTGCCCGTGCTCACGAGCTTCTGGTCGGAGCCGTCCGCGTTCATGACGTAGATCTGGTAGTAGGGCGCCCCCGGGCGGACCGACTGGAAGATGATCCGCTTCCCGTCGGGCGAGAAGTAAGGCTCGCCCGACTTCTCGCCGGGCTTCGCGTGGGTGAGCTGCTTCACGTTCTTGAGGTACTTCTGCTCCTTGGCTTCATCGCCCGCGGAGACGAGCGTCGCGGCGAGGAGGAGCAGCGGGGCGGCGGCGAGGATCTTCGTGCGCATGGGGACCTTTTACCACGCGCGGAGTTGGGGGGAGGTCCGACGCGAAAGCGTCTCGTCGATCGGCAAGGCACCTTCCACCAGAAGATCGGCGGCAGCGGCACTTGGGCCTGGCATGCGCTTCGCCCCTCCACCGACCAGGAAGGGAATCGTATGAACAGCTCGAGGAAGCCGCTCGTCACCGGCGCGACACCCTGGTTCGCGGCCGCTCTCCTGGTGCCCGTCGTGACGTCCTTCATGATGCCGCTCGAGACCCAGACGCGATGGCTGCTCGTCTACGGCCAGGTCATGGTCGTCGTGCTCGGCGTGGGCGTCGCCTCGATGCTCGTGCGCTGGGTCGTCGGCTCGCTCCGCAGCGCGAGCTGACACTCCGCGGGCGCACTGTTCTCGTGGGAGTATCTGGCCACGAGGACTCGGGGCGTGACGGCGCGGAAGATCGGGCCATACGAGGTCGTCGAGGAGCTCGGGCGCGGAGGGGTCGGCTCCGTGTACCGCGCCCGCACGCCCTCGGGCCGCGAGGTCGCGGTCAAGCTCCTCCACCGCGCGGACGGCGAGGCGATCGCCCGCTTCGAGCGGGAGCGGCGTCTCCTCGGAGAGGTGACGGCGCGCGAGGGCTTCGTGCCGCTCCTCGACGCGGGGAGCTCGCCCCGCGGCCCGCACCTCGTCATGCCCTTCGTGAAGGGCGGCACGCTCCGCGCGCGCCTCGAGCGAGGGCCGCTCGGAGTGGCCGAGGCTCTCGCGCTCGGCCGCAAGCTCGCGGCCGCTCTCCGCGTCGCTCACGAGCGGGGGATCGTCCACCGCGACCTGAAGCCGGAGAACATCCTCTTCACGGAGGCCGGTGAGCCGCTCATCGCCGACCTCGGGCTCGCGAAGCA
>CAZYLP010000482.1:0-6733 GCA_964648345.1 uncultured Planctomycetota bacterium
TCCGGCGACGGCGACGGCGACGAGCGCGCCCGCGATGACGCCCGCGCCGGGCCGGCGCCGGACCGCCGCCGCGTCCAGAGCTCGCGCGAACGCGCCGGCGTCCGGGAGACGGCGCGCGAGGTCGGCGTCGAGCGCGCGCGCCACGGCGTCGGAGACCCACGAGGGCGTCCCGGGCGCGACCTCGCGGAGCCGCGGGGCCGGGTTCTTGAGCGCCCGCACGTACTCGAGGAGGCCTTTCGCGGGGAAGGGCCGCGCTCCCGCGACGCACTCGTAGAGGACGACCCCGAGCGCGAAGACGTCGCTCGCGGGGCCCACGCGCGCGGGGTCGTCGATCTGCTCCGGCGCCATGTAGCCGATCGTGCCGAGGAGGGAGCCCGCCTGGGTGTGCGACGCGCTCGCGCTCGCGCCGGGCACATCGCGGCGGAAGTGCTTCGCGACCCCCAGGTCCGCGAGGAACGGCCGGCCCCAGTCTCCCGAGTCGACCCCCGAGCGCGCGAAGAGGACGTTCGCCGGCTTCACGTCCCGGTGGACGACGCCGCGCTCGTGCGCGTGCGCGAGGGTCAGGGCGAGCTCGCGCACCAGCGCCACGGCCTCGGGGACGGGCAGGTGTCCGCGCTTGAGGCGCTCCTTGAGCGTGCCGCCATCGAGGAGCGGCATCGCGAACCAGAGACGGCCCGCGTCGGTCCCCGAGTCGAGGAGCGGCACGAAGCCCTCGTCGCTCGTGAAGGCCGAGAGGAGACGCCGCTCGCGCTCGAAGACGAGCGTCGTCTTCTCGTCGCCCGTGAGCAGGACCTTGAGCGCGAGGGGTCTCCCGTCCGCGGAGCGCGCGCGATAGACCACGCCGGCGCCGCCGCGGCCGAGCTCGCCCTCGACCTCGTAGCCGCCGATGCGCACGCTCTAGAGTCGCGGCACGCGGTGGACGGGATGGAGCTCGCCGACGGCGATCTGCGCGTCGAGGTACTCCCAGCGCGTGAAGCCGTCGTCCGAGTGCGGCTCGAGCAGGTAGACCGCGAGCGTGCCCGCGCGCTGCGCCGTCGAGACCAGGAGCGAGCCCTTCTCGAAGGTGATGCGGCGCCGCTCCGGGCGCACCGAGACCACCGTCTCGAAGCGCTTGGGCGCGGGCTTCTGGCTGAGCGGCACCTCGGAGCCTCCGCGCGGGACGGGGACCGTGGCCACGTCGGGCGAGAACGTCTTCTCCTTCGAGAGGACGACGTAGCTCTCGACGTCGAGCTCGCGCGGGGCGTCGAGGACCTCGAACTGGACTCCGTGCCCGCGGAGGCGCTCGGCGAGGTGCCCCGGCGCGACGTAGGCCGCGGGCGTGGACACGGCGACCGTCGGGACGAACCAGCGCTTGTGGGGGCCGCGATAGGTGACGAGCTCCTCGCCCGGGTACTTCGGGGCGCGGATGCTCTCCTCGTCGAAGGAGACGATGCGCGCCTCGTCGGCGTCCAGGGCGTACGCCGGGTACGTGAACACGAGCGCGCCGTCCTGACGTCCGGCGACGCCGTAGTTCACGCCGACGGTCGGCCGCGGGTCGAGCTCGCGGCCGCGCGCGATGATCCGCTCCTCCTCGGCGTCGCAGATCCGGATGATCTTCTTCGCGTGCTTCGCGGCGTAACGCACGAGCTCGTCGAGCCAGAGCGCGATGACCTCGCAGCGGCGCTCGAAGCCGAGGTAGCTGTACGTCTCGAGGAGGACGTCCATGCGGCCCTGGAGGCCGCGGTAGTGGCTCCCGAACCGGGGCAGGGCGGGGTAGGTGTGCCACCCGGAGCGCGGGTCGTTCTCGCGCGCGAAGTTGCCGTACCAGTAGCTCCGCGAGCCGTGCTCGCGCTCGATGCGCTTCGAGATCGAGTCGAGCATCTGCCGCACGGGCTTCTGGAGCTTGCGGAACAGCGTCTGGTTCGAGTGCGACGTGTCGTAGGTCATGTCGAACGCGGTGATGCTCCCGTCCGACGTGTGGCAGTCGACGAAGACGTGCGGCCACCACTCCTGGAAGAAGCGCGCGAGGTTCCGCATCTCGGGCGCGTCCTGCTTGATGTAGTCGCGGTTCAGGTTCCAGCCCTGGCCCGTGTTCCGCGTGCCGACGCCGCCCGGCGGGTTGTGCTGACCCTCGAGGTGCTCGAGGTCGAGCTTCCGGTTGGCGGGCGAGATCCGGTCGTTCCCGTCCGGGTTCAGGTTCGGGATCGCGACGAGGCAGATCCTCGAGAGGATCTTCTTGCCGCGCTTCCCGAGCGTGAGGTCGCGGAGGAGCGCGAGGAGTGCCTCCTTGCCCTCGACCTCGCCGGCGTGGATGTTCGCCTGGATCATGACGATCGCCTTGCGCCGGGCGCGGGCTTCCTGCGGCGTGAAGCAGCCGCGGTCGCTCGCGATCGCGCACGCGATGTCCTGCCCCTCGCCCGACGCGCCGATCGAACCGATCCGCACGAGGTCGGTGCGCGCTCCGAGCTCGTTCAGGAACTCGAGGACTTGGGCGTGGCGGGACGTCTCCGCGTAGCCGGTGCTCTCCGCTCTCGTCAGGAGGTCGTTCTTCATGGCCGCGAAGTCTACCGGAAAGGACGCGTCCTCGTCCTCGGTGAGCCCGAGGACGAGGACGCAGAGAGAGAGAAAGTCGATCCCGGGTCTACGGCTTGTTGCCGATCGTCACGTAGGGCTTGAACGCCCAGCCCGTGACGCCGTTCGCGTCGACCCGGTAGTAGTTCGCAAACGAGCTGTCGCCCGTCACCTTGATGGAGTCGCCCTTCTTGACGGTCGCGCGCACGGTGCCCCACCAAGCGGAGTAGGAGCGGACGTTCACGTCCTGGCTCGCGACGCCCTGGACCCACATCACGTCGAGCACGTCGCCGGGCTTGATGTGCGCCTGCGCCTCGACGAGACGGCCGACCTGGCTCTTGAGGACGCGGTAGAGCGGCGACGAGAAGGGGACCGTGTACTTGTCGAGCTTGATGCCGCTCGGGCCGGACGTGACGAGGCCGTAAACCGAGGTCCCGTCGGCGTCGGTGATGATCCGCTCCTTGATGTCGCGGAGCGACTCGACGAGGGGCCGGATCCGGGCGTCGTAGGTCATGTAGAAGCCGGCCTTCGTGACGTTCACCGTGTAGTCCGTGCCGGCGATCGTCGAGACGAGGCGCTCGGACGGGATGTCCATGATCAGCACCGGGTCGTTGATCGTGCTCGGGAGCGTCTTGACCTTCGCGGCATCGAACGCGGCCTTCACCTTGCCGAGCTCGGCCGTGGTCGCCTGACCCGTGTAGAGCTTGGTCGCGCTGCCCGTGAAGATCGCCGTGCGGTTGACCGTGACCGCGCCATCCTTCGACAGCGTCATGCTCTCCTGGAAGGGCGCGAGACCGCCCGAGTACGCGTGGAAGAGCTTGTCGAAGGACGCCGGCGGCGGGGGAGGCGTCACGCCCTTCAAGCGGTTCGCGATGCCCTCGAGCGCCGAGACGACCGGCTTCACGCGCGACTCGTAGGTGTCGTAGTAGTTGTAGTTCGCCGTCAGGTTGTAGGTCTTCGTCCCCTGGACGAACTCGAGCGCGATGTTGTCCGGCGCGACGATGAAGACGCGCGGGTCCGGGATGTTCGAGGGGAGCGTCGCAGCCACGGCGTTCTTGACGACCGTGTTGAAGTTCGCGAGCTCGGCCGCGGTCGCCTGGCCGTCGATCGGCATGTAGTGCGCGGTCGGGCTCGACTGGACGAGGCGCGCCTTGCCGTTGTCCTGGACGGTGATCGTCATGGTGTAGCCCGTGAGGGGCTTGTTGAGCGTGAGGGCCGTCGAGTTCGGGTTCGCCGCCGGCGTGTCGTTCACGAAGACGTAACGGATCGGACCCTTGTCGAGCTTGACCACGTGGAGCGGCGCGGTGAGCGCCATCGTCACGATCGAGCCCGGAGCGGGGCTGGTCTCGACGTAGTGGACGAACGCGAAGCCGCCCGTGAAGCCGCCCGTCATGTACTCGACGCGCTTGATCTCGGTCGCGTAGCCGCCCGTGTTCCGCTGGCCCATCGCGACGACGAGGACGTCTTCCTTCGTGAAGTCGACCGCGGGGGTCGCGGGCGGAGTCCCGCCGAAGAAGGTGGAGTAGTCCGCCTTGCTCTGGATGACCTTCTGCGCCGCGGGAGCCCCACCGTGCGACGACTTGGTGATCGTCGTGAAGGTGAGGTCCTTGGAGAAGGGAGGCACCGGCTGCGCCTGCGCCGCGAGGGGCAGGCCTACCGTGGCCACGAGGGCGTAGACGAAACTCCGCATGATCACTCCCGGATGGGGTCCCCTAGGACCGTTCTCTCCCCGGGCCAGGGCAACTGACGCGCCGAATCATGCGGGGACTGCTCGCGGTTACAAATCTCTGACGAAACAGCCCTTCGGCGGAGCGTCAACCCACGTAGCGGGTTGACGCGCCCGCAGCTTTCCGAATTTGGGTGCGCCACCTTCGCCGGGGCGGCGGGCACACCGTAGCCGAAGAAGTCGAGGTTCGAGACCGTGAGCGCGAGCACGTTCGGGCGCGCCGACATCGACGCCTGGCCCCGGAAGTGTTCTGCGGACAGACTGATGTCCACGTGGGTCCGAGCGTCGGCGGCTATGCCATCGAGGCCGAGATCGGACGCGGTGCCATGGGCCGCGTCTTCCGGGCGCGCCATCTCGCGTCGGGGCAGGTCCGGGCGATCAAGGTCCTCGAGTCGAACGCGGACCCGGAGCTCGTCGTCCGGTTCCGCCGCGAGGCGGACGCGCTCGCGCGACTCGACGCAGGGGACGTCGTGCCCGTCCACGAGAGCGGCGTGGCGGGCGGGCGGCTCTACTTCGCGATGGATCTCATGCCGGGCGGGTCTCTCGAGGCGCGGATCAAGGAGCGAGGGAGGCTCCCGTGGGCCGAGGCCGCCGAGCTCGTCGCGGAGCTGGCACGCATGCTCGGCCGCTGCCACGACCGCGGGTTCGTCCACCGCGACGTGAAGCCCGCGAACATCCTCTTCGACGCGGAGGACCGGCCGCGCTTCGTGGACTTCGGGCTCTCGCTCTCCGTGGACTCGAAGTCGCTCACCGAGACGGGGACCGCGATCGGCTCGCCCGGCTACATGAGCCCGGAGTCGTTCCGCGGCTTCGGGGCCACGGCGGCCGCGGATGTCTTCTCGCTCGGGGTCGTGCTCTACGAGCTGGTGACGGGCGTGCGCCCGTACGACGGCAACACCTCGCTCGTGATCGCCAAGGACATGCTCGCGGAGAAGCGGCGGCCCCCGAGCGAGCTCGCGAAGTGTCCGGACGCGCTCGAGGCCGTGATCGCGCGGGCGCTCGCGCCGAAGGCCGAGGACCGCTTCGCGTCCGCTCACGAGCTCGCGGCCGCGCTCGACGAGGTGGACGAGGGAGCAGCCGGCGGAAACACCGTGCTCGCGGTGAGCCTCGGCGTCGGCCTCGCGGTCCTGATCCTCGGAGGGGCGGCCTTTCTCATCCATCGGGCGCGAGGGAGCGGGACCGATGCCACCGCGCCCGTCGTGTCGACCGTTCCCCTGGCGCCGCCTCCCCCGGTCACGAAGGTCGTCCGGAGCCGCGGAGCGAGCGCCTCGGAGATCCGCGACGCGCTCGGTCGCGGCGAGGTGGCCAAGGCGATGCGGCTCATCGACGCGTCGGAGCTGAGCGATGGCGACGCCGCCGCGATCGTGTCCGCCGCCCTCGCGAAGTCGGCCGAGAAGATCAAGCGCGGCGGCGATCCGGGCCTCGCGATCAGCTACTACGACGCGGCTCGCGCGCTCCGGCCGGGGACGAAGGCGCCTCCCGAGGTCGCCGCCGACCTCCTCGGGCGCTACGAGAAGTCGTGGGCGGTCAACGGGGGCGAGCTCTCGAAGATGCGCCTCGAGGTCCGGCTCCAGCTCATGCGTTGGCTCGAGGTCATCCTGAACAACGACGCGGAGAGGGGCGAGAACTACCGCGACAACGCGCGGACGCTCGCTCACAGCGCCGTCGGCCTCCACCGGGAGCAGTCGATCGGCGCCGACGAGGCGCTGCGCTGGGTCGAGACCGCGCTGTCCGCGGTGCCCGAGAGCTCGTCCGTCCGGCATTCGCGGTGCCTCCTCCTCAAGACTCTCGGCCGCCTCGACCGGGCGATGCACGAGGCCGAGTACGAGCTCGCGTGGCGAGACCCCGCGCCCGAAGGCGAGGACCTCCACTGGATGACGATCCAGGTGGTCTCGCAGGCGCTCGCGTCCGGTGACGCCGCGACGGCGACGCGGCTCGCGGAGCGCGCCGGCGCCTCGTCCCTCTTCGCCGTCGGGGCCGACCAGAGGCCGCGCGAGATGCACGTGCGCTTCGTCGCCTATCGCGCCCTCGCGGCCCTGAGGGCGGGCGATCGCCCGAAGGCGCGCGCTCTCATCGGCGAAGCGGCCAGGCGCGTGGACATGGGTCTCGAGTCGATCGCGAACGCGCCGGACGGCGAGCTCGACGCGACTCTCTTCGCGCGGGCGACGAGCGATGCTCCTCCGGTGCCGAAGGCGCGGGGCCGATGAGGTTGGGCCCCTACGAGCTCCTCGAGGAGATCGGCCGGGGCGGCATGGGCGTCGTCTCCCGGGCGCGCGCGCCGGGGGGCGACGTCGTCGCGATCAAGCTCGTCCGTGCCGTCGACCCGGAGCGGCAGGCGCGCTTCGAGCGCGAGCGCCGGATCGGCTCCGGCTTCGAGAGGAGCGACGGCTTCGTGCCCGTGCTCGACGCGGGCTTCGCCGGCGGCGCCGCCTACCTCGTCATGCCGTACCTCGCGGG
>CAZYLP010000483.1:0-6731 GCA_964648345.1 uncultured Planctomycetota bacterium
CCGGGGGCGCGCTGAGGGGTGGGGGGATCAGGTCCCCTTCTTCTTCGCTTCTTTCTTCAACGTAGCGAGGAAGTCCTTCATGGCCGCGAGCTTGGCGCCGGTCGGGCGGCCGAGGTCGATCGCCTTCTGGAGGTGGTCGGCGGCCTTGTCGAACTCGTCGAAGAAGATGTCGCACTTGGAGACGATGAGGTAGGCCCACGCCCGGCGCGAGGTGTCGGTGTCGTTGTCGATGACGACGGTCAGGTTCTCGCGCGCCGCGCGGATGAAGGGGACCGCCTTCTGGTGCCGGTCCTGGCCCTCGCGGTGGGCCTTGGCGGCGTCGGCGGTCTTCCGGTCGTCCTCGAGACGGCGCGCGACCTGGGCCGCGTCGCGCTCGGCGAGCCACTGGGTCTCGCCCGTGTCGTACTGGAGCCGCGCGAGCGCGAAGCGCATGCGGTGATGCTTCGGGTCGCCCTGGAGGCCGTCCTCGAAGATCTTGATGGCGCCGGCCGTGTCGCTGTTCGCGACGGAGAGGCCGCGACGGTAAGCGTCCTCGGACTCCGGCGTGGGCGCGGATGCACAGCCCAGCGACACGGCGAGCAGCGCTACGGCGAAGAACGTTCGCAACGGCTCCTCCAGGGACCCTGCGGCGAGCTTGGGACGTGCAAACCGCGGGGGGGTTCAGTGCGCGTGCCGGAAACGGCCATCATTCCGGCTGCTTGCCCTTGGCCTTAAGCGACTCGGGCGTCAAGGGCTTGGGGGCATCCTTGTTGATCTCGCGCTCGACGAGGTAGTCGTTGATCTCCTTGCGGATCTTGAGGTACTCGATCTTCACCTCCTCCTTGAGGAGATCCTCCTCGAGGAGCGAGTTCATGGTGCGGACCGCCTCGCGGAAGTCGCCGAGCTCGAAGTGGATCTTCCAGATGAAGTCGAGGACCGCCTTGTCCATCGGCATCGCCGCCATGTAGGCGTTGAAGTGCTGGAGCGCGATCCGGTGGTACTTGAGCATCCGCACGCTCGCGGCGTCGGCGACCTTGCGGAGGTCCTTGATCTCCTTCGACTCCTTGGGGTACTCGGGGTTGTCCTCGTCCTTGTCGTTCGTCGAGCCGATCTTCGCCTTGAGGACGTTGATCCGGTTCATGCAGGCATCGACGGCCCAGTACTCGGCCGAGCCCTTGTTGAAGATGCACCACGCGAGGCGGACGCGCTCCCGCGTGTTCCCGGGGATCTTCTCGATGACCTTGGTCCCGATCGCGATCGCTTGGTCGAAGCGGGTCTGCGGGCGCTTCGGGTCGTCGGGCCACACGCGCTTGTAGCGGTGCTCGTACTGGCCGAACTCGTTCGACTCCTGGACCTCCTCGTGGAGGCACCAGGAGATCACGTCGCGGCGCTCGGTAGCCCACTTGGCGATGAGCTCGTAGTCGGTGTTCTTGTCGTTCGAGAAGTTGACGTCGTCGTCGGGGATCTTGATGAGGCTCGACGGGATCCCCGCGTAGAGGTCCTCGCCCTCGAAGGGGCCGACGACGATGTTGTCGTACTTCGTGGGCTGGGTCGGGTCGTCGGGCTTGACCTTGCCGTTGGTGTTGTTGGCGCACCCGGCGATCACGACCGCGAGCGCGAGCAGGCTAAGACGACTCAACGGCATCCTCCACTTCGTCCCACTTCGAGTCCGGGTCCTCGCGCTGCCCCGCCGAGGCGAGGAGGCGCTTCAACCGCTCGGGGTCGCCGTCCGGCCGGATCGTCTTCTCGTTGGAGATCTGGACGAGTCCGGCCTTGGCGCCGCGGGGTTTGGACACGTACTTACGTGGGCAGTAGCTTACATCGGCGCGCGTGTTTCCACGTATCTTCGAGTAGTAAACCGCGAGCGCTCCGGCATCTAGGAGTGTCTCGAGCGGATACGACTTGTCCTTCTTCTGGCGCACGATCACGTGGGAGCCCGGGAAGCCCCGGACGTGGAAGAACAGGTCGTTCCCGTTCGCCATGCGGATCGTGAGGTGGTCGTTCTCGGTGTTCGACCGGCCGACGAGGATCTCGAAGCCGTCGCGCGACAGGAAGCGGCGCGGGCCCCGGGGCTCGTCCTTCTTCTTCGCCTTCGGCTCGGGCGGCTTCTGCTCGCGGGGCGCGAAGCCGACCTTCTCGAGGCGCTTCGCGAGCTTCTCGAGCTGCTCCTCGTCCTCGGGGCCGCAGGCCTCGAGGTCGGTCCGGATCTTCGTGAGCTCTTCCGCCTGCGCGTCCGCCTCGCCGAGGCGCGTCTCGATCGAGACGAGGCCGCGGTCGAGCTTCTTCGCGCGCTTGAAGAGAGCGCGCGCCTGGTCCATGACGGGCTCGCGCGGGTCGATCTCGAGCTCGATCTCCTTCGGCTCCGGCTGGAAGTAGTCGAGCACGACGAGCTTCGTCATGCCCTTCTTGACCTTCGCGGCGTTCGCCTTGAGGAGCTCGCCCTGCTGGCGGAGCTTCTCCGCCTGCTGCGCCTCGTCGCGCTCCTTCTCGAGCTTGCCGACGAGGCCCCGGATCTTCTTCTCGCCGTTCGTCGCCGCCTTGAGGAGCGACTGGCGGAGGTCGGTCGCGTCGCGCTCCGCATCGAGACGGCGGGCTTCCTCGATGACGGCCTTCGAGAGAGCGAGCGTGGAGGAGTCCGGCTCGATGTCGGGCCTGAAGATCTCCTCTTCGCGCGGCTCCCTCGGCGGAGGAGCGACCCACTTCACGCCCGGGTCGAGCGGCCGTTGAGGACGGCCCGCTCGCAGAGCGAGGACGATCTCTCCCCCGCTCGCTCCGAGCTTGTCGAGGGCCTTCACGATCACGAGATTCGCCGCCCGGCCGGTGAGCTCGACGACGAGCACCCACTCGCCGAGCGCGAGGCGCGCGATCCTGTCGCCCGGGACGAGCGTGATCCCCTCGAGCTTCGCGCCCGCGAGGTGCTTCCTGAGCGCATGCACGAAGAAGTGACTGTCGTCGCCCGACTCGAGCGCGAGCTCGCGCGGGATCGCGCAGAGGCGCGCGCTCTCGGGCGCGAGGCCGATCTCGAGCGCGAGGCGCTGCTCCCCCTTCTGGAAGAGCAGCACCCACGCGTCGTCGCCGGCTCGCCAGACCTTGTGGAGCTCGGCCCCGACGAGCGCGGGGCCCGCTTCCTGGACGAGTCGTTCGAGGTCGGTACGGCCGAGCATGAGGCGAAGAGCTTAACCCGTAGAAGTCATGGAGGCGTCACGACTTCTTGGTGGGTCAGTCCGCCAGATGGAAGCTCTCGTCCGCGGTCTTCCAGTCGAGGAGCTCGTCCTTCTTGAAGAAGAGGGCGAGCTCGCGCTCGGCCGACTCCTTCGAGTCCGAGCCGTGGACGAGGTTGTACTGGTTCGAGACGCCGAAGTCGCCGCGGATCGTGCCCGGCTCGGCCTTGAAGCCGAAGGTCGCGCCCATGAGCTTGCGCGCCACGTCGATCGCGAAGGGGCCGTCGAGCGCGAGCGCGACGACGGGCGAGCTCGTCATGAACTTGAGCAGGCCCTCGTAGAAGCCCTTCCCCTTGTGCGGGGCGTAGTGCTGCTCGGCGAGCGAGCGCGGGATCTGCATGAGCTTCATGCCGATCACCTTGAGGCCCTTGTCCTCGAAGCGCTGGAGGATCCGGCCGCAGAGGCGCCGCGCGACGGCATCGGGCTTGAAGAGGATGAGCGTCCGTTCGTTCGCCTGGGGCATCTCTCGTGTCTCGCTTTCGGGCGAGCATGATAAGGACGCAAAGGGCGGCGTCAACGCTTCAGGAGTCGAGCCCTCACTCGCCGAGGAGCTCGCGCACGGCGCGGCGGATCCACGGGAGCGGGCGGACGCGGCCCCCGCGGCGCGCCCAGGCCTTCGCGAGGCGAGCCCTGGCGTCCGGGTCGCCGCGCTCCTGGTCGAGGAGAACGGTCGCGAGCTCGATGTCGAGCGCGACCCAGGCGCCGCCCACGTCGAGCGCCTGGGCCGCCGCCGCCGAGAAGCGGGCACGCGCGCCCGCCTGGTCGCCCGAGAGCCGGAGCGCCTCGCCGCGGACGAACTCGTCGGCCGGCGTCCGGTGGTGCGGCGCGAAGGCCGCCGCCTCCCTCGCCGCGGCGGCGACGTCGCCCGTCGTGAGCGAGAGGAGCACGCTCAGCCGCGCGCGCCCGTGGCGCTGCGCGGGGGCCGGGTCGAGCGCGAGGCCCTCGGCGACGTGCTTCCGGGCGCGCTCGATGGCGCGGCCGCGCGGAGCGCCCTCGAGGTCGGTCACGGCGCGGAGGGCGAGGTTGGCCGCGAGGATCTCGAGCGCGACGCGGAGGTTCTGGTCGTCCCAGGTCCGCGCCGCGCGGTCGATGAGCGGCGCGGTCTCCTCGACGAAGTCGAGGAGCGTCTCGGGCTGCGCGTCTCCCCTGAGGACGGAGAGCTCGCGCTTGAACGCGAGCGCGAGCCGGAGGCGCCCCACGAGCGCGGGCGGGCAGCGCTCGAGCGCCTCGTCGAGGAAGCGGAGGCGCGTCGCGTCGGCGGGCCGCTCGCCACGCTCGAGGACGTCGAGGATCCGGAGCATCCGGATCCGGTGCGAGAGCGCGTCGAGCGGCTCGTGCGCGGCGAGCTTGAGCGCGACGGCCTCGAGGGCGCGGCCCATGCTCTCGACCGAGTCCCAGTGGGCCGGGAGGTCGGCCGTCGTCACGGACGCCGGCGCGAACGAGATCGGCGCGCGCTCGACGACCGCGAGGGCTCGGTCGAGCGCGGCGAGGATCCCGGCGCGGTCGATCCAACGGTCGGCGTCGGCCGCGGTGTCGAGGTGCCGCGCCGCCTTCGACAGGGCTGCGAGATGGACCGCACCGTGGCTCAGCGCCTCGGTCACGAAGGCGCTCCAGTTCGCGGCCCGCGAGACGACCGGGGCGATCGCGGCGAGCCCCTCGTGCTCGTCGAGGACCGCGAGGAGCTCGCGGTGCTGGCGGAGCTCGGGGCGCGCGCTCTCGGGGCGGCGCCGCCCCGTGACCGCGAGGGCGAGCGCGCGCGCCGCGCTCGCGAAGACCTCGGTCTCCTCGGGGCCGGTCGCGAGCTCCTCGAAGCATCTCCCGTCGAGGAGGAGCCGCGCGCGGAGCCGGCGCGCCGCGGGCGAGCGGAGGGCCGCCACGTCGGAGAGCGCCGCGGCGCGGTCGTCCGAGTGCGCGCGCGCGTTCGCCCGGACGAGGAGCGCCTCCTCGCGGCGCGGAGAGGACGCGTCCGCGAGCGCGGCCGTCGCCAGAGAGGCCGCGAGCGCGGGCGCGCCGCGCGCGAGCGCTCCGTGCGCGCCTGCGAGCGCGGTCTCGGCGGGCACGGGCACGCGCACGGCCGCTCCGAGCTCGACGGCCGCGCTCGCCGCGAGGAGCGCGGTCGTGTCGCTCGCGCCGACGGACGCGCGCGCGACCTCGCCGAGCGCCTCGATCGCGAGGCGAGCCCGCTCGTCCTCGCCGGGCCCGGCCGAGCCGAGGGCGACGAGGGCGGCGACCGCGGCGACGAGGACCGCGCCCGCCGCGAGCGCCGCGTGCCGGCCCGGCGCGCGAGGCGCCGGCCTGGCCTGGCCGGCGAGGAACGCATCGAGGAGCCCGGCGAGCTCGGTCCCGTCGCGCGGCCGCGCCTCGGGCTACTTCTCGAGCGCGGCGGAGACGATCGCGGCGAGCGGGTCGGGCGTCTCCGGCGCGAGCACGCGGACGTCGCCCACGGGGCCCGGGCTCGTGAGGATCCGCAGGTGCTCCATCGCGGTCTCGACGACGATCGGCGGCGTCCCCGCGAGCAGGTGGAACAGGACGCACCCGAGCGAGAAGACGTCCGACGCGGGGACCGCGGCCTCCGCGAACGCCTGCTCGGGCGAGCCGTACTGGACGGTGCCCACGAACATGCCCGAGCGCGTGAGGCGCTCCACGTCGCGGGCCGACGCGAGCCCGAAGTCCGTGAGGAGCGCCCGGCCCTCCTTGTCGATGAGGATGTTCGAGGGCTTCACGTCGCGGTGGACGACGCCGAGGGCGTGGGCCGCCCCGAGGGCGCGCGCCACGTCGCGCGCGATCGTCGCGGCGCGTCTCGGCTCGAGGCGCCCCTCGCGGCGGAGGATCGCGTCCAGGTCCTCGCCCTCGACGAGGTCGAGGATCATGTAGAGGCCGCCGTCCGGCGCGTCGCCGAAGCTGTGGACCTTCACGATCCCGGGGTGCCGGTCGCATCGCGCGAGGAGCTCGGCCTCGCGCCTGAAGCGCTCGCGCGCGCGCATGTCGTCCGTCGCGAGCACGGTCTTCGCCGCGTAGCGGACGCCCGTGACCGCGTGGCGCACCTCGTGGATCGCGCCCATGCCGCCGCGCGCGATGAGGCGGACGACCTCGTGGTCCCCGAGCCTCATGGCCCGAGGACCTTCTGGACCTCGTCGCGGATCCAGGGGAGCGGCGGCGGCCGCACGGCGCGCGTCTCCCAGAGCCCGCGCAGGTGCGCGCGCCCCGCGGCGTCGGCGCGGTCGGCGAGCGCGAGCGCGAGCTCGGTGTCGAAGCGGTACCAGTTGAACTCGACGTCGTCGCCGCCGACCTTCTGCGCGAAGGCGATCCCGGCGCGCGCCCGGGCGATGTCCCCTTTGAGGCGGCGCGTCTCGCTCGAGAGGAACGCCTCGGACGCGCTCATGTCGGTGAGCTCGACGGACTCGTAGCGCTTCGCGACCTCGTCGAACGCCCCGCGCGCGAGGTCGAACGCGGCGGTCGTGCGGCGGAGGTCGCGGAGCTGCGTCCCGCCCCGGCCCGCGGGCGTCGACATGCCCAGCCACCGCCCGTCGG
>CAZYLP010000484.1:0-6729 GCA_964648345.1 uncultured Planctomycetota bacterium
TGAGGGGCTTCCCGTCGGCGGCGTAGAGCACGTTCTCGGGCTTCAGGTCCCGGTGCACGACGCCGCGCGCGTGCGCCCGGCCCAGCGCCTCCGCCAGGGCACGCGCGAGCGAGAGCGCCTCGCCGACCTCGAGCCGCCGGCGCTCGAAGCGAGCGCGGAGCGTGCCGCCCGGGACGAGGGGCATGACGAGGAACGGGCCCGCCGGCGACGTCCCGGCGTCGAGGAGCGGCACGAACCCCTCGCGCGCGGTGAAGAGCCCGAGGAGACGGCGCTCGCGCTCGAAGCGCGCGACCCGGTCGGGGTCCGTGCGCTGGAGCACCTTGAGCGCGACCTCCTCGCCCGAGGCCGAGCGAGCCCGGTAGACGAGGCCGATCCCTCCTCGCCCGAGCTCCTCGAACACCTCGTAGGCGCCGATCTTCACCCGGGGATCATGCGCCACGCCCCCCGGGCCGCGCGAGGGGATAGACTCGGGCGCGATGCTCTCGCTCCGCCGCGCCCGCGTCACCGACGCCGCCCTCCTCGCCTCGCTCTCCGAGCGGCTGTTCGTGGACACGTACGCCGACCAGAACGACCCCGAGGACATGAGGCTCTACGTCTCGGAGAACTTCACGGAGGCGGCCGTCGCGAAGGACCTCGCCGACCGGCGGACCACCTTCGTGATCGGCACCGAGAACGGCGAGGCCGTCGCCTACGCGAAGCTCCACCGCGGCGAGGCGCCCGCGTGCGTCTCGGGGCCCGAGCCGATCGAGCTCGCGCGCCTCTACGTGGCGCGGCCGCTCCATGGCAAGGGAGCCGCGGCCGTCCTCCTCAACACCTGCATCATCGAAGCGCAGCGAGTCGAGGCGCGCACTCTCTGGCTCGGCGTCTGGGAGAAGAACGCGCGCGCCCGCGCCTTCTACGCGAAGCACGGCTTCGAGGCGGCGGGCCGCCACGAGTTCGTCCTCGGCAAGGACGTGCAGCAGGACCTCGTCCTCGTGCGTCCGATCGTGAAGGAGAAGCAAGCGTGAAACGACTCGCCCTCCGCCTCGCCCTCCTCGCCGCCCTCGGCGGCCTCGCGTTCGCGGAGGACAAGGAGTCGCTCCCCGAGGGCGCGGTCGCGCGGCTCGGGAGCGACCTCTGGCACGTCGGCGACCGCGTCCAGGGCGTCGCCGTCTCGCCGGACGGGGAGCGCGTCGTCGTCGGCAGCTCCCGGGCGCTCACGCTCTTCGGCGCCGACGGCAAGCGCCTCAAGGTCTGGAAGCCCGAGGACGAGCTCTTCACGTGCACCGCGCTCGCCTTCGCGCCCGACGGGAAGTCCTTCTTCTTCGGGAGCTCGCGGCCCGCGATCGGGCGGCTCGAGATCGAGACGGGCACGATCAAGCTCCTCGAGCACCCGGGCTCCTCCGCGACGAAGCACCTCCGCGTCTCGCCCGACGGGAAGACGCTCGCCGTGCTCGACACGGCCGGAGCGCTCCGCTTCTTCGACATCGCGAAGGGCACGATCGACTCGACCGTCGAGCAGTGCCCGTACGACGGCTTCGCATGGCGTCCCGACGGCAAGGCCGTCGGCGTCTCGGGCCAGGGCGTCGCGCGCGTGCTGACCCGCGCGGGGGAGCTCGTCTTCGAGGTCGCGGAGCTCCAGAGGCCGAACGCGATCGCGTTCTCGCCCGACGGCGAGAAGACGGCCGTCGCCACGGGGGAAGTGATCCTCTGGCTCGACAAGAAGGGGAAGGAGCTCGGTTGCACCGAGATCCTCGAGCACGGCGACTTCCACCAGCTCACGTTCACGCCCGACGGCAAGACGCTCGTCTGCTCGGGGGCGTTCAAGACGTCCTTCCTGGACCCGGCGACGCAGAAGGTCCGGCCCGGCCCCGACCACGGCATGCCCCAGGACGTCGCGCTGACGCCCGACGGCGCGCGCCTCCTCGTCGCGCAAGGAGTACCCGCCGTCCTCATCATCGATGTCGCGAAGGGCGCCACGGTCCCCGTCCCCTACGCCCATCCGTACGGGATCGACGCCGTCGCGTTCGCCGCGGACGGAAAGCGCGTCTTCGCGAGCTCGTACGGGCACACGGTCGTCGCGTGGTCCCTGGACGGCAAGAAGCTCGCCGAGAAGTCCCTCGCGGCGGACGGGAGGAACGGCTACGTCCACTCGCTCGCGGCCTCGCCGGACGGGAAGACGCTGGCCGCCGCGCTGGGAGAGGAGATCGTCCTCGCGAAGCCCGACACGCTCGAGGTCGTCCACAGGCTCAAGGCGCACGACTCGGACATGGGAGCGATCGTCTTCTCGGCCGACGGGAAGCTCCTCGCGTCCGTCGGCTGGGACGGCCGTCTCTCGCTCTGGGAGATCGGCAAGCGCCGGCTCGTCGCGACGCTCGAGACGCTCCAGCACAAGCAGCAGCTCAGGAGCGTCGCGTTCTCGCCGGACGGGAAGCTCCTCGCCGCCGCCTCGACGACCGGACCCTCGAAGTTCGCGGTGAAGACCTGGGACCTGACCGCGAAGCCCCCGAAGCTCCTCGCCACGATCGACCGGACGGGGCCGATCTCCGGGCTCGCCTTCGTGGACGGGGAGTCGCTCGCGATCTCCAGCTCGCCCGCGGCGATCTACGCGGCGAAGACGGGCAAGGAGCTGAGGAAGATCCCCGAGATCTACGTGGGCACGATGGTCCTCACGCCCTCGGGCCTCGTCGCCACGTCGAGGGAGCGCATCATCATCATCGACCCGAAGACCGCGGCGACGAAGCGCGCGTTCGAGGGGCACCTCGGCGAGGCCGAGCATCTGGCGGCGTCGCCGGACGGCAAGCTCGTCGTCTCGGGCGGCGAGGACGGCCTCCTCTTCGTCTGGAAGGTGGACTGACCGCGCTCCGCGCGTGCTAGAGTCGCGCGCGGGGAGACGATGACGATGGCCACGCGCACCTTCACCGGGGACCCGGTCGATCTGGCTCAGCTCGCGCAGGACGCCAAGCTCTGGTTCATGAACGGAGACTTCGAGACGCAGATCGCCTCCGAGCAGGGGACGTGGATCATCCAGGCGCGGAAGACGGGCGTCGTCCGCACGATCACGGGCACGAACCAGGCGTTCGTCGTGAAGATCGAGGGCAGCCCCGACTCCTTCACCGTGGACGTGGGCACGGGGAAGTGGGTCGAGAACCTCGCCGGCGCCGGCCTCGCGTCGCTCGCCGTGGGCGGGATCACGCTCCTCACGGGCGCCATCGGGATCGCCTGGGTGAAGAAGCTCGAGAACGACTTCTGGAACTGGATCGACGGCCACCGCCGCTTCGGCATGCGCGCGTCGGCGGCGACGGCGCCGACCGTGATGCAGGCCCCTCCGCCCGCGGCCGCCCAGAGCTCCGCGAGCATCCCCGAGCAGATCGAGAAGCTCGCGAAGCTGAAGGACCAGGGGATCCTCTCGAAGGAGGAGTTCGACGCGAAGAAGAAGGAGCTTCTCGCTCGGATGTGAGCCGCGAGGCGCGTTTGGTAGAGTCGCGCCCCCTGTGAGCAACACCGAACGTTACGGCTCCGCCGACTCCCCGAAGACCAGCGAGGGGAAGCAGTATCACGTCGGGACGAAGCCCGGCGACATCGCCCCCTCGATCATGCTCGTGGGCGACCCCGCCCGCGCCGAGAAGGTCGCGACGCGCTTCTCGAAGGTGCTCGTCAAGCGGGCGAACCGCGAGTACGTGACGATCACCGGGATCTACGACGGCGAGCCGCTCACGGTCACGGCGACCGGGATCGGCACCGACAACACCGAGATCGCCGTCGTCGAGCTCGCCCAGTGCGTCGAGAACCCGACGTTCATCCGCGTCGGCAGCTCGGGCGCGCTCCAGGACGGGATGAAGCTCGGCGACCTCGCGATCTCGACGGGCGCCGTCAAGCTCGAGACGACGTCGAACTACTTCGTGCTCGAGGGCTACCCGGCCGTCGCGCACCACGAGGTCGTCCTCGCGCTCATCGAGGGCGCGACGAAAACGGGCGCGCGGCATCACGTCGGCCTCACGGCGACGGCGTGCGGCTTCTACGGGGCGCAGGGCCGCAAGGTGCCGGGCTTCCCGGTCCGCGACCCCGAGCTCCCGGCCAAGCTCGCGGCGATGAACGTCGTCAACATGGAGATGGAGGCGTCGCTCCTCTTCACGCTCGCCCAGCTCCGGGGCGTCCGCGCGGGCGCGGTGTGCGCGATCTTCGCGAACCGCCGCGAGAACGAGTTCGTGGACACGGCCATGAAGGACCGCGCGGAGGCATCGTGCATCGAGTGCGGCCTCGAGGCCTTCAAGGTCCTCAGGCGCATGGACGCGAAGCGCGGCCAGGAAGCGCGCTGGCGGCCCTCGCTCGGCCTCAAGGGGGGCGTGGGGGGACCGCCCCCCACACCGCAGCGGCACCGCGCCGTTTGCGGTGCCGCGAGGACCGGTCTCGGGGTTTGGGGGCGAAGCCCCCAAGAGGAGACATGACGCGGAAGAGGGTCTTCGCGAGCGGACGGGTCCAGGGGGTCTCGTACCGCGCCTACGCCGCGGACGAGGCGATCCGCCTCGGCCTCAAGGGCTGGGTGCGGAACCGCCGCGACGGACAGGTCGAAGCTCTCGTCGAGGGCGACGATGCGGCGATCGCGACCTTCGTCGAGTGGTGCCGGCGCGGCTCGCCCGCCGCGAAGGTCCAATCCGTGGACGCCAGGGACGACGTATCCACGGATGCGCTGGGGCCGTTCGAGGTGCGTCCGACGGTCTGAAGCGCTACTCTGTTGACCCGAAAGAACGCGGGAAGGAACTCCATGAGGCGTCTACTCCTCGGCGTCGTCGTCCTGGCCTCCGCCGCCGGCTGCGCCACCAACGAGCGCGTCTCGTCGATCGACGGACGGCTCGCCGCCCTCGAGGCCTCGATCCAGTTCGAGAAGCGTCTCGCCAAGGTGGAGGAGGTCGCGAAGGCCCAGTCCGCGACGCTCGCCGCGGTCGCCGAGTCCCTCCCGGCCCTCGAGCGCCGCTCCGAGGCGCTCCGCATCGAGCTCGTGAAGCTCGCCCGCCGCATCGAGAAGGGCGCCACGGCCCAGAAAACGCCCGCCGCGCCGCCGGGCATCGCGATCCCGGCGGGCGTCAAGCACACGGACGCCGCGAACCGCAAGGAGGCGTGGTACGCCCGGCGCGGCTGCGGCTGGAGCTTCTGGAACCGCGACGTCGGGCGCGAGCTCTACAAGCTCTACTCGGAGGGCGACAAGGGCGGCGCGATCCTCGGCGAGAAGGACGCGGCCGGCCAGGAGTGGAAGCCGCGCGACCCGGGCGCGACCGGCCAGGGCTGGGACGACTCGAAGAACCTCGTCGGGACGGTGCTCAAGCAGACGCGCTTCCTCACCTCGGGCGGGCGCACGCTCGACGTGGCCGACTACAAGGGGAAGAAGAACGTCGTCATCGTGATCCTCCGCGGCTTCGACCCGGACGCCGGCGTCTGCATCGCCTGCTCGGGCCAGACGCTCGCCCTCTCCCAGAACCTCGACCTCTTCGAGAAGCAGGACGCCGAGGTGTTCATCGTCTACCCGGGCAAGGCGGACACGGCCTACAAGTTCGTGGACGCGGTCGCCGACCTCCAGGGCTCGACGACGCCGCTCCCGCTCGAGATCCTCCTCGACGTGGACCTCGCGGTCGTGAAGGACTTCCGCATCGAGGGCCGCCTCGCCAAGCCCACGAGCGTCATCGTGGACAAGCAGGGCGTCGTCCGCTTCGCCCACGTCGGGCGCAACAAGACGGACCGGCCGACCGTCCCGGACCTCATCAAGGTGCTGGAGGGGATCAACAAGAAGTGAAGACAGGGCGACCAGAGGGAGCACCGCGGTGACATCGGAGTCGAATCAAACTCCGGCCGACATCCCGCTCGAGTCGAGCTTCGAGACGGTGGTCGGCGTCCCCGGCCCGAACGAGACGGGACCGACCAAGGTCTCGGACAATCCGGGTCCGCTCGCGCCTCCCAAGGAGGAGGGCTTCACCGCGACGGGGAAGACGAGCATCATCCCCGGCTCCGACACCTCGGCCAAGCCAGCCGACCGGCCGCCCACGATCCCCGACGTGACGCTCGAGAAGGCGCTCGGTCAGGGCGGCATGGGCACGGTCTACAAGGGCCGCCAGCTCGCCCTCGACCGCCCCGTCGCGGTGAAGGCGATCCACCCGAACCTCGCGAAGGACCGCACGTTCATCGACCGGTTCCTCCGCGAGGCGAAGGTGCTCGCCAGGCTCTCGCACCCGAACATCGTCACCTGCTACGCGTCGGGCACCTGCGTGGACACGGGGAAGCAGTTCCTCGTCATGGAGTTCGTCGAGGGCGAGGACCTCCTCAAGCGCGTGCGGAAGAACGGTCCGCTCGGCGAGCGCGACGCGCTCCTCATCGGCAAGCAGGTCGCCGAGGGCCTCGAGCACGCGCTCGAGGCGGGCGTCATCCACCGCGACGTGAAGCCCGAGAACGTCCTCCTCAAGCCCGTCCAGGGGCGCGTCTCGAACTCGCTCGGCGTCCAGGCGAAGATCGTGGACCTCGGCCTCGCCGCCCTCGCGCAGCCCGACAAGGAGGCCCTCCGCCTGACCGAGGCGGGGACCGCGCTCGGCACGCCGCTCACGATGGCGCCCGAGCAGGCGGAGGCGCCCGACTCGATCGACCACCGCGTGGACATCTACGCGCTCGGCTGCACGCTCTTCTACGCGCTCACGGGCCGCTTCCCGCACGAGGGGACGACGATCGCCCAGGTGCTCTCGAAGAAGCTCCGCGACGAGACGCCGA
>CAZYLP010000485.1:0-6725 GCA_964648345.1 uncultured Planctomycetota bacterium
GATGCTCGCCGCCTCGACGACGACCTCGGGCTGCTGCGCGTCCGAGAGCTCGAGCGCCTTCTTGGCCGCCGCGCGGGCGTCCTCCTTCGCGTTCGACTTCTGCTTGGCGCGCGCGAGGAGGAGCTGCGCCTTCGCGGACTTCCCGTAGATGATCGCCGCGGCGCCGAGGTCCTCGGCCGAGACCGAGTCCTCGTTCTTGAGGATGTCCTCGACGAGCCGCTTCGCCGCCGCCTCGTCCTTGATGAGCGTGAGCTTGTTCTGGCGCGCGGCGTCGAAGAGCTGCTTGAAGCCCTGGAAGCCGAGCCGCTTCGCGAGGACGTCGCGGCCCCAGTTAGCGGCCTCTTTCACCCCTCCGTGCCAGGGCGACTCGTCGGCGCGGACGTTGTCCGCCTTCGTGAGCGCCACGTCGGCGGCGAGGAGCGCGGCCTGCGACTGGAGGACGTCCTTCTCGGGCGGGAGCCCCTCGACCGCGAGCGCGAGGTTCGCGGCGGCGACGGTGTAGTTCTTCTGGTCGTAGCACCACTTCCCGTAGAGCCAGTGGAGCTGCGCGACCTGCGCCTTCGCGGAGCCGTCGAGCTCGGGCGCGCCCGAGCCCTCCGCGACGTTGAAGAGCGTCGTCGCGAAGTCCTGGTCGTCCTGCTGCGAGAAGTCGGCCGCGTCGCCCTTCGACGCGAGCCACTTGCCGAGGACCGCGAACCACTTCTTGCGGACGATCGCCTTCTGCGCGTCGATCGCCTTCGTCACGTCCTTGCCCGTGATCTTCCGCTTCTTGAGGTCGTCGGTCGCCTTGTCGAGGAAGGTCTGGGCGTCGGTCAGGGCCTTGCCCGCGTCCTTCGTGTCGTCGGTCTCGTCGGCGATGATCCCGAGGACCTCGACGATCCCCTCGAGGCCCGCCTGCCAGTTGCCGTCCATGGCGAAGACGCCCTGGTACGCGTTCGCGGCGGCGCGGAACTCGGCGGTCCGCTTCTTCTTGTCCTTGAGGCCCATCGCGATGCCCCGGTGCGACTGGGCGTCCGCGAGGGTCATGAAGGAGAGGTCGAATTTCTCGAGCTTGCAGAGCGCGTCGATCCGGTCGTGGAGCTGCTTGTCCTTGTCCGTGTCCACCTTCTCGGCCGTCGCGTTCGCGATGAAGTCCTTCTTCGCCTGCTCGAAGAGGAGCTTCGTGGAGACGGCGTTGGCCGGCGAGTCCGCGAGGCGGTACGCGTGCTGTCCGACGAGGTCGGCGTCCTTGTAAGCGTGGAGGAGGTGATCGACCCAGTCGGTCGCGGGCCGGTTCGGCTGGACCTGGATCACGAGGCCGAGCGCGACGTGCGCGTCGGCGACGAGCGCGTTGAGCTCGGCGTTCTTCGCGTCCTTCGCGGCCGCTTCGAGGTACTCGCCGAGGCCGGTCTCCGCGTCGCGGAGGACGGCCGCCTCGGCGGGCGGGCTGCCGGTAGCGACGAGGAGGCCGACCGCGATCCCCGAGCGGGCGCCGGCCATGAGCTGGCCGCGCGCGCACGCGGGCTTCACGTCGAGGCCGGGCGTCGCGGGCTTCTCGTTGGACGCCTGGATGTAAGCCGTCTTCGCGGCCTTGTAGGCCGCGACCGGGTCCTTCGCCGTCGCGGCGGCCTTGGCGAGGAGGTCGGCGAGCGCGACCGAGCCCTCCGCGAACGAGCCGCCTTCGCGCATGAGCTTGGTCGCGGCCTCGATCTCCTTCCTGGCCGCGTCCGCGTCCTTCTCGTCCTTCGCGAAGCGAGCCGCGTGGAGCGCGAGCGCCCCGTGGGTCGCGAAGCAGGGGTACGCGTCCTTCGCCGCCTGGAGCTCGGCCTGCCCGTTGTCCGTCGGGTTCAGGTCCTTCAGGCGCCCGAGGAGCGCGGTCGCGATCCACTTCGCCTTCCAGCCGGCCGCGGCGGGCTTCGCCGCGAGCTTCTCCCAGTCGGGGCCGGAGGGCGCCCAGGTCCGCTCGAGGGCCGCGTCGGCGCCGCGCGCGAGCGTGGCGAGCTCGGTCCACTTCTTCACGTCCTCGGGCTTCGCCTCGCCCTCGACGCCGAACGGCCAGACGCGGAGCGCGCACTTCGCGAGGTCGGGGATCTCCTTCGCGCCCTCGGCCGAGCTGTTCGCGATCGCCTCGAGCTCGCCCTTCGTCTTGTCGTGCTCGAGCGTCGTCCAGCGCTGGAGGAACGCCGCGATGAACCGCGCCGTGAGCGCGTCGCCCGCGTCCACGCCGCCCGACTCCGCGTAGCGGCGGAGCTCCTCGACGGCGGCGGCGGGCTGGGCCTGCGCCTCCTCGAGGCTCGCGATCGCGCGCGCGCGGCCGATCTCGGGGTGCTTCTTCAAGAGCTCCGTCGGGATCTTCTTGATCGACTCGGCGTCGAGGAGGGCGAGGGCCTCCTTGCCCTTCTTGTTCGTCGCGTCGGCGTAGGCCTTGCGGATCGTCGTCTCGGCCGCGTCGGGCATCATCGCGAACGCGACCGCGCCGCCGATCGCGAGCGCGGCGACGCCCGCGAGGACGAACTTGGGCGCCTGCGAGGGCGGCGTCCAGACGAGGTCCTTCGACTGGAGGATCGCGTCGATCTCCTTCACGAGCTGGGACGCCGTCGGGCGCCGCCCCGCCTCGTGCGAGGCCGCGCGCGCGAGGAGGCCCTCGAGGCGCCGCGAGATCTTCTCCTGCGGGACCTTCTTCCACGGCTTGCCGGCGAGGAGCGCTTCGCGCTTCCCGAGGCCGATCGTCTGGGGCGCCGCGGGCGCGCCGCCCGCGGGCGCGGCGGGCGCGGCCGGAGCGCTCTGCGCGCCCTCGGGCTCGGCGACGCGCTCGAGGAGGATCGAGCGCATGGAGAGGCCGAGCGCGTAGATGTCCGCCGCGGGTCCGACCTGGATCGCCTGCTTCTGGCCGATCGCGCGGAGCACCTCGGGCGCGTAGTAGGCGAGCACGTCCTCGTGGAGCTGCTGCGCGTCGAGCTTCTCGGGCGAGTAGCCGAGGCCCACGTCCACGAGCTTCGGGCGCGCGTCCGAGAGCATGATGTTCCACGGCGTGATGAACGGGAACGACTTCTTCTCGGCGTGGAGCTGCTCGACGCGCTGGGCGACCTGCTTGAGAAGCTCGAGGCGCTGCTGGAGCGTGGTGCCCCGGAGCATGTTCATCGCCTCGGCGTTCGGGTCGAGCTCGCGGAGCGTCTTCTCGCAGCCCTTCTGGAGCTCGCTCCCGCCGACGAGCAGGCCGAAGCTGGCGGCCTGGTAGAAGTGCGCGACGAGGATCCGGTGGCCCTGCTCCGTCTGCTGGCGGGGCTCGAAGTGGAGGAGCGAGGCGTCCTCCTTGAGCTTCGCGTGCTCCTCGTCCGAGAGAGCTATGTCCTCGCCGTCGCGGAGGATCTTGATGATCCGCCGCCCCTCCGCGCTGTGGAATCCGACGTAGGAGCGCCCGAACGCGCCGAACTCGATCGAGGTCTGGATCGTGAATCCGGCGACGTGAGTCGGATTGTCCTGGGTCATTCGTCCCCCCACTGCCCCGTCTAAACAGGATTTGGGCGCCGAGATTAGCCCATTCGTTTCACGTCGTCAACGCGCCCGCGTTTCTGCGTTTCACGATGGCCCACGAGACGACCTAACTCGCGGCATTCCGGGGTCGTCGGCCTTTGGTGTCTAGGTTGCAAACGTCTGGGTGGGAGTCGAACACCCATGCGTCCTGATTCACGGCTTCTGGCGCTCGTCCTCGTGGTCGCCACCACGCCGGCGCTCCGTGCTCAAAGCGCTCCTCGCGTGGATCTTAGCGGCGACTGGCGCGGGCCCAACGGCACCGCGAGCTTCGGCGAGAAGACGACCGAGAACGGCGTGGACAGGTACCGGGTGACCGTGACCCAGGGCGAACGTCCGCTGATCGGAGACGCGACGTTCGACGGCCAGCGACTCTCCTTCTCGAGCGATGCGATCACGGGCTTCATCTGCCAGATCGGTCGGGATCCGGCGAAGCCGAAGACCCACGACCTCTCGTTCAACTACCTCCGCGAGACCAGCGTCGACCGGCTCCTCGGCTCGGTCAACCTCGAGCGCTCGCGGCCCTCGCCGCGCACCACCGAGAACACGGGCGAGTGGGGCGGCCGGGGCCAGATCGGAGCGACGATCTCCCAGCTCGACGGCTTCCAGCCCGATCGGAGCTGGACGCGCTTCATCACGCGGAACCCTCTCGTCGTGAAGATCGGCAACATCCTCAAGACGGGCATCTTCAAGAGCGACGACACGAAGCGGCTCCAGGACTTCATCGCGAGCAAGGAGGCCCGGTGGGGCGCTCCGGTGACGGACCTCCCGCCCGGGTCGATCGAGGATTACGACCTCTTCCGCGCGCAGAAGGCGATCGCGCTCGACAAGCTCGGCCGCCGGCCCGAAGACGTGACCGAGGGCTTCATCTCGGCCCGCGGCACGGTCGCGGGTCAGGAGATCGCGGACCGGAGGATCTTCTGGCAGCGCTGGAAGCCGACGGCCACGCCGTCGGGCCGCCTCGTCGTGATCTCGCCGGGCTTCCAGGAGACCGGACGGAACTTCTACGATCAGATCCGCCTCCTCAACGCACAGGGCGACGAGGTGATCGTCATGGATCACCAGTGGGCCGGTTACTCGGACGGCTCCGCGGGAGGCCTCGACCGGGGCTACGGCGTCGCGCGCGACGTGGCGGCCGTGGTCGCCTTCGCGCACCAGGTCGCGCCCGACAAGAAGCTCGTGCTCTTCGGCAACAGCATGGGCGGCGGGCCCGGCGCGCTCGGCGCCGCCACCCTCAACGACAACGGCCTCATCGCGCTCGACGGCCCGCAGATGCCGAAGGGCGTCCCGCTCGTCCTCCAGGCGCCGTTCATCCGCGCGACCTCTTCGGGCTTCTCGGGCTTCCTGAACGGAGCCTTCGGTCTCTTCTCGAAGGCCCCGCTCCTCAACCGGATCCCGCTCCCCGCGATCGGCCTCCCCGTCCTCACGACGGATCCGGACGCCATGAACGCCTTCGCGAACCACGCGTCGGCCGAGGACGTGCGCGCGCAGACGCGCAGCATGACGGCCGCGAACGCCGACCTCGCCGAGATCATGAAGCTCGTGGACGCCGGCAAGGGTCCTTCGGGCAGCGTCTTCATCGTCCACGAGAAGGACGACCCGCTCGCCGACTCGAACGGGAGCGTCGCGCTCCGCGATGCGCTGACGGGCTCGGGCAGGAACGCGTGGCTCGACCTCATGGACGGCGGCAACCACGTTCTCGAGGAGAGCCCCTCCGAGCAGGGCCGGTTCCTCCGCGGGATCCGCTGGGTCGCGCGCTGAGAGCCGCTTCTGGATAGAGCCTCACGGCATGCGCCCCGCGCGGAGGGCCTCGAGGCCCGCGCGCGCCTTGTCCGCGTCGATCGCGTCGGGCTCGACCTCGAGCGACTTCTCGAAGTCCGCGCGCGCGCCCTCGCGGTCGCCCGCGAGCGCCTTGACGCGCGCGCGGTGCAAGAGGACGAGGCCCGACTTCGGGTCGAGCTCGACCGCCTTCGTGCACTCCGCGAGCCCCTCCGCGAGCTGCCCCTTCGCGGCCTTGGCGCGGCCCCGGTTCATCCACCCGAACGCGATCTTCGGGTCGAGCTCGATGGCCTTGGTGCAGTCCTCGAGGACGCCGTCCCACTCGCCGAGCTCGGCCCGGGCCCAGCCGCGGTTGTTCCAGTTCGTCGGTCCCTTGGGGGCGAGCTCGATCGCCCTGGTGAAGTCGGCGACGGCACCCTTCGCGTCGCCCATGCGGACCCGGGCGATCCCGCGCCAGGACCAGCCTTCGGGGGAGCACGCGGGGTCGACCTCGAACCCGCGCGTGAAGTCGGCGAGCGCCCCCGCCCAGTCGCGCTTCTTCTGCCGGGCGATCCCACGGTTGACCCACACGAGCCCGCTCTTGTGACCGAGCTCGAGCGCGCGCGTGTAGTCCGCGATCGCGCCGTCCTGGTCGCCCTTCTGTCCGCGGATCCAGGCCCGCATCTGCCATGCGTGGGAGTACTTCGGGTCGAGCTCGATCGCCTTGTCGAAGTCCGCGCGCGCGCGGTCGTACTCCTTCAGGTCCTTGAGCGCGTCGCCGCGCGCCGACCAGGCGCGCGCGAACCCGGGGTTGACCTCGATCGCGCTCGTCAGCGCCGCGACCGCGCCGGCGTGATCCCCCGTGTTGTGCCTGCTGACGCCCAGCTGGTACCAGCCGCCGCTCGAGCGGGCGTCGAGCTCGACCGCCCTCTGCGCGTCCTCGATCGAGCCCACGTGGTCGTTCTTCACCGAGCGCGCCCACGCGCGCGATTGATAGAGGCCGGCGAACTTGACCCCGAGCTCGATCGCGCGCGTGCAGTCCTCCTCGCACCCGTCGGCGTCGGTGGTGCGTCCGCGAAGGACGCCCCGCGCGGCCAGCGCGCGCCCGAGCTTCGGGTCGAGCTCGATCGCCCGGTCGAGGTCCCTGCGGGCCTCGTGCATGGGCTCGGTCGAGGCGATGCGCCCGGCCCGTGCGAGGCCGCGCGTCTCCCACGCCTCGGCGAGGGTGCTGTCGAGCTCGCTCGCCGCGACCGTCTGGCGAAGGCGGTCGGCGAGCGCCTTGCGCTTGGCGTCGTCGACCGCCTGCACGTCGACCACCTTGGTGACGCGCACGAGCGCGTCGCCCGCGGGCGTCGCCACGCCGACCACCGCCGGCAGCTTCTTCGCGTCGGCGCGGAAGACCTTGTCGAGCACCGGGGGCGGGAGCCCGCCGGACTTCTGGCGGCTCACCTCCAGGG
>CAZYLP010000486.1:0-6720 GCA_964648345.1 uncultured Planctomycetota bacterium
CCTCTGCGTCCCGAACGCAGCGCTCTAGCCAGACTGAGCCACGCCCCGATTGCGACTGAACTTCTTGCGACGGCGGCGGATCCTACCCGCCTCCCGCGCACGTGTCAACGCGGGAAGATGGCCGGTCCATGCAGTCGAGGACGCTCGAAAACGCGACGCCTGTCGATCCGATTTTTTGCGCCGGCGCAACGCGAACGGCGCAAGTGCCGGCCGACTCAGTACCGGCGGGTCAGTACCGACGAAGCTGCCCGACGACGACGCCCCGGATCTCGAGCTTGTTCTTCGGTACGACGATGGGTTGGAGCCGGCTGTTGGCCGGCACGAGCTTGAACCCGCCGGAGGAGTCCCGATAGAAGCGCTTGAGAGTCGCCTCGTTCCCCTCGAGGACGGCGACGACGGTCTCGCCGTCGCGAGGGTTCGTGCGCTTCTCCACCAGCACGAAGTCCCCGTCGTGGATCCCGTCATCGACCATGGAGTCGCCCCGGACACGGAGCGCGTAGCTGGCCCGGTCGAGCCGCAGCGTGCTCGCGATGTCGAGCTCGGTCGAGTCCTCGAGCGCCTCGATCGGAGCGCCCGCGGCGATCTTGCCGAGGAGCGGGACCAGGGGGCCGGAGCCCGAGCTTCCGCCGGACCCGCGTGCGGACGCAGCCGGCGCCGAGCGGCCCGACGCGGCCGTGCCGCGGCTCGAAGACGACCGCCCCATGTTGCTGCCCGAGCCCGCGGTGTTGGTCTGCGTCGAGCCGTGAGGGAGCGGCGCGACGCCGAGCCGGTCGCGCTCCCGATCGACGGCCTCGAGCTCTTTCATCACGCCACGACTGAGCGTGAGCGACCGGGACTGGTACTTCTCCTTCTTCAACGCCCCCTTCTTCTCGAGGAGGCCGATGTGCTCGTGCACGGTGATCTTCGACACCCCGAGCGCCTCGGCGATCTCGGACAGCGTGGGCGCGATCCCGTGCGTACGGCGGTAAGTCCAGATGAAGCGGACGATCTCGTTCTGCTTGGAAGTGAGGTTCATGCGGTGACCCCCGACGGCGGTTAGGTTCACCTAACATTGGGCTAACGTCAAGGAGATTTTCGGGTAGTCGCTCGGGACCAACAACGGCGCGGGTTCCCGCGTATTTGAAACCGGCGCTCCAGGGCGCTACGGTGCGACTCGGGTGGACTGCTCGGCGCTCCAGGGGCTACTCCCGATGATCGTGACCGGTCGCCTCTCGGCGGCCGCGTCCGAGCATGTCGCCGCCCACCTGACGGGCTGCGAGCGCTGCTCCGAGCGGGTCGATCGCGCCCGCACGGAGCGGCGAACCCCGACCGACCGCGTGCCGCAGTTCGATCCTCCGCCGCTCCGGCCGAGCAGCGAGGAGATCCCGCCGACCCTCGGCAACACGCTCGGCAACACGCTCGCCGACACGGCGCCGGGCGGCACCTTGAAGTACGGCTCGGACACGGGGCGCGTCGAGACCGACCCCGGGCCGGGCAGCACCATGGGCAGCTACGTCATCATCGATGAGATCGCCCGCGGCGGCATGGGGATCGTCTACCGCGCGAACCAGAAGCACATGAACCGCGTGGTCGCGCTCAAGGTCCTCCCGCGTCAGGCGCTGAACGACGAAGAGCTCGTCCTCCGCTTCATCCGCGAGGCCCGCGCCGCGGCCGAGCTCAACCACCCGAACGTCGTCCGCGTCTACGACATCGGCCGCGACATGGGGCTCATCTGGTACTCCATGGAGCTCGTCGAGGGGAAGACCCTCCGCGACGTGATCAAGGCCGAGGGCCGCGTCGCGCCGAAGAAGGCCGTCGAGCTCATCCTCGGCTGCGCTCGCGCCCTCGAGGCCGCGGAGGCGCACAAGATCGTCCACCGGGACGTGAAGCCCGACAACCTCCTCATCACGGCCGACGGGACGGTCAAGCTCGCGGACCTCGGCCTCGTCCGTCACGAGACCATGCCGCACGGGACCGCCGACCTCACGCGGGCGGGCGACCTCCTCGGGACGCCCTCCTACATGTCGCCCGAGCAGGCGCGCGACTCGCACTCGGTGGACAACAAGAGCGACCTCTGGAGCCTCGGCGCCACGCTCTACCACGCGCTCTTCGGCACGCCGCCCTTCCTCGCGAAGACGGCCATGGAGACCGTCTCGCGCGTCCTCCAGGACGAGGTGCGCTGGCCGCCCGAGACGGATGCGCTCCCGAAGGAGCTCCGCGCGACGCTCAAGAGGCTCCTCCAGAAGAACCCCGCGGACCGCTTCCCGACCGCGTCCGAGGTCGTGAAGTCCCTCGAGAAGGCGAAGGTCGAGATCGAGCAGAAGCGCTCGTCGCAGCGAGCGCTCGTGACGGGCAGCGAGCGGGCGCGTCTCCTCGCCGCCGCGCCGAAGGTCCACCGCGCGACGAGCTCCGCGGAGCACCCGGCCGCGCGGCAGCGCCGCCGGAAGGAATCGCGGTCGGGGCGCCTCCTCCCGGTCGGCGTCCTCCTCGGGGCGGCGGGGATCGCGGGCGCGTTCTTCTTCGTCGGAGGCAGCAAGCCGCACGACGACACGGCCCGTGTCGCGGCCGTCGAGCCGCCGCCCGTGATCGTCCCCTCGAAGCCCGCACCGGTCACGCCGGCCGTGAAGCCGAAGCAGGACCCGGTCGAGAAGCCGCCGGCGCCGATCGACCCCGAGGAGACCCCCGTCTCGAGCGGGACGAGCAACACGTCCTACGTCGAGCCCGTGGCTGCTCCGAGCGCCCCCGGGCCCGGGGAGCCCACGAGGCGCGGCGCGCTCGATGCGCTGAGACGTCTCGTCGGCTCGACCGACGTCGAGCCGTTGACCCGCGCCGTCTCCGAGTCGGAGGACCTCGCGAAGGAGGACTCCGAGGCGAAGTCGCTCCACGATCAGCTCGCGGAGCAGCTCGCGCGCGTCCTGGAGGTCAAGCGCGAGCTCGAAGTCGAGGAGCTCGTCGCGCGGGCCCTCGACCCCCTCCGCCGTGGCGCGCCGAACGGCTGGGGCGCGATCCAGAGCTACGAGAAGCCGATCGCGAAGCTGGACAGCACCGTCGCCGCGGAGCTGCGCGAGGCCGCCGACCTCGCGCAGGACCTCCTCGCCCGCGCGCAGAAGGGGCTCTCGATCGACGGGAAGGAGCCGTTCGTCCTCAAGCGCGCCGACAAGAAGGCGCTCACGGGGACCGCGACGCTCGAGGGCGACTTCTGGAAGTCCGGCAACGACTACTTCAAGTTCCCCTCGGAGGTCACGCTCGACGGGCTCAAGGTCCTCGCCGGTCGCACCGAGCGCGTCCAGCCCCAGCTCTCGCGGGCGACGGCCGCCTGGGCTCTCCTGTCCAACGACCTCCCCGAGGCGCGGAAGCGGCTCACGACCCTCGCGCGCACCGACAAGAAGCCCTCCTTCGTGCGGCTCGAGGTGGTCCTCAGGAACAGGGAGCGGAACCTCCGACTCCCGGTGCTCGCTCACGCGGACCTCTCGTGGGGCGCGGGCTACCGGACCGCCGCGGTCCAGCTCTACAAGGCGCTCTGCGCGCCGCCCGACGTGCTCTCGACCGAGGACCAGCAGCGCGCCCAGGATCGCGCGGGCCTCGGGCCGAAGACGGTCTCGGCTCCGCCCTCGACGGGCGCCAAGCCGAAGACCTGGGACTTCAAGAAGACGGACGGCCTCCCCGCCGACTGGAGCCGCCAGCGCGGGGTGGACTTCGACGCCTTGCCGGGCCGGCGGTTCCTCAGGAACATCGACAACTTCGCCAGCGAGCAGACGCCGGAAGGCCTCGAGCTCACGGGGGTCGGCCGGATCGTCGCCGCGCCCACCTGGACGCAGAGCGAGCTCCAGGTCGACATGGACGCCGTCGTCTCCGAGAGCATGGGCCTCGGGATCACCCTCGGCGACTACGCCGAGGGAGCCGACACCGTCTGGGCGATCGCGGGTTACGGGCTCCGCATGACGACTCGGCCCCGGTTCCGCTGGGGGGAGCGGGACACCTTCTTCGTGCCGCACGACGGCCTCTGGTTCACGACGACCGGCCTCCCGGCGATCACGCCGCTCAAGGGCGTCGAGCCGAAGGCGTCCGAGTCGGGCCGGGGCGAGAAGGTGTCCCTGCGCCTGGTCGCCACGAGGGAGAAGACCAGGATCCGCTTCGTCTTCTCGCGGGTCGTCGAGCAGAAGCCGGTGACGATCGCGGACGGCACCTTCGCGGAGCACCTCCCGGGCGTGAAGGTCCCGCTCAAGGCGGGTCTGATCGTGACGGGAGCGGATCAGGACAGCGCCGTCATCGAGCGTTTCTCGGTGACGCCTCGCTAGCTCGCCCGAGGTGGCGCATCTATACTCCGGCTCGGAGGTAACGGGTTGCCCCGTCTCCAGGTCCTAAACGGGAAGCGTCAGGGAGCGACCTTCGAAGTCGGCCGCGGCGGCGTCGTCGTCGGTCACCGGAACACCGCGCCCGTCTCGATCGACGACCCGTGGGTCAGCTGGGACCACGCCAAGATCTTCCAGCAGAACGAAGGGTTCTGGATCGAGGACCTCGGCTCGACGAACGGCACCTTCGTGAACTGCGTCCGCGTCAAGCGCGAGCGCCTCAACCACGAGGACATCATCTTCTTCGGGAAGACCCACGTGATCTTCCTCGTCGCGGAGATGGCGACGAACGACGGCGAGTCGAGCCCGTCCGAGGAGAAGAAGCGCTCCTCCTTCGAGGTCAACGTCGCGGCCGTCGCCGCGGCCGCGAACTGGCCCGCTCCGACGACACCCGGCGGGCGGAACGGCGGCGGCAACGGCCGCTCGGCCGGGGACCGGACGACCCTCGCCAACAACGCGCCGCTCCGCGCCGACGAGCTCCCCCTGGGGCCCTCCTTCTCTCAAGGTCTGGGCGCCGGTGCGCAGGGGCTGGCCTCGCCGGGCTTCGAGCCGGGCGAGGAGTCGTCCCGCTCGCGGCGCGACCCCTTCCGGCCGGGAGCGGACCCCTGGGACAAGAGGATCGCCCCGGGGAAGGGGAGCAGCGCCCTCGTCAACCTCGACCCCGAGGCCGACCCGTTCTCCTCGGCGCGCGCCGAGAACGCGAAGGGCGCCGACCCCTTCACGGTCGGCGCGGACCCGTTCGATGGGCCGCGCCAGCGCTCGGTCGCCGACACCCAGCACGACATCGAGGACGGCTCCCAGCCCAAGGGGACGCGGCCGACGTCGGAGGACGGGACCTACCCGTCGACGCGCTCGCCGACGGGGGTCGGGATCGAGATCGACGAGTTCGAGCCCGACAACGTCCCCGTCGCGCCGGTCTCCGCGGCCGAGGTCTCGAGCCTCATCAAGAAGGAGCGGAGCAGCGACGGCGAGGAGGCGAACCTCGACGACCTCGACGCCCTCCTCGGCGACAACGCCGCGCGCACGCCGGACCCCGGCCTCTACAAGGCGAGCTCGGGGACCGGGAAGGTGAAGAAGCCCTCCGAGGCCCTCACGCGCCCGATCGACACGGAGGCGGCGCGCGAGGCGGTCGCGGAGAAGCCGAGGAACAACCCGTCCAAGACGACGCTCGACCTGAACGGGCCGCTCGTGCCGCCGCCGCCGCCCCCGCCGGCCCCCGCCGCCAAGGCCTCGCCGCCGGTCACGGCGCCGCCCCTGCCTCCCGTCGCGCCGGGCGCGCCCTCGGGCACGGGCCAGCGCTCGGGCACGGGCCGGATCGCGCCGCTCCCGCCCGACATGGCGTCGAACGCGCGGACGCAGCCGCTCGTCTCGCAGAACCCGCCGGCGCCGCCGCCCGCCCCGAGGCCGGACGAGAGCCGGCCCCTCGCGGCCGCCGACCTCGCGTTCGAGGTGGCCAAGCTCCAGGACGAGGTGCGCCGGCTCCGCATGGCGCTCGACTCGGCGCGGCAGGCGGACCCCGAGAAGGTGAGGGTCGCCGTCGAGGGCCTCCGCGCCGAGGAGCTCGGCCGTCAGGCGCGCGAGATCGCCGAGCTCCGCGGCGAGCTCGCCAACCTCAAGGAGGCGCACGCGAAGTCGCTCGCCGAGCTCGACGACGTGACGGCCGACATGATCAACAAGGAAGACGAGATCGACGCCCTCAAGAGGAAGCTCGGCGGCGGCTCGAAGTCGCGCGGCGAGGGCACCTCGGCGGACGAGCTCCGCGCTCTCGAGTTCTGACCGGCCCGCCGGAGTCGAGCCATGGAGGTCCCGGGGTACGAGGTCCTCTCCGAGCTCGGGCGCGGCGGCATGGGCGTCGTGTGGGCGGCGCGCGATCCGTCCGGCCGTGACGTCGCGATCAAGACGCTCCTCCCGAACGTGACGAGGCCCGAGCTCGCGGGCCGCTTCGAGCGCGAGCAGCGGCTCCAGGCGGCCCTCGGCGAGGAGGAGGGCTTCGTGCCGCTCCTCGCGACGGGCGTCGCGAAGAACGGCGCGCCCTACCTCGTCATGCCGCTCCTCGCGGGCGGGACGCTCCGCGCCCGTATCAAGAAGGGGGCGTTCGAGGTCGAGGAGGCGCTCGCGCTGGGCCGCGCGCTCGCGGGCGCGCTGGGCCGCGCGCACGCGCTCGGCATCGTCCACCGCGACCTCAAGCCCGAGAACATCCTCTTCACCCACCGTGGAGCGGAGTCCGGAAGCTGGGGCCGTCCGCTCATCGCCGACCTCGGGATCGCGCGCATCGTCGGCGAGCAGACCGACCTCACGGGCACTCGCGACTCGCTCGGGAGCGTGGGCTACGGAGCGCCCGAGCAGCTCGAGGACGCGCGCGCCGCGACGCCCGCGACGGACGTCTTCG
>CAZYLP010000487.1:0-6697 GCA_964648345.1 uncultured Planctomycetota bacterium
TTCGTGGCGATCCGGACGCCCGGCTCGCCTGCTCCACGCACGGCGGAGCCGAAGCCGCGTCCGACGACGGCGCCCGCGGCTCCGCCGCCGCCGCCGCGCCCCACCTCCTCGCCCTCGTCCTCGAGCGCCGAGGTCGCCCGGCTCATCGCGGAGGCGCGCGAGGGGATCTACTCGCTCGGCCCGTCGAGAGACGTGAGCGCCGCGCTCCGCATCATCGAGCGGGCATTGACCCTCGAGCCGCGTAACGCCGAGGCGCTCTCGACTCGCGCCGTGCTCCGGGGCCACTCGGGAGACGTCGAGGGAGCGCTCGCGGACGCCGAGCGCGCGATCGAGCTCGCCCCTCGCCAGGCGGATGGCTTCTTCGCTCGCGCCATGAGCTCCTCGTCGCGCGGAGACCTCGCGAGCGCCCTCGCCGACCTCGACCGGGCGATCGAGCTCGACGCGAAGCACGGCATCGCCTTCGAGGCACGCACGGGCGTGAAGGCGAACCTCGGCGACCTCGAGGGCTCGCTCGCCGACGCGCGGCGCGCGGTCGAGCTGAGTCCGAAGCGCGCGCTCGCATGGAGCAACCTCGGCACGTCGCGGAGCCAGCTCGACGACCACCAGGGTGCCGTCGAGGCCTGCACGAAGGCGATCGAGCTCGACCCCGCGGCCGACATCGCCTACTTCAACCGCGCGCGGTCGCGGGCTGTTCTCCGCGACCTCGACGGCGCGCTCGCGGACTACGACAAGACGCTCGAGCTCAACCCGTTGTTCGGGAGCGCATGGACGAACCGCGCGGACGTGAAGATCACGAAGGGCGACTTCGCGGGCGCCCTCCTCGATGCGGAGAAGGCCGTCGAGCACAACGGCCGCAGCCCCGGCTCCTACCTCACCCGCGGGATCGCGCGGATCGAGACCGGCGACCGCGAGGGCGGGCGAGCCGACCTCGAGGTCGTCACGCGGCAGACCCCGCCGAACGACGCCCGCCACCAGGAGGCGAGGAAGCGCCTCGATGCATCGTCGAGGCGGTGAAGGCCGATCCCGGATCCGACGCGGCTGCTTCGCGAAATGGTTGCACGGCAACGAACGCTGCGCCAGCCAGGAAGGGTTTGTAGATCTGACGCTGGCAAATGGTTGCGGCCGAAACTAGTATCTGGGGCGATGCGCGACCGCGCCGATGGAGTCGGGGCCTTGGAGGCGCTCGAGCGCGCGGCGCGCGCGCGCGAGCTCGCGCTGTTCCTCGACTTCGACGGGACGCTCTCCGAGATCGTGGTCCGCCCCGAGGACGCGGTGCCCGTCGCCGCGAGCGTGGAGGCCCTGTCCATGCTCATGAGCACCGACGTGTGGGTCGCGATCGTCTCCGGCCGCCGGCTGGACGACCTCCTCGGCCGGGTCTCGCTCCCCGGGGCATGGTTCGCGGGGCAACACGGCGGCGAGCTCGCCGATCCGTGCGGCGGGTATGCCCTCCTCGTGGATGACGCCGGGGCGCGCACGGCTCTCGTCTCGTTCGCCCATCATGCCCGCGAGGTCGCAGGCCCCCACGGGCTCCTCGTCGAGGAGAAGGGGCTCGCCGTCGCCGTCCACTACCGCGGGCTCGCGCCGGACGCGTCGGTGCCGGTCATCGCCGCGCTCCGTCGCGTCGCCGCCCCGGCGCTCGCCGCCGACCTCGCGGTCTGGACCGAGGGGAAGTGCGTCGTCGAGCTCCGCGCCCGCGGAGCGGACAAGGGCGCGGCCCTGAGGCACCTGCGCCGCCGGTGGGCGGCTCCCGACTACATGGTCGCGATCGGCGACGACACGACCGACGAGGACATGTTCGCCGCGTGCGTCGCGCTCGGCGGGGCAGCGATCAAGATCGGCGGCGGGCCCTCGATCGCGACGCCCCGCCTCGACGACCCGGCCGATCTCGCGGAGTGGCTCGGCCAGCTCGCGGCGCTGCGCCGCCTCATCCGCGAGCCGGGCGCGCCGAAGGGCTGACGGTGCCGCGCCGAGGCGCGCGCGTGGGGGGATCCATGAGGGCTCTGCAGGCCGTGTTCCTGTCGGCGCTGCTCGGCGCGTGCGCGGCGCCGGCGGCGGCGGACGAACCGCCGCGCGCGCCCTCGGCCGACGGCTCGACGCCGCGTCGCGCGCTCCGGCACTTCATCGCGAGCTGCCGCGCCGGGCACTACGACGAGGCGGCGCTCGACCTCGACCTCGAGGTCGTCCCGTCCGACCTCCGCGCGCGAGGGCCGGTCCTCGCCCGGCGGCTCAAGCTCGTCCTCGACCAGACGCTCTGGATCGACTGGGAGAAGATCCCTGATGACCCCCTCGGCTCGAAGACCTCGCCGGGTCTCGAGCCCATTGGTTCGATCGCGCTCGCCGACGACGCGGTGCCCGTCGTGCTCGTCCGCAAGCCGAGCGCGGGCGGTCATCGGTGGCTCGTCGCCGCGTCGACGGTCGGCCGGATCCCCGAGCTCCACGCCGCCCATGGGCCGCCGGCGTGGCTCGACGACAGGATCCCCGAGGCGCTCTTCGTGTTCCGCTTCCTCGAGCTCGAGGGCTGGCAATGGCTCGGCTTCCTCGCGGCCCTGATCGTGTCGGTCGCCGGGGGGCGGCTCGCCGCGTGGGGGATCCTCCGCGCAGTGGACCGCCTCGCCCGCCACACCGCGGCCCGCTGGGACGAGCGACTCGTCGGGGCGGTGAAGCCGCCGCTCCGGCACATCATCTCTCTCCTCGCGCTCCGCGCGCTCGCGGAGCCGCTCCGGCTCGCCGTCCCCGTGCGCGAGGCGCTCGCGGCGACGATCTCCGTGCTGCTCGGGCTCCTCCTCGGCTGGCTCGGGACGAGGCTCGTCTGCTTCGTCGCCGAGACGGCGGAGGAGATGCTCACGAAGGGCGTGACCGACGAGAGCCGCGTCCGGGGCGTGAAGACGCAGGTCCTCGTCCTGCGGCGCGTCGCCTCGGTGCTCGTCATGCTCGTCGCCTCCGCGCTCGTCCTCACGCGCTTCGAGGTCGTGCGGACCGTCGGCATGTCCGTCCTCGCCTCGGCGGGCGTCGCCGGGATCGTCCTCGGCCTCGCCGCGCAGAGGACGATCGCGACGCTCCTCGCCGGGATCCAGATCTCGATCACGCAGCCGATCCGCATCGGCGATACCGTCATCGTCGAGGGAGAGTGGGGCTGGATCGAGGAGATCCACCTCACCTACGTCGTGGTGAAGGTCTGGGACCTAAGGCGCCTCGTCGTCCCGATCAACCGGTTCCTCGAGCATCCCTTCCAGAACTGGACCAAGGTCGCGCCCGACATCATGGGGACGGTCGAGCTCTTCGCCGACTATGCGGCCCCGGTGGACGCGGTCCGCGCGGAGCTGGCGCGAGTCTGCTCGGCGAGCCCGCTCTGGGACGGCAAGGTCTGCGGCCTTCAAGTGACCGGCGTCTCGCCGCAGACGATCACGCTCCGCGCGCTCGTGTCGTCGTCGGACGCGGGCAAGAACTGGGACCTGCGCTGCGAGGTCCGCGAGAAGCTCGTCGCCTTCCTCAAGAACCTCGAGGGCGGTCGTTACCTCCCCCGCGCGCGCGTGGACCGCGCGACCGCCGCCTCGGTGGCCGAGGCCGCGGCCGAGCCGGAGTCGCACGCGCAGCCCGCCGACGCCGCGCTCCTGGCCGCGGCCGTCATCGTGGACGGGCACGGCCCCGGGCCCTGAGCCGCAGGCGGCGGCCTCGCCGCCGGCCTGCTAAGGTTGCAGCGTGCTCATCGGTCGCTACGAGGTCCTGGGCGAGGTCGGCCGTGGAGGGATGGGCGTCGTCCTCCGCGGCCGCTCTCCCGACGGACGCGAGGTGGCGATCAAGGTCCTGGCCCCGGGGAAGCACGAGACCTACGCGCGCTTCCAGCGCGAGCGGCGGCTCCTCTCCGCGCTCGGCGAGTCGCACGGCTTCGTGCCGTGTCTCGACCAGGGCGAGACGCCGACCGGCCCCTTCCTCGTCATGCCCTTCCTCGACGGCGGGACGCTGCGAGACCGCATGCGAGACGGGCCGATGGACATCGAGGAGACGGTCGCGCTCGGGGTCGAGCTCGGGACCGCGATCGGCCGGGCCCACGAGCGCGGGATCGTCCACCGCGACCTCAAGCCCGAGAACATCCTCTTCAAGGGCGACCGGGCCCTCGTCACCGACCTCGGCCTCGCGCGTCACTTCGACCGGGGCATGCTCGACGGGAGCCAGTCCTACGGCCTCTCCATGCCCGGCGAGGTCCGCGGCACCGTCGGCTACATGGCTCCCGAGCAGCTCCAGGACTCGCGCGGAGCGCGGCCACCGGCCGACGTCTTCGCGCTCGCGGCGATCCTCTACGAGTGCCTCACGGGCGAGGCGGCCGTCGGTGGCGGCTCGATGCTCGAGCAATTCGGCCGCATCGAGAGCGGAGCGATCGTCGCTCCGTCGAGGCACCGGCCCGAGATCCCGCACTGGCTCGACCGCGTGCTCCTCGGGTCGCTCGTGCTCGAGCCGGGACGGCGCCCGGCGGACGGGCACGCGTTCGCCCGGCTCCTCGCGGAACGTGGCCCTCGACGCTCGATGCGGCCCCTCGTCGCTCTCGTCGCCGGTCTCGTCGTCGTCGGCGGGCTCGGCGCGGCGGTGCTGGCCGCGCTGCACTTCCGGTTGGGAGGACCCGTCGCGTCGGCCGACAAGGCCGAGGAGCTGATCGCGAAGGGAGACCTCGACGCCGCGCTCCTCGAGGCCCAGCGAGCGATCGACGCCGACCCGGGGGCGGCGCGCGCCTTCGCGGCGCGCGGACAGGTGCGCTTCGCGCGCAAGGACGACACGCAGGCGAAGGCCGACTTCGACAAGGCCGTCGCGCTCGACCCGAAGCTCGCGCTCGCCTGGGTTCGGCTCGGCCTCCACGCGGTGCGCGCCAAGGACGCGAAGCGCGGCATCCCGGACTTCACGCGGGCGATCGAGCTCGAGCCGAGGAACGCCGTCGCGCTCCTCGGGCGCGGGAGGATGCTCGCCTGGGAAGCCGAGTACGCGAAGGCGCGGATCGACCTCGAGCGCTCGATCGAGCTCGCCCCCGACGTCTCCGACGCGTGGCTCCTCCGCGGAGCCGTGAAGATGCGGACGGGCGACCTCGACGGAGCGGTCGCCGACACGGAGAAGGCGATCGCGCTCGACCCGAAGAACGTCGAGGCCTGGAGCAACAAGTGCGGCCTCGCATTCCACAAGCAGGACTTCGCCGGGTGCGAGGCGGCCGCGAACAAGACCCTCGAGCTCGACCCGAACAACGCGAACGCCCTCGCGACGCGAGCGGCGATCTGGTTCCAGAAGCGCGAGAAGATGGACCAGGTCATCGCGGACCTGAACCGCGCGATCGCGTCCAACCCGAAGGCATCGGCGCCGCTCGTCAACCGTGCGACGTACCGGGCCATGATCGAGAACGACTTCCCCCGCGCGATCGAGGACGCGGAGCGCGCCACCGTCGTCGCGCCCAAGGACCCGTCCACGTGGGCGACCCTCGCGACGATGCACCACCGGTCGGGTGACCTCCCGAAGGCGATCGAGGCGCTCACGCGCTACCTCGAGCTCGAGCCGGGCGACACGGTGATGCGCCTCCACCGGGCGCAGGGGCGGCTCGCGAGCGGAGACCACGAAGGCTGCGCCGCCGACGCGACGACGTGCCTCGAGGCGAAGACCCCGCCCCCGGATGCGTGGCGATGCCGCGGGCTCGCGCGCGTCGAGCTCGGCGATCGGAGCGGCGCGATCGCGGACCTCGAGAAGTTCCTCGAGCTCGCGCCGGACGACCCGGACGCGGGCTCGGTGAGGCAGCGGCTCGAGCGGCTGCGCTGAAGCGACGCGACCCGGAGCGTGAGCTCCGGGTCGGTCGTGCGTCCTGAGATCGGCTTCGACTACCAGGCGAAGTGAGCGAACGCCTTGTTGGCCTCGGCCATCTTGTGGACGTTGTCGCGGGTCGTGACCGCGGTGCCTTCCTTGCGGTAGGCCATGATGAGCTCGTCGGCGAGCTTGAGGTAGGTCGGACGGCCCTTCTTCTTGCGGACCGCCTCGAGGATCCAGCGGATCGCGAGCGCCGTGGCGCGCTTCTTCTTCACTTCCATGGGGACCTGGTAGGTCGCGCCACCGACGCGGCGGGACCGGACCTGGATCATGGGCTTCACGTTGAAGATCGCCGTGTTGAAGATCTCGAGCTCGTCCTTGTCCTTCAACCGGCGCTTCATCTCGTCCATGCAGTCGTAGACGATCTTGATCGCCTGGCGCTTCTTTCCATCCTTCATGATGCAGTTCACGAACTTCATCACGAGGACGGAGTGGTAACGCGGATCCGGCGCGATGTACCGATCCGGAGACTTGAACTTACGGGGCATCTTCTTCTCCTGGCTTCACCCGCCTCGCGTGAGACGCGAGGTGGATTACTCGTCCCGTTGGCCGAACGACTAAGCCTTGGGCCGCTTGGAGCCGTACTACGAACGGCTCTGCTTGCGGCCGTCGACGCCCAGCGCGTCGAGCGTGCCGCGAACGATGTGGTAGCGAACGCCGGGGAGGTCGTGGACACGACCGCCGCGGATGAGCACGATCGAGTGCTCCTGGAGGTTGTGACCCTCACCCGGGATGTAGGCCGTGACTTCCTTCCCGTTCGAGAGGCGAACGCGGGCGATCTTGCGGAGCGCCGAGTTCGGCTTCTTCGGGGTCATGGTCTTCACCTGGTGGCAGACGCCGCGCTTCTGCGGGCACTGCTCGAGGT
>CAZYLP010000488.1:0-6691 GCA_964648345.1 uncultured Planctomycetota bacterium
TGCGGTAGCCCTTCAGGTTCGAGAGGTTGAGCGTCTCGGGCACGAGCCCCTGGCCCGCGAAGGCCGCGTCGCCGTGGAGGAGCACGGGGACGACGCGCTTCTTCTCGTCGTCGCGGAGGCGGTCCTGCTTCCCGCGCGTGCGCCCGAGGACGACCGGGTCCACGGCCTCGAGGTGCGACGGGTTGAAGCAGAGCGACAGGTGGAGCCGCTTCCCGCCGAGGGTCGTGTAGTCGTGGGAGAAGCCGAGGTGGTACTTCACGTCGCCCGAGCCGAGCGTGCTCTCGGGCTCCACGTCCTCGAACTCGGTGAGGAGGGCCGCCGGGTCCTTCCCGAAGACGTTGACGAGGACGTTGAGCCGGCCGCGGTGAGCCATGCCGACGACGATGTGCTCCGCGCCCGCCTCGCCCACGCCCTCGATGACGAGGTCGAGGAGCGGGATCAGGCTCTCCGCGCCCTCGAGCGAGAAGCGCTTCGTGCCGACGTACTTCGTGTGGAGGAAGTGCTCGATCGACTCCGCCGCGACGAGCCGCTCGAGGATCCTGAGCTGCTGGTCGCGCGAGATCGCGCGGTGGTTCCGCGTCCGCTCCATGCGATCGGTGAGCCAGCGGATCTCGGCCGGCGCTTCGAGCGCTGATAGCTCGACGACTATGTGCCGCGAGTACGTCTCGACGAGCTTCGCGTGGAGCTCTCCGATCGTCGCGGGGAGGAGCTCGGCTATGTCCGGCTCGTGGAGCACGGGCGCGTCGAGCTCGCGGTCGCGGAAGCCGTAGGTGTCGAGCTCGAGCTCGGGGTGTGGCCTCGGGTCGTGCGGCACGCCCAGCGGATCGAGCTTCGCGGCGAGGTGGCCGTGCCGGCGGAACGCCTCGACGAGGCGCGCGACGCGAGCCATGCGGATGGTCGCGGCGAGGTCACCCTGCGCGGGAGGCGCGGCGGGCGCCGCGGCGCGCGGACGGAAGAGCGGCTGAGGGGCGATGTTCGTGCGCGCGGGCTTGCCGCCGTTCGTCGCCGCGAAGACGTCCCGCCATCTCGGCTCCACCTTCGAGGGGTCCTCGAGATAGCGGGCGTAGAGGTCCTCCACGAAGTCGAGGTTCTGCTCGGAGAGCTGCTCCTCGAACCGGCTCATGGAGGGAGAGGCTAACCGATCGAGGGACGCACGTGGAATCGCTGAACGAAGGCGCCGTCTCGATGACTAGATCCTCCGCAAGGGAGAACAGAGTGGAGGTCGTATGCATCGCGGAGGGACCGCGGTCTCCGTAGCACTCTTTCTCGCCGGGATTTGCGGCCTCATCGTCGCCGGAGAGAGGGGCGCGGAGCCGTCCGCCGGGCGCGTGGTCGTCTCGTCGAGCGCGCGGCTCGAGCGGCGTATCTCTTGCAGCTTCAACGAGTCCTCGCTCCAGGACGTGCTCGAGACCCTGAGCGCGCTCGGAGGGGAGCGGGTCGCCGTCTCCCCCGTCGCCGCCTCCTCGTCGATCCGCATCACCTACGAGGCCAAGGAGGAGCGTCTCGTCGAGGTCCTCGACGCCGTGGCCGCGTGCGTGGGCTTCTCGTGGGTGGAGACCCGGAGCGGAGTGCTCATCGGTCCCGACCAGGAGCTCGCGAGCGCTCGCTGAGTCAGCGCTTGCGCTTCTTCCGCGCATCGCGGCGGCGCTGATCCTTGTCGCGCCGCGGCGCGGGCGGCTCGGGCTCGTCCTCGGAGATCCGCCCGAGCTCCGGGCGGATCTCGATGAGCAGCTCGCGGACCATGCCCATGGCCGCGAGCGTGTCGACCTTCCCCTTCTCGTATTGCCACCAGCGGAGCCCCGCGTCGGCGAGCTGCTCCTCGGCGGTCACCGACGAGAGCCGCTCGTCGCGGAGGACGATCGGCACCGCGAGCCGCGCGGCGAGAGCGACGCGGAGCTTCTCGACGCGTGCGCTCATCGCACTCGCTTCCCCCGACATGTGGACGGGGTTTCCGATGACCACGACGGCCGCGTCCCGTCCCCGCGCCACCTCCTCGATCCTCGTCGCGGTCTCCTCCTCCGTGCCCGGGTTCTCGAGGACCGGGAGCGGGAGCACGAGACCGCTCCCGATCTCGCCCAGGGCGAGGCCGATCCGCACGGTCCCGAAGTCCACTCCCAGGACGGAGCCCGAGGTGGGGAGGCTGTTTTCGGTCACGGTAAAGCAAATTAGCACCGCGGTGCTCCCTCCGGTCGCCCTGAACACCCGTTTCAGCCCAGCAGTTGCGGCGTTCTCGTCGTAAAACGGGGCAACCCCGGGGGCGAAGCCCCCGAAGCAGGGAGGGAAGATGCGGTTCAACGCTCGGCTCGGGCTCGTCCTCGCTTTCGTAGCTGGAGTCTCCGTCGCTCGCGCCGGCGACAAGACGGACGAGGTCCCGGACCTCGTCGCGCTCGCGGCCGAGGACAACCAGGTCATGGCTCACCTCGAGCACCTCTCGAATCGCATCGGCGCGCGCCTCACCGGCTCGCACAACATCGACAAGGCCTACGTGTGGACTGCCGAGCAGTTCGAGAAGTTCGGCCTGAAGAACGTCCACGCCGAGACCTGGGGCGAGTACCCGATCTACTTCGATCGCGGCGCCATGTCCGGGAAGATCATCACGGACGACGGCGAGAAGAACCTCGTCTTCGGGACGCACGCGTGGACCGCGGGCACGCAGGGCGCCGTGCGCGGGCCGGTGCGCTTCTACCCGAAGAACATGGAGGAGCTCGACTCGGTCAAGGACCAGATCAAGGGCGCGTGGCTCCTCATGCGCTCGGGCGCCGCGGCTCGCGGCCGTGGAGCACAGCAGGGTCGCGCCGAGAGAGAGGCGCTCCGCAAGGCGTGCGACGAGGCCGGGATCCTGGGCACCCTCCGCGCGGTCGGCGAGGACCTGATCCTCACGGACGGCAGCCCGGCCGGCATCACCATGGAGAAGCTCCCGAAGCGCGTCTCCGTGAACATCAAGGCGAAGGACGCGAAGGAGCTCGCGAAGCGGATCGAGGCCGGTGATCGCTGCGAGGTCGAGCTGAACGTCGCGAACAGGTTCTCGGCCGGACCCGCGAAGCACAAGAACATCATCGCGGAGATCCCCGGCACGGAGAAGCCCGACGAGGTCGTGATCGTGGGCGGCCACCTCGACAGCTGGGACGGCGCGACGGGCACGACCGACAACGGGACCGGCGTCGCGACGACGCTCGAGGCGGCGCGCCTCCTCGCGAAGTCGGGCGCGAAGCCGCGGCGCACGATCCGCTTCATCCTCTGGAGCGGCGAGGAGCAGGGTCTCCTCGGCTCGGCGGCCTACGTCAAGAAGCACAAGAGCGAGCTCCCGAAGGTGAGCTGCATCCTGATCCACGACGGCGGGACGAACTACGTCCAGGGGCTCCCGGCGACGAAGGCGATGCAGCCGATCCTCGAGCCGGCGCTCGCGCACCTGAACTGGGACCCCAAGATGAAGTTCCGCGTCCGCCGGGTCACGCACCTGCCGTACGGCGTCGGGAGCGACCACGACTCGTTCCTCTCGGTCGGTGTCCCGGGCTTCTTCTGGGATCAGGCGGGCAAGCAGAACTACGACCACGAGCACCACACGCAGTACGACACCTTCGACGCCGCGATCCCCGAGTACCAGAAGCACTCGGCGGTCGTCATCGCGCAGGCGGCGCTCGCCATCGCGAACCTCGAGCAGCTCCTCCCCCGCGAGGACATGCTCGGCCCGCGCGGCCCGAGGGGCGGCGGCCAGCCCCCGGCGAAGATGCTCGGCGTCCAGTGCGACCCCGAGCTCGTCATCCAGCGCGTCGTCGAGGGGAGCCTCGCCGAGGGGGCGGGTCTCGCGGAGGGCGACAAGCTCCTCGCGCTCGGCGCCACGAAGATCACGACCGTCGAGGAGCTGCGCGAGGCGGTGCAGGCCTCCTCGGGCAAGACGGTCGTCAAGTTCGTCCGCGACGGCCGCGAGCTCGAGGTGACGGTCGTCTTCGAGGAGCCGAAGCCCGCGGCGAAGCGACGCTGGCTCTGAGTCTCAAGGCGGGAGCTGGTCGCCCGAGAGAACGCGCGTCCAGCTCCCCCCGCCGTCGAGCGAGCGCCACACCCGGCCGTCCGCCTCGGAGATGTAGACGAGGCGCGCGTCCTGGTGGCCGAGCTCGAGGTCCGTGATCCGGCTCACGCTGTTCTGACCCGCGACGGCCCCGGGCGGGAGCGTGCCCACCACGCGCCACGTCGCGCCGCCGTCGGTGCTCTCGTAGAGGCTCGCGTCGTGGGGGTCGAGGCCGACGAGCCGCGTGCCCGCCGCGACCGTCCCGTCGAAGTCGAAGACGGAGACCCCGCGCCCCGACTTCGCCCAGCTCTCCCCGCGGTCGGAGGAGTAGTACGCCACCGAGAACGACGCCCCGAACAGCCGGTCGGGCGCCGTCGCCGAGACGGCGAGTTTCTGCATGGCGACGCGCGAGGGGGCGCTCGTGTCGAATCCCTGGATCTTCGAGGCCCACGTCTTGCCGCCGTCCGTAGACTTGAGGACGCCCGGCTGCTGCGCGGCGTAGTTGCTCCCTCCGTTCGGGGGGAGGACCATGATCGTCGCGTAGAGGACCTCGGGGTCGCGCGGGTCGAGCTCGAGCCCGTTGCACCGCATGCCCTCGACGAAGCCGGTGTCGAGCTCGACCCAGGTCGCTCCGCCGTCGGTCGTCTTGTAGATGACGCCCTTCGAGTTCGAGAGCGCCTTCGACATGAAGTTCCGGTTCCCGTTCACGCCCGCGTAGAGCACCTTCGAGTCGGTCGGGTGCATCGCGACCGCGTAGGAGGAGGTGTTGATCCCGGGCTGCGTGACGAGCTGTCGCCAGCTCAGGCCGCCGTCCGTCGAGAGGTACGGCCCCTCGTACTTGGCGTTGAAGTCATCGATCGTCCCCGGGCCGCCCACGAGGCCGAAGATGACACGCGCGGGGTTCAGCGCGTCGATCCGCGTCGAGTAGAACTCGGAGTAGCACGTGCCCTTCGGGCTCGTCCGGCCGCCGATCCCGTTCGAGATCCGGGTCCAGCTGTTGCCTCCGTTGATGGTCTTGAAGAAGCCGGACTGCTCGACGCCCACGTAGACGATCCGGTCGTCCGAAGGGTCGATCGCGAGCGAAGTCTGCGTCCGCTGAGGGAGCGTCCGCACCGGGTCGCACGTCGTCTCGTAGCCCGAGCTCGGGCCCCCGCCCGAGGTTGCTCCGGTCCGCGTCCCGCTCGAGACCGTCGAGCCTTCCTGGGGGACGCCCGGCCCGGAGCCGCCTCCTCCGCCGCCCCCGCCGTCGCTGCACGCCGCGAACGTGCCCATGAGCGAGACCGCCGCGAGCGTCGCTCGTCCGATGCGCGCCCTCTCCCGATCCACGCGTCCTCTCCTCCGCGCCCCGAGGAACCTGTCGCGAGGACGACGGACGGATGGCGAGAAATCGACGTCAGCGAGCGCCGAGAAGGAGGAGCGCTTCGCGAACCTCGCCTGCGAGCGGGCCCGGAGCACGTGCCACGAGCTCGGAGCGCGGGGCGTCGTATGTGACCGTCGCGCCGGGCGCGAGGAGCGCGAGCGCCGCCGAGAGGTCGCGGGCGAGCGCGGCGCCCCGCCCGGGCTCGCACGCGAGCGTCACCGGCGCCAGGTCGATGAGCGGCTCGCCTCCGAGCGGGACGACCTTCATGGTCCCTCGCTGCCCGCGGAGGGCGAAGCCCTCGAGCGACCAGACGAGCGCGTCAACGACCGGGCGGCCCGGGTGGGCGCGGGCCCACTGCCCCGAGATCCGTCCCTCGACGCTCGCGTGGAGCTCGATCGTGAAGCCCTTCTCTCGCGCGGCCTCCTCGAGCACGGAGCGGACGTCCCCGTCGCCCACGGAGACGAGCCCGCCGCTCGGAGGCGGATCGCCGGCCTCACGGAGCGCGGCCTGGCGGAGCGCGCGACCGACGTCGCGCGCTCGCGCGGCCGGGAGCACGGCCACCGCGCTCGACGTGGCGGCGTCGAGGACGACGGCGGGGTCATCGCCCGCGCCTTCGCGGCAGAGCTCGCGGAGCGTCTCGCGCGAGATGCCCGGCGCGTGGAGTCGCCATCCGACGGGGATCATCCTGCGACCGGCGGTCTCGCTCACGAGGACCAGGGGACCGTACCGCTCGACGAGTGCCACGTCCGCGCCGGACGCCAGCGAGTCGAGCGCGCGCGAGCGCGGCTGCTCGTGGAGGACGGCACCGAAGCTCCGGCGGACGCGCGGCCCGACGACGAGCGCGACCTCGTCGCCCGCGAGCTCGAGTGCGAGCGCACCCAGGTCGGCCTCGGCGCGGTCGAGGGCGACGCGCGCGCCCGTCTCGGAGTCGTCGGGTCTCACCAGGTTCGCGACGGCGCTCTCGACGATGCGGACGAGCCGGGCCTCGGCGCGGACGAGGAGCGCCCGCCCGGAGCGCTCGTAAGCGACGAAGGGAGGGATCTCCGGCGCGGCCCGTCGCCGTAGATCCTCGAGCAACGAGCGGGCGAGCGCCTCCCCGCGCGCGTGCTCTTCCGCGGAGTCGCCCAGAGCGAGCGGATAGCCCCGCCGGATCGCGCGCGGCGCCGTGCGCGGGCCGACGCGGAGGAGCCTCGGCCCCGCGAAGGCCACCTCGAGGTCCGGAAGGGCTTCGAGAGCGCGCGCGATCGCCACCTCGGGGAGTGCTTCGCGCACGGAGACACGTGTCGTCCCCCCGACCTCGGGAGCCACGACGACGTCGAGTCCGG
>CAZYLP010000489.1:0-2850 GCA_964648345.1 uncultured Planctomycetota bacterium
CCGGGCGGTCCTCGTCGACCGCCTGCGCGCGCGCGGCACCGAGGGCGAGGTCGGGCTCCAGGTGCTCGAGCGCCGCTGAGGGGCGCGGCCCGGGCCCGGTCGCGCCCGGATTCCGGTCTCGCCGCGCCGGAGCGCGCCGGCCGGAGCCGGGCGATCGCGCAGGAGCTTGGTAGACTCTGACCCCCGAGGGAGGGACGGGAGTCGCCATGACCCGCGTCGCGCTGGCCGCGCGCAGCGCGTACCACGAACGCCTCGTCCGCGAGGCGCTCGATGGCCTGGGCCTCGAGCTCGAAGCGCTCCCCGAGGATGCCGCGGCGGCAAGGAAGGCGATCGCGGGCACGAACCTCCTCCTCCTCCAGAACCCCTGGCGCGGCGGCGACTCCGTCAAGCTGCTCCTCGACCTCAAGAAGGACCGCGCGACGCGCAGCATCCCGGTCGTCGGGATCGCCGGGGCCGAGAGGCTCGACGCCCTCCGCGACGCCGGGGTCGAGCAGGCCGTCGAGGTCCCGCGCGACCTCGAGCGCCTGCCCCAGCTCGTCCAGCGCTTCACGCGCCGGAAGAAGCTCATCCTCCACGCCGACGACAGCGAGATCACCCGCAAGGTGATGCGCGAGTTCCTCGAGACGAACGGCTTCGACGTCGAGCAGTCGCCCGACGGTCAGGCCGCGCTCGAGAAGGCGCTCGACCTCGTCCCCGACATGGTGGTCACGGACGTCGAGATGCCGCGAAAGACAGGCTACGAGCTCTGCAAGGAGCTCAAGTCGCACCCCGCCGCCGCGCACATCCCCGTGATCATCGTCAGCTCGCTCCGCGGCGGGCTCGACGTCGAGAAGGGGTTCGACTGCGGCGCGAACGACTACGTGACGAAGCCGATCGACTGGAACGAGCTCCTCTCCCGGATCCAGGAGACGTTCCGCGGCGCCGACCTCCGCGGCCGCGAGCGCATCCTCGTCGTGGACGACAGCGAAGCGACCCGCCAGATCGTCCACCAGGCGCTCGGCGCGCAGGGCTTCGACGTGATCCAGGCGAAGGACGGCGACGAGGGCATCAAGAAGGCGATCGAGCTCCTCCCCGACCTCATCATCACCGACTTCGAGATGCCTCGCCTCGACGGGCTCCAGCTCTTCCAGTACCTCAAGGCCGAGGAGAGGACCCGCTCGATCCCCGTCATGATGATGGCCGGGCGCCAGTCGAAGCGGGACCAGGCCAACATGACGAAGATGGGCGTGCGCGCGTACCTCGCCAAGCCCTTCACGTCGGACAAGCTCACGATCATCGTCGAGCGGCTCCTCGCCGAGCGGCGCCTCGAGCGCGAGAAGGAGCACTTGAAGCACTACGTCTCCGAGGACGCCTGGAAGGCGGCGCACGCGGGCGACAGGCCGGAGGACATCCGCGCCGACGAGGTGCAGGTCTCGGTGCTCTTCTCCGACATCTGCGGCTTCACGTCGAAGTGCGAGAAGCTGAAGCCCAGGGAGATCGTCGACCTCCTGAACGAGTACTTCGACCTCCTCTGCCCGATCATCAAGCGCCACCACGGCTCCATCGACAAGTTCGTCGGCGACTGCATCATGGCGGTCTTCCACGATCGCGAAGGCCGCAACAGCGCCGAGGACGCGACCCGCGCCGGCCTCGAGATGCAGAAGGCGCTCCGCGAGGTCTTCAACACGACCCGCGACGAGAAGTTCGTGAACCGGGTCGGCATCAACTCGGGGCGGTGCGTCCAGGGCGACATCGGTTCGCGGGAGCTCCGCCGCGACTACACGGTGATCGGCGACATGGTGAACATCGCGTCGCGCCTCGAGGGTTCGGCGGACCACGGCACGACGCTCGTCTCCCAGACGACCTACGACCGGATCAAGCACCTCGTCGAGGCGGTGCCTCGCGCCGAGCCGCTCAAGCTCAAGGGCAAGGAGCACAAGGTGTACGCGTACACCGTGCACAGGTTCCTCGTCTGATGGCGGGCCCCCTCGCGACCGCCGCCGCCGAGATCGCCCGCGAGCTCGCCGGCGCCACGGACCCCGCGCCCGCGCGCCAGAGGCTCGGTGAGGCCCACAGGAAGGCTCGCCGCGGCTCCTTCGCGGAGAGGGCCCTCGGCGCCGCGAGCGAGCTCCTCGACGGGATCGAGTCCCGCACGCCCGCGGAGCGCTTCACGCGCCTCGACCTCGTCCTCGACGCCCTCGATGCCGTCGCGAGCGGCGACGAGCCGGGGCCGCTCCTCGACTCGATGGCGAGGGCTCTCGCGGGCTCCGCGCCGACACCCTCGACCATCGGCGCCGCTCCGGCCGCGCCTACGCCCGCACCGGCCGCGCCCGCCGCTCACGGAGGCGACGCCGGCTCCGCGGAGGCGCTCGAGGATCTCTCCGCCGAGATCGTCCAGCTCTCGGGACCCGCCGACGCCTCGGGGTTCCAGGCCGTCGAGCACGCGGCGCGCGACGCGCAGGCTCGCGTCATGAAGACGGGCGGCGGCTCGCACGCCGTCCTCGACGTCCTCGAGGCCATGGCCGACCTCGCGGCACGCGCATCGCGGGGCGATCTCGCGGCGGCGATCGACGCGCGCGCCGCCCTCTCGGCGGCCGCGAGCGAGCTCCCGGACGCCCTCCGCGGCGAGGTGGGGCGCGCGACCGCCGCTCTCGCCCAGCTCCGCCGGACACTCGAGCAGCGTCCCGCTCCCTCGACGGTCATCCTCCCTCCGCCCGAGGTCTCGATCTCGCGCGTCCTCTCGCGTCCGGCGGTCGAAGCGGCGGCGGCCGCGCCCGCCCCGGCGGCCGCGCCCGCGGCCAGCAGCGGTGTCGTCGCGCTCTCGCTCGCCGGCGACCGCGCGATCCTCGACGGCTTCGTCGTCGAGGCCCG
>CAZYLP010000489.1:2860-6687 GCA_964648345.1 uncultured Planctomycetota bacterium
GAGCATCTCGCGAACGCGGAGGGCCGTCTCCTCGACCTCGAGGCGAACCCGCAGGACACGGGCGTCGTGAACGACCTCTTCCGCGCGTTCCACTCGATCAAGGGCGTCGCGGGCCTCCTCGCGCTCGGCCCCGTCGTCCGCCTGACCCACGCCCTCGAGTCGCTCCTCGACGCGGCGCGGAAGGGCACGCGGGCGATCGACCGCGGCTCCGTGGACGCCCTCCTCGTGGCACGCGACACCCTCGCCTCGGCGGTCGACGCCGTCGCGAACGGGCTCCAGGCGAACCAGCTCGAGGCGCGGATCTCCGACCCCGAGGCTCTCATCCGGACTCTCGAGGACCTCCTCGCCGGCCGTCCGGCTCCGGCTCCGGCTCCGGCTCCGAGCCACTCGCCCTCCTCGCACTCGGGCGTCCGCGTCCCCATGGAGCGGCTCGACCAGCTCGTCGCTCTCGTGGGCGAGATGGTCATCAGCCAGGCCCAGGTCGGCCACGACCTCTCCGCGACGACGGGCGATCCGGACGCACCCCTGGTCAAGGAGACGAACCGCCTCGGGAAGATCACGCGCGAGGTCCAGGACCTCTCGATGACGCTGAGGATGCTGCCGGTGCAGCCCCTCTTCCAGAAGCTCCAGCGCCTCGTGCGCGACCTCGTCCGGACGACCGGGAAGCAGGTGCGCCTCGAGACCGAGGGCGAGGAGACGCGCCTCGACAAGTCCGTGATCGACGAGCTCGAGGACCCGCTCGTCCACATGGTGAGGAACGCCCTCGACCACGGCATCGAGTCGCCCGAGGACCGTCGCAAGGCGGGCAAGCCGGAGCAGGGGGTCGTCAAGATCGCCGCGTACCACGCGGGCGGCGAGGTCGTCATCGACATCCAGGACGACGGGAAGGGCCTCGACCGCGACCGCATCCTCGCGAAGGCTCGCGAGCGCGGCCTCGCGCCCCTCGACGCGACTCCGGGCGAGGCGACGATCTTCGGCTACATCTTCGAGCCCGGCCTCTCGACGGCGCAGAAGGTGACGGAGCTCTCCGGCCGTGGCGTCGGCATGGACGTGGTCAAGAAGAACATCACGCGCCTCCGCGGGAAGATCGACATCGAGTCCCAGCGCGGCCAGGGCTCGCGCTTCTCGATCAAGCTCCCGCTCACGCTCGCGATCATCGACGGCATGATCGTCCGCGTGAGCGACCAGAAGTTCACGCTCCCGAACTTCGCGATCGAGGAGGCGATCCAGCTCCGCCCCGGGAGCATCGTGACGGCGTACGGGAAGGGCGAGATGGTCCGCGTCCGCGGCGCCCTCATCCCGTTCGTCCGGCTCCGCGAGGTCTTCCAGCTCCCCGTGGCCGCCGAGCCCGAGTCGATCTGCGTCCTCGTCGAGGCCGCGGGCGAGCGGGTCGCGCTCGGCGTCGACGAGATCGTCGGCCAGCAGCAGATCGTGATCAAGTCGCTCGAGGCGCCGTTCAACTCCGTGCCCGGCATCGGCGGCGCGACGGTCCTCGGCGACGGACGCGTCGGCATGATCCTCGACGTCGGGAAGCTCGTCGCGCTGGCGCTGCGGCCCGAGAGCGTCCCCGCCGAGATGGACGCGGCCCCGGCGCCCGAGCCGCCGGCTCCGCGGACCGGACCGCTCGAGGGGAAGTACCTCATCGCCGCGCTCGGCGACGAGGAGTACGGCCTCCCCGTCCTGGCCGTGCAGGAGATCGTGACGCTCCTCCCCGTGACGCCGATCCCGCTCGTGCCCGCGTTCGTGAAGGGCGCCGTCAACCTCCGGGGGCACGTGATCCCCGTCATCGACCTGCGCACGCGGCTCGGCATGGCGCCCCAGCCCGCGACGGCCGAGACGTGCATCGTCTTCATCCGCCTCCCGCGGCGGACGCTCGGGGTCGTCGTCGACTCCGTGCGCGAGGTCCTCCAGCTACGGCGCGAGGCGACCGCTCCGCCGCCGCGTCTCGGGCCGGGGGTCCGCACCGACTTCATCGCCGGCGTCGGCTCGCAGGGCGACCGCGTGGCGTTCCTCCTCGATCTCGAACGCGTCCTCGCGACGCACGAGCTGCTCCACGACAAGCGAGGTTCCAGGTGAGTCTCACGGTCAGAGTCCGGGTCGCTCTCGGCATGTCGGTGGTCGTCGCGCTCGGCGCGATCACGGCCGCGCTCGCCCAGTGGGGCCTGAACGAAGCGGGCTCGCGCGTCGAGCGCCTCCACGACGCCGCGGACGCGCGGAACCAGGCGACGCGCGTGCGGCGCGGCGTGGGCGACATGCGCCGCTCGGAGATCCTCTACGTCACCTCCCACGACGCGAAGCAGGTCGAGGCGATCGCGAGGAAGGTCAAGGAGATCCAGGACGACATCAAGATCCTCGTCAAGGAGCTCCCGCTCGAGAACCAGCAGAGCGCCAACGACATCGCGGCTCGCGTCAACGAGTGGCACGACGCGTTCGGGAGGGTGGTCGCGATCGCCCTCAAGCGCGGCTTCACCCGCGAGGAGGGAGACCTCAAGGCCCTCGTGGCCGCGCGAGAGGAGGCCGAGAAGCAGATCGAGCTCATCGGCGACCAGAAGCTCCTCGAGCTCTGCCTCCGCGCCCGTCTCGCGGCGGCCCGGTCGGACAACCGCGGCATCGGACGGGAGAGGGACGACCTGTTCAAGCGCTACGAGGCGGTCTCGAAGCTGATCGGCGAGCGCCTCGTCGAGATCAAGAGCGACTCCCGCGCGAACCACGACGCGCGCGCCAAGTTCGAGCAAGCGTGGAAGGCGTACGAGGAGCACCGCGCGAGCCTCAACGCGCACGATCAGCAGATCGCGCAGCTCGAGGAGCAGTCGGCCCGGATCGCGGAGGAGCTCGAGAAGAAGAGCGAGGACCTCGCGACCGTGTCCCACGCGCTCCTGGAGAAGGAGGACAAGGCGATCAAGGAGTCGAACCAGAAGACGCACTGGCTCGTCCTCGTGGGCTCGCTCGCGAACGTCGGGCTCGCGCTCCTCCTCGGCGGCTTCACGATCCAGGACCTCAACAAGCGTCTCCGCCAGATCGCGAGCGGACTCGACGACGGAGCGCAGGACCTCCGCGCGGCGGCGGGCAGCGTCGCGACCACCGCCACTCGGCTCGCGGACCGCACCGCGCAGCAGGCGTCGCACCTCGAGGAGACGAGCGCCTCGATCGAGGAGCTGACGGCGACGACGCGCCAGAACGCCGACAACGCCGCCACCGCGTCGAACCTCGCGCAGAAGGCGCGCCGGGCCGCGGAGCAGGGCAACCAGAGCATGAGCGAGCTCAGCGGCGCCATGGGCGAGATCCGCGAGAGCGCCGCGCGGATCGCGAAGATCATCGAGGTCATCAAGGAGATCGCGTTCCAGACGAACCTCCTCGCGCTCAACGCGGCCGTCGAGGCCGCGCGCGCCGGAGAGCACGGCCGCGGCTTCGCCGTCGTCGCGGACGAGGTGCGCAACCTCGCGCAGCGAGCGGCCGCGTCGGCGAAGGAGACCTCGACGATCATCGGCGCCAGCGTCCAGACGGCCGAGAAGGGCGGCCGGATCGTCGACGGCGTCGTCACCGGGCAGCGCACGATCGTCGAGGACGTGCAGTCGGTCGCGCGCCTCATGGAGGAGATCGCCGCCGCTTCGCGCGAGCAGGCCGAGGGCGTGGGGCAGATCAACCAGGCCGTCGTCACGATCGACAAGCTGACGCAGCAGAACTCGAGCGCCGCGGAGACGGGCGCGGCCGCCGCCGAGGAGCTCGCGGGTCAGGCGACCTCGGTCTCGGACCTCGTCGCGTCCCTCGTCGAGCTCGTCCAGGGCGCGGCGGCGCGCGCGGCGGGCTCGCGGCCGGAGCGGCCCGCG
>CAZYLP010000490.1:0-6653 GCA_964648345.1 uncultured Planctomycetota bacterium
GGGACCTCGATCACGATCGTCGGCCCGGCGGATCAGCGAGAGCTCATCCGCAACCAGCTCGACGCGCTCGCCAAGCTGCCGACCGGTAAGAAGCTCCTCGCCGCGATCGACGCGGCCGCGACCGACGGCAAGTCGCTCACGATCAACTACGCGCGGGGCGAAGGGAGCGTGAACGCCGCCGACGCCTCGAAGTACCGCGACATGTACCCCCTCAGTTACGAGATCCTGAACGACGCGGTGAAGATCGTGAAGCCCGGCCCCGGCGTCTCGCCCGTCATACGCTTCGACCCCGACTACACGCGGACTCACGCCGAGTCTCCCCACGCGGGCGGCGTCGCCTGCACGACCAACGAGGCGATCCTCGCCCACGAGCTGGTCCACGCGCTCCACATGCTCCAGGGCCGGAACCTCTCGCGGATCTCTCACATCGAGAAGGACGGCAACATCACGAACTTCGAGGAGCGCGTGACCTCCGGTCTCGGCGGCGTGCACGACGACGATGGGCTGAACGAGAACGCGATCCGCCGCGAGCAGAAGCTCGACGACCGGCAGACCTACTCGAAGCTCTGCGAGCCGGGGCAGACGCCGGCGAACCCCTTCCTCAAGCGTCGGGGCGTCGTGGACGCGCTCGACAAGAGCGGGCAGGGGACGGCCGGTCCCACGTCTTCGTCGCAGACGCAGACGCAGGGGCAGGCGCAGCCAGCGTCGAACGTCGTCCCCGAGCGTCCCCTCTCGTCGGCCGAGCGCGCGAAGCTCCTCGCGCAGACGCTCAACTCTCCCCTCGGGGAATAGAATCCGTGCGTGCCTCTCCGCCGTCGGATCGAGCTCGCGCTCGTGATCGTCGCGCTCCTCGCGCTCGGCGGCCTCACGGCCTACAAGGCGGGCCTCGCCCGCGACCCGGAGAAGCGCACGCGCACGGACGTCTTCACGTTCCTCGAGGCGGCGGACGCGGTCGCCTCGGGCACGAACCCGTTCGGCCTCCGCGAGCGCGAGCACGGTTACCCGTACGTCTATCCGCCCACGCCCGCCGTGCTCTTCCTGCCGCTCCGGCCGCTCGGCCGCGTGGGTGCCGCGATCGCGTGGTACTTCCTGAGCGTCCTCGTCTTCGGCGCCGGCGTCGTCGCTCTCCGGCGCGCTCTCCCTGCGAGCGAGGACGACGCCCGCTGGGAGTCCGCGCCTCTCCTCCTCGTCGCTCTCCCGCTCGCGAGTGGTCTCGAGCGCGGCCAGCTCAACCCGGCGCTCGCGGGCCTCGTCGCTCTCGGGGCCGCGCTCCTCGTGAAGAAGAGGGACGCCCTCGGCGGCGCGGCCCTGGCCCTGTCGGTCGCGATCAAGGCGACCCCGCTCCTCGCTCTCTCGACTCTCGTGAAGAGGCCGCGTGGAGCTGGAGGCGCGGCCGCCGCTCTCCTCGTCGCTCTCCTCCTCCTCCCGGCTCTGTTCCTCGGCGTGCACGGAGCCGTGCGCGCGAACGTCGACTTCGCCGACCACATGGGTCTCCGATATCTCCGCGATCCGGGCAGCCAGGCCCTCACGGAGGGCTCCCGCGACTACGCGGTCAGCGAGCGGCCCGTGAATCAGTCGCTCGTCGCCGTGCTCCACCGGACGCGCCTCGGCGAGACCGCGGCCTTCAGGCCGCTCGCGCTCGCGGTCGTGGTCCTGGTCTCGCTCGGTGCGCTCGTGCCCGCGATCCGTCTTCCGCGCGACCCGGACCCGCGCCGCCTCGTCGCCGCGGTCGGCGTCGCGGCCTCCGCGACTCTCCTCGCCGCGCCGATCGCGTGGCACTGGCACCACTCCGTGCTCTACGTCCCTCTCGTCGCGCTCGGGCGCTCGCGCCTTCTCATCGTCTTCGCCGTCCTCGAGCTCCTCCACTTCTCGGTCGAGCCGCTCCGGGCTTACGGGCTCCTCGGTCTCGGCACGGCCGCCATCCTGGCGGGCTGCGCTCGCGTCGCGTTGGCCGCGGAGGTACGCTCCTCCGAGTGACCCGTGTCGACGAGCGATAGTGTTGACCGTCCGACGACCGGCAAGCTTCGCGACCTCGAGAAGCTCGCGCAGGCCGCGCTCGGCGATGCGCCGGTCCAGATCCGCTACCTCCTCGGCCTCATCAAGGTGTCGCGTTTCGAGGACGCCTGGCGTCACGCGCGTCTCCGCGCGGAGGCGTTCGCGGCCCCGATCTTCGAGGCCGCGCAGGCTCCGTACACGCTCTCGGTCGTCGCGGCGCCCGCGTCGATCTGGATCGACAAGGGTGTCGTGCGTCTCCTCGGCGCACCTCGCGGCGAGCAGGGCCGGGCGACGATCGGCCGCCTCCCGGTGACGGACGTCGCGATCCCTTCGCCACGCGTCGCCGGCCGCCACTGCACCGTGCGCCACACGGGCGGCATGTCGTTCATCCTCGAGGACCTGAAGAGCGCGAACGGCACCTGGATCGGCGGCCAGCGCGTCCCGTCGCACGAGCTCGTGGACGGCGCCCGCTTCTCGCCGGGGACCCCCGAGATCGTCATCGAGCTCACCCTCGGCTGGGATGGCGAGCCCTGGCCCACGCCGCCCGCGCCCATGGTCGAAACGCTCGTCGCGAAGCTCGACCGCGCTCTTTGAGCGTGTCGGCGATTCCATCTTCTTGCCACAGAGGGCACAGAGGGCACGGAGAGTCGGCGTCCCTCTCCGTCTCGCGAGGACGAGCCGTTCCCCCGACACGGCCTCTGTGCTCTCTGTGACCTCCGTGGCAAAAATTGCATCCGCGAACACCGCCAATCCTGGCGAGGGGGCGGTTTAGAATCGGTGCCATGCTCGAGCTGCCCGATGAGGTGAAGGAGGCCATCTGCGCGCACGCGCGGGAGGGCTATCCCCACGAGGTCTGTGGCGTCCTGCTCGGGAAGATGCACGGGATCGCGCCGGCCGAGCGGCGCGAGGCGCGGGGAGCGCTCCGCGCCAGGAACCTGAACTCGGAGCGGCCCCACGATCGTTACTTGATGGACCCCGCCGACATGAACGCGGCCGACGTGGCCGCGCGCGAGCGGGGGCTCGAGATCGTGGGCTTCTACCACAGCCACCCCGACCACCCCGCGGTCGCCTCGAAGACGGACCTCGAGAACAGCTCGCCGTGGGGAGGCTACAGCTACCCGATCGTCAGCGTGAGGAAGGGCGAGGTCGCCGACCTCCGCTCCTGGGCGCGCGAGGACGACCGGTGGGTCGAAGAGGGCATAAACGGAGGACTCATCATGGCGACCGTCCGCATCCCGACCCCGCTCCGCCCGCTCACGAAGGGCCAGGGCGAGGTGGCGGTCAAAGGCGGCACGATCCGCGAGGTCGTGACGAACCTCGGGACGAGCTACGCGGGCATGCGCGAGCGGATCGTGGACGACGCGGGCGAGGTGCGCCGCTTCGTGAACGTGTTCGTCAACAAGGACGACATCCGCTCCCTCAAGGGTCTCGACACGGAGGTGAAGGACGGAGACGTGATCTCCATCCTCCCCGCGATCGCGGGCGGCGTCCCGACCTTCGGGGAGTGGAAGAAGGACCTCCTGAGGGAGATCCCGGAGGTCCTCGCCCGCGACGTCGAGCAGGCGAGGACGAGCGGGGAGGACCTGGTCCTCATCGATGTCCGGACCAAGGAGGAGTGGGACCAGGGCCACGCGCCCGGAGCGATCCACCTCGACCGCGGCTACCTCGAGCTCAAGGCGGAGCAGCTCGTCCCCGACAAGTCGAAGCGCGTCGTCTGCTACTGCGCGGGCGGCACGCGCTCGCTCTTCGCGGCGAAGGCGCTGAAGACGCTCGGCTACGAGAAGGTCGAGAGCCTGACCAAGGGCTTCAACGGCTGGAAGGAGGCGGGCCTCGCCTTCAAGGTCCCGGCGAAGCTGACCGAGGCCGACCGCCGCCGCTACCTCCGCCACCTCGCGATCCCCGAGGTCGGCGAGGAGGGGCAGATGAAGCTCCTCCAGTCGAAGGTGCTCCTGATCGGCGCGGGCGGCCTCGGCTGCCCGGCCGCGATCTACCTCGCGGCCGCGGGCGTGGGCACGCTCGGCGTCGTGGACGACGACGTCGTGGACGAGTCGAACCTCCAGCGGCAGATCCTCCACACGACGGACCGCCTCGGTCAGCCGAAGACCGACAGCGCGAAGAAGGCGATCACGGACCTGAACCCGGGCTGCAAGGTCACGACCTACAAGACGCGCCTCACGTCCGAGAACGTGCTCTCGATCTTCGCGGAGTACGACGTGATCGTGGACGGCTCGGACAACTTCCCGACCCGCTACCTCGTGAACGACGCGTGCGTGAAGTTGAAGAAGCCGTGCGTCCACGGCTCGATCTACCGCTTCGAGGGGCAGCTCACCGTCTTCTGGCCGGGGAAGGGCCCCTGCTACCGCTGCCTCTATCCGGCGCCGCCGCCGCCCGAGCTGGCGCCCTCGTGCGCGGAGGCGGGCGTCCTCGGCGTCCTCCCGGGCGTCGTCGGCGTCCTCGAGGCGATCGAGGCCATGAAGATCATCGTCGGCTTCGGCGAGCCGCTCGTCGGCAAGCTCGTCCACTACGACGCGCTCTCGACGAGCTTCCGCGAGCTCAAGCTCCGCGCCGACCCGAAGTGCACGTACTGCGCGCCCGGCGTCGAGTTCCCGGGCCTCGTGGACTACGAGCTCTTCTGCTCCTCCGCGGCCGCGCACGCGCCCGCCGCGAAGCCCGCCGCCGCACCGGTCGCCGCCGCCGCTCCGGCTCCTCCTCCTCCGCCTCCCGCACCGGCGCACACCGGCCCGACGGTGAAGGTGACGCCCAAGATCGCGATCAAGTCGGACGGAGGCACCTGCTCGTGAGGACGCTCGTCGTCCCCGACAAGTACAAGGTCTGGTTCGAGAAGGCGCCGCTCCTCTCGCTCGTCGGCGACACGCCGCTCGTCGAGATCCCGATCTTCAGGAAGGAGCTTCCGGACTGCCGGTTCCTCGCGAAGGTCGAGAGCCGGAACCCGGGCGGCTCGATCAAGGATCGGCCGGTGAGGCGCATGCTCCTCGAGGCCCTCGCGACGGGGAAGCTGAAGCCGGGCCAGACGATCATCGACTCGAGCTCGGGGAACGCGGGGATCGCGTACGCCATGCTCGGCGCGGCGCTCGGCTTGAAGGTGGAGCTCGTCGTCCCCGGGAACGCGTCCCTCGAACGCAAGAAGCGGATCAAGGCTCACGGCGCGACGCTCGTCGAGACGGACCCGATCGAGGGCTACGACGCCGCGCTGCGTGAAGCCCACCGCCGCTACGACGCGGACCGCGAGAAGTACTTCATGCCGGACCAGTACAAGAACGAGAACAACTGGCGCGCCCACCACGACGAGACGGCGGCCGAGATCCTCGAGCAGACGGGCGGCGCCTTCACGCACTTCGTGGCCGGCGTCGGGACGGGCGGGACGATCACGGGCTGCGGCCGCCGCTTCAAGGCGGAGGTGCCGGGCGTGAAGGTCGTCATGGTCCGCCCCGACACCTTCCCGGGCATCGAGGGTCTCAAGCCCCTCGACGAGCCGGGCTCGATCGTGCCCGAGATCTTCGACCAGTCCGTCGTGGACGAGAAGGTGCCCGTCTCGATCGACGACGCGTTCGACCTCTGCGGGCGCCTCGCGCGAGAGATGGGGATCTTCGTCGGCCAGAGCTCGGGCGCGTACCTGAAGGCCGCGCACCACGTCGCGAAGCGCGAGCGGAAGGGCACGTTCGTCACGATCCTGAACGACCTGGGCGAGCGCTACTTCTCGGCGCGGCTCTGGGATGTATAACTGCCGCCCATGAGCGAAGCGGCGGCGATCGCGCAGCTCCTCGCCGACCCGGACCCGGGGATCGCCACGTCGCTCCGCCGCCAGCTCATCTCGCGCGACGAGGACCCGCCCGGCCTCCGCGACGCCGTCGAGGCGCTACCCGACGCGGGCGACCGCGCGCGCGCCCGCGAGGCGCGGCTCGAGGTCGGCCGCGAGCGAGCGGCGGAGAGGCTCATCCGCTCATCGAACGCGGGCGGCGAGCTCGACCTCGAGACGTGCGCCCTCGACGTGGCGCGCATGGAGGATCCGGACATCGACGTCGCCTCGGCGCGGGTCGCGCTCGATGCGGTCGCCGAGCGCGGGCGCGCGAAGGTCGCGGGCGGCAAGGACGCGCGCGGCCGCCTCCTCGCCCTCGCCGTCTTCCTCGGCCACGAGGAGGGGTTCCTCGGCGACCGGAACGAGGAGGAGGTCCCTCGCTGCTCGAGCCTCCCGCTCGTCCTCGAGCGCAAGCGCGGGCTCCCGATCGCGCTCTCGACGCTCTACCTCCTCGTCGCGCGCCGGCTCGACCTCGAGCTCTACGGCGTCGCGGCGCCGCTCCACTTCATCGTCGGCGGCCCCGTCGAGGGAGGCACGCTCTACCTCGACGCCTTCGACCGCGGACGCCCCATGGAGACGGAAGACGCGGCCGCCATGCTCCGGAGCCTCGGCGTCGTCTTCCGGCCGGAGCACCTCGCGCCCACGACGACGAAGCCGATCGTCGCGCGCATGGCGCGCAACCTCGTCGCGTTCTACGCCCGGCGCCCGCGCGGCGAGACCCGCGCGCGCCGCTACGCGCGCGTCGCCATGGCGCTCGAAGACGCGGTCTGATGCGAGCGCCGCGCGCGCTCATCCTGCTCCTCGCGGTAGTCGCGGGGTGCGCGAGCGCCCCGCCCCAACC
>CAZYLP010000491.1:0-6650 GCA_964648345.1 uncultured Planctomycetota bacterium
TCCTGTCCTTCACCTCGTAGTGGACCTCGAGGTCGGGAGACTCGTGACCGACCGGATAGGAGCGCCGGTCGCCCTTCACGAGAGCGCCGTTCGCATCGAACCACCAGCGATCGTGGTCGCGCGCGGGCCAGCTCTTGTCATGCGACTTCACGAGCTCGATCTCGACGCGGCGGAGGTCACCCTCCTTCGCCACCGAGACGCGCAGGGCCATCGTCCAGTTGGAGCCCGCGTAGCTCGCGAGCCATTGCTCGGCGGGCGCGCTCACAGTGGCGAGGGCCTTCGAGGAGAGGACCTTGCCGGCCGCGTCGTCGAGGGCGGCGTCGTCGGCCCGGGCCCTCGACTCGCTGGGCTCGCTCGGAGAGAACGGGAGAAGGACGACGAGCGCCAGAGCAGCCAGCTTCGGCGTCTTCATCAGAACTTCTTGAGCTCTTCCTTGTCGGACGCGGACTTCTCGTCGAGCGTCCACTTCACGGCGCGCTCGATCGCGGAGACCACGTCCTCGGGGAACGCGAGCTGGCTCTCGTGCCGCTCGATGCGGACGCGGCCGCCCGCCTTGAGCACCTCGTCGCGCGCGGTGAGGGCGGCGGCGAGCGCGGTGTCGAACGCCTTCGGCGCGAACACCCAGACGCGCGCGTCCTTCACGAGCGGGTTCTCGAGCTTCTCGTAGACGCCGGCCGCGACGACGACGCGCTTCCAGCCGTGGTGAGCCGCGAAGGACCAGGCGTGCGAGGCGCCGTCGAGCTCGCCCACGATGATCGTCTTCTCGGGGTCGATGTCGAACTCCTTCTGCGCGGCCTTCACGTCGTGGGCCACGCAGGTCTCCGCCGTCGTGTCCCAGTGAGCGCCGCGATCGTCCACGACGCGCCCCGACGGGATCACGAGGTAGGCGCCGAGCTTGTCGGCGAGCGGGCCGACCTTCTTGGCGAGCTCCTCGAGGTTCGTGCCGTCCGCGTGCAGGAAGACCACGAGCGGCGCGCCGGGCTTCGCGTCCTTGGGGACGATCTTCACGGTCTGCGGGCGCGACGAGAGGATCTTCTTCTTCGTCGCCGCGATGAGCTCGCGGTAGCTGTCCTCCTCGCGGATGTTGTCTATGTCCGTGTCGCGCCCGACGTGCGCGAGGTCGAGGAAGCCCTTGTCGAAGCTCTGCTTCAACCAATCCACGGCCTTCGTCGTGTCGCGCTTGAGGGAGTAGGCGCACGCGATGTTGTAGTAGGAGACCGCGCGGTCCGGGAACAGCTTGATGCACGCCTGGAACTTCTGGACCGACTGGTCGTACCGCTTCGCCTTGAGGAGGTCGAGGCCCTGCTGGAACAGCGCGGCGTAGTCCGCGTTCTTGTCCTCGGGGGGCGGAGGCTCGTCCTGGGCGTGGACGATGGCCGGGGTCAGGGAGAGGGCGAACGCGACGACGAGCGAGCGAAAGCGCACGGGGGCCTCCAGGGAGAGCGAGCGTAAGGCCAGGCTGTTGAACGGTCAAGGAGGGGGTGACACGCCATCGGCGTACGCCCGGGTCTACCGCTCGCGTTTCCGTCCGGTGAGTGAATCGAGGGTGAGGCCACACTCGCGGGCCAAGTATTTGGCGTCCTCATCGACTTGCGGCAGCGAAACCCAGAAGTCGCGAAACTCCCCCACGACACTCTCGCAATCCTCGAGTCGGGCTTCGCGTAGGACGACGAGAACGGCATGGATCAGGGACCAATGAACGCGCCGGGCCCTCGTCGGGTCTGTGTCGTCGCCCCACCAGTCTTTGCCAAAAGGGGGGCGATGCTCAGGAAGCAAGACCTCATGGGACCTCACGCCGAAGGGGCGCGCCTCCGCGCGTGAGGGCGCCGTCCGTTGACTCTACTTCGCTCCGTGCTCGCTTGCCCATCTCGAGGGTCATGTTCGGCAGTTGTCAGGGTCGCATGATAGAAGATCACACATGCAGTTTCACCGACCACCGAGGCGTTACGATGCCGCCGAAGAGGCTCTCATGGTCGTCCGTCCCGAGCGCATGCCGCATACGAACGGTGCTCGCGCGCGGCGCTTCACGCGCGGCGAGTACGAGCGGATGGCTTCACACGGCATCATTGCACCCGAGGAGCGCGTCGAGCTCGTGGACGGCGAGATCGTCGTCATGAGTCCGGAAGGGTCGCGGCATGCAACCGTGGTCGATCTCATAACTGATGCGGCTCGAGCTTCGTTCACCACCGGTCACGTCGTCCGCACACAGCATCCGCTGACCGTCGATCCCGACGGAGAGCCCGAGCCCGATGTGGCCGTCGTCGTCGGGTGCCGTGACGACTACCTCGCGAAGCACCCGACCACGGCCGTCCTCGTCGTCGAGGTCGCCGAGACGTCGCTCACGCACGATCGTCGCAAAGCAGCGACCTACGCTCGCGCTGGAGTCCCGGACTACTGGATCGCGAACTTGGTGGAAGGCGTGATCGAGGTTCACCGCCGCCCGATCGTGACGGCCGACGGCGAGTGGTCGTACGCGGTGGTGGAACAGGTGAAGGCGGGCGAATCCGTCCGGCCCCTCGCCCTCCCGAACGTCGAGTGGAGAGTCACCGACCTCCTGAGGTGAGTGCGCTCACCCAGGTCGCGAGCAACTTCTGCAACTCCTGCTTGCCTGTGGCCCGTCGCGCGCGACGACCCCGTAGACAAGCAACTCCTTCTTGCGGCTCCGCCGTCGATAAGGCCCTCGTTCGGCTCGACGGAGCGAGCAGGACTTACGCGAAAACGGTTGCGCCGGTGCAACGGCGAACCGAGGAAGAGTGCGGTCCTCCCTGAAGGCGAGCAGTGAGGGCGGCGAGCCGAGTAGGCCGGTGGACGTGGTGGGCAGAGACGGCGTCGTCAGGCGCGGTTGCCAGGCAACGAACGTAGTGAGCCGAGGCAGGACAGCCTGATGTGCATCCAAGGCCTCGTCGCGATCGGCGTCCTCGCGACGAGGCCTTGGATGCACCGAGGACGTGAAGGCGAGGCTCCTTCGCGCGCGATGAGGCCTTGGATGCACCGAGGACGTGCAGGCGAGGCTCCTTCGCGCGGAGGTGTGGGGCGACGCGGGCTCAGATGCACATCGACGGAGCCGTCGGCTCGCGACGAGGGCTCAGATGCACATCGACAGGGTCGTCGGCTGGTGACGAGGGCCGACCACGGGGTCGATGCCGGGCAACCACGTCTTCAGGCCAACCACGGCGTCTCTGCCCACCACGCCCGCCGGCCTGCCGACCACGCGACGTCCCGCACGCACGCCGTCCGCGAGCATTTCTTGCACTTCTTGATTGTCTGAGCCCTCGTCGCGCGCGACGGGGCCGTAGACGAGCATCTCTTGCTCGCGATCGGATCGTCGCAACGCCTGTTACCATCCACAGGCCCGTGGAGCTCCCCTCCCCCCTCGTCCGCTCGAGCATCATCCTCGCCCTCACCTTCGGCGGCTGCGCCCTCCGCAAGGTGCCGTTCCTCCCCCTCGACCGCCCGACGATCTGCCTCCTGGGCGGTCTCGCCACCGTGCTCACGGGCGTGCTCTCCGTGGACGAGGCCTTCGCGTCCATGAAGCTCGACGTGATCGCGCTTCTGCTCGGGATGATGCTCCTCGCGGGCGGCCTCTTCGAAGCCGGCTTCTACGAACGCGTCGCGCGCCCCCTCGCGAGCACGGCGCGTGACCGCCCGCGGCTCCTCATCGCGCTCATCCTCGGCGGCACCGCGCTCACGGCGTCGCTCGTCACGAACGACACGGTCTGCGTCTTCTTCGCGCCGCTCGTCATCACGATCACTCGAGCCGGGAAGCGGCGGCCCATGCCGTACCTCCTCGCCCTCGCGCTCGCCGCCAACACGGGGAGCGCGGCGACCTTCGTCGGCAACCCGCAGAACATGATCGTGGGCGTGGACGCCGCGCGCGACCCGGCGTCCAGGCTCACGTTCGCGCGCTACGCGCTCCTCGCGACGCCGATCGCGCTCGCGGGCCTCGCGATCGCTTACGGGGCGCTCGTCTTCGTCTTCCGACGCGAGCTGGGGCCCGTCCCCGAGGTGGACGGGCAGCCGGCGCCCCTCGAGTCGGCGCGCTTCCGGCCCGTCTCGGGCGAGGAGGCCCGGACGTACGACCCCTGGCTCGCGGCGACGGCGACGACCGCGCTCGTGGTCACGGGCATGCTCCTCCTCGCGAACAAGCCGCTCGCGCTCGCGGCGCTCGTGGGCTCGGCGATCCTCCTCGCCTTCTCGCGGCGCGACCCGCGGCTCTTCTACCCGCACATCGACATCGGCCTCCTCGTCCTCTTCGGCGGCCTCTTCGTCGTCACGAAGGGCGCCGAGCACGCGAAGGTGATCGACGTCCTCGCCGCCCGCTTCGCGCCCGACGCGAAGGCGAGCTTCGCGGGGCAGGCGTCGTCCATGGCGCTCTTCACGACGGTCGGCTCGCAGATCGTCTCGAACGTGCCCTTCGTGCTCGCGACGACGCCGTGGCTCGGGAAGCTCGCCTCGCCCGACGCGCACCGCGCGCTCCTCGCGCTCGTGAGCACGTTCGCGGGGAACCTGACGCTCCTCGGCTCGGTCGCGAACCTGATCGTCGCGGGCGCCGCGAAGGACGACGAGCCCATGGGCTTCGTCGAGCACTTGAAGGTCGGCCTGCCCGTGACGCTCCTCCAGGTCGTGCTCGCGACCCTCGCCGTGATCGTGTTCGTGAAGCTAGGTTTACTCTGAGTGGAGACCGACCCGGAGAAGGCGGCGGAGCGGGTGCGCGACCTCGAAGCGAGCGTCGGCCGCGACCCGGTCGCGGAGCAGCCCCGGGAAGACCTGGGCTGGGCGCTCACCGACCTCGCGCGCGCGCTCCGAGACCTCGGTGACCGCTCGGGCGCGGAGAGGAACTTCCGCCGCGCGCTCGAGGTCCGCTCCGAGCTCGCACGGAGCGGCTCGCGCGCCGCGCGCCGCGACCTCGCTCGCACCCACACGGACCTCGGCTGGCTCGTCGAGAAGGTCACGCGCCTCGACGAGGCCGAGCGCTGCCACCGGGAAGCCCTCGCCCTCCGCGAGGCCCTCCACGCGGAGGCGCCCGACGACGCGGAGGCGACGACGGACCTCGCCGCGACGCTGCGCCACCTCGCGAGCGCCGCGCGCGACGCGGGACGCAACGCGGAGGCGCAGGGCCTCTACGCGCGCGCGGCCGCGCTCCTCGAGGAGCTCGCGGGGCGCGCCGTCGAGGGCGAGGACCGGGTCGCGCTCCTCGCGGACCTCGGGTGGACTCGGCGCTGCGAGGGCTGGCTCCTCGAGCGGCTCGGCCGCCCGCACGAGCACCTCGCCGCCATGCGCGCCGCGGCGAACGTCCACGAGCGCCTGATCGCCGAGCACCCGGACCACGAGGACCGCGCGCGCTGGCAGGCGAAGCTCGGCGACGCACTCGCGTCGCTCGGCCGGGCCTTCGAGGAGCAGGACCGCTTCGAGGAGGCGGAGGCGGCCCTCACCGAAGCAGTCGAAGCCCTCGAGGCTTCGCTCGCAGTCGAGACCTCGCACGGAGCGGCCGAGCTCGCCGCGCGGGACCTCGTCTCCGCGCTGCGGACGCTCGAGCTCGTCCTCCACGTCCAGGGCCGGCGCCCGGAGGCGCTCGTCGCGCGGAAGCGCTCGCGCGTCGCCGCGCGGAAGCTGCGCCCCTCGTGAGGCGGCCGTGCAGCTAGGCCCCTACGCCGTCCTGGGCGAGCTCGGCCGCGGCGGCATGGGCCTCGTCTACCGCGGCCGCGCGCCCGACGGCCGCGACGTCGCGATCAAGGTCCTGAAGCAGCAGGACTCCGCGGACGCGGCGGCGCGCTTCGAGCGCGAGAAGCGGCTCCTCGGCGCGCTCGGCGAGCAGGACGGCTTCGTGCCGCTCCTCGACGCGGGCGCCGAGCGCGGCGCGCCTTACCTCGTCATGCCGTTCCTCGCGGGCGGCACGCTCCGCGCCAAGCTCCAGCGCGGGCCTTTCGCCATCGACGCGGCCGTGGCACTGGGCCGCGAGCTCGCCCAGACGCTCGGCCGCGCCCACGAGCGCGGGATCGTGCACCGCGACTTGAAGCCCGAGAACATCCTCTTCACGGCCGAGGGCCGCGCGCTCGTCGCGGACCTCGGGATCGCGAAGCACTTCGACCGCAACACGCCCGGGGCGAGCCAGAGCGTCTCGCTCTCGGGCGAGGGGCAGCTCCGCGGCACGGCGGGCTACATGGCGCCCGAGCAGCTCCGCGACGCGGCGACCGTGGCCGCGCCCGCCGACGTCTTCGCGCTCGGAGCGATCCTCTACGAGTGCGTCACCGGCTCGCCCGCCTTCACGGGCGAGTCGCTCCTCGAGCTCGTCTCGCGCGTCGAGCTCGGGATCGTGACGCCGCTCCGCCGCCTCCGGCCGGACGCGCCGCGGTGGCTCGAGGTCGTGATCGGCCGGGCCCTCGCGCGCGAGCCCGCGAAGCGGCTCCAGGACGGGCGCGCGCTCGACCTCGCGCTCCGCGACGGGCCCTTGCTCGCGGGCCGCTTGAAGCGGCGCTTCGCGCTCAAGGCCGGAGCGGGGCTCATCGCCGCGGTGGCGGCCGTGTGGGCCATCACCCGGATCCCCGAGCGAGGATCCTCGGCCGCCCGAATCCCCGAGCGAGGATCCTCGGCCACCCGAGACCCCGAGCGAGGATCCTCGGCGAGGAACGAGCCGAGGATCCGAGTCGAGG
>CAZYLP010000492.1:0-6643 GCA_964648345.1 uncultured Planctomycetota bacterium
CTCGTTCCTCGCCGAGGATCCTCGCTCGGGGATTCGGAAGACTACTTCCCGATGTAGTCGAGGAGCTCTTCTTCCTTGATGAACGTCGTGCCGAAGAGGATCGCCTTCTCGTAGCCCTTCGGATCCTCGTCCTCGCCCTTCGGGAGGATGACGACGTACTTGACCTCGGCCGTGAGCTCGGGGAGGACCTTGCCGCCGAACTCCTCGATCTTCTTCGCGAGCTCGTTCTTCGTGTAGAAGCGGTTGCCCACGTTCTTGCCGAGGAAGAAGAACTTCTGGACCTCGCCCTTCTCGTAGACCGGCCGGCCGTCCGGGCTCTGGAGCCAGAGGCTGCGGATGAGATCGCCCTTGACGACCGGGTCGTTCTCGTAGGGGAGGATGTGCTTCTCCTTGAGCTCGGGGTCGTAGTACTCGAAGTCCTGGAGGATCGCGACCTGCGAGCTGTTCTCCTCGACCTTCTTCACCTCGAGCATGGCCTTCACGCGGTGACGGCCGCCCTTGGCGTTCTGGTAGCACTGGAAGCGCATGCCCTTCTGGATCGCGTTCGCCTTGCCGAGGTCGATCCAGGCGTAGCCGAGCTTGGCGTCGGCGAAGCTGACCTCGCCGTCCGGCTGCGCGACGTCCACGAACATGCGCTGCGAGCGCTTGGAGAGCTCCTTCACGCGGGCCGAGAGCGTGTCGATCTCGCGCTCCTTCTTGACGAGCTTGATGTCGTACTCGCGCTTGACCGCCGTGATCTCCTTATCCTTGGCGTCCTTGTCGTCCTGGTGCTGACGACGCTCGTTCTCGAACTTGCGGCCGGCCTCGATCTTCTCGTCCTCCGTGCGGTTCTTCGCCGCGGTGAGCGAGTCGATCTGCTCCTGCATGGCCTTCCGGTTGTCCTCGATCTGCTTCCTGATCGCTTCCTTCTCCTCCTCGGAGCGGATCAGCTTGATGTAGAGGCCCGGGATGATGTGAATGCAGGCCTGCAGCTGCTGGAGGCAGTCGAGCTGGTAGTCGACGAGGTTCGTGTAGCGCGGGAACTGGTCCTTGAACCCCTGGAGCTTCTTCCAGGTGTCCTTGACCTCCTGGCTCTTGATGAGCTCGAGCTCGGGCCCGAGCGCGATGTACTCCTCGTTGAGCATGTCCTGGAGCTTGGTGCTCGAGTTCTCCAGGTACTGGCTCATGTAGTTGGAGTAGTTCGCCGCGGCGCCGCCACCGTTGATGAGCTTGTTGAGCTGCTGAACCTGGGCGGTCAGCGTCGCGACCTCGTCGGCCTTCTCGTTCGTCTTCTTCTTGGCCTCGACGAGCTCTTGCGTGACCTCGGTCCACTTGGTGTTCATGTAGTAAGCGATGCCGAGGAGCACGAACGCGACGATGATCGCGAAGATCAGGCCGATGAGGTAGATCGTGCCGCCGGTCCCCTTCGCCATTGAGATCCCCCGCGGAGCTCTCCCTCGTGCCGCGCGCGAACGGACCCGGGGGAGCGTGCTCGGAATTGGAAAGGCCCCATTGTAGGCGCACTCGATAGAACCGTCAACGCGTCTACGAGATACGGTGGTTCTTCGTTGACAAGCCGGTGACAAGACCGTAGAAAGGTCCCGCGCCCGGCTTCCGGGCCCGCCCACTCGCTCGCGCTCTCTGCGCGACGCGTCTTCAAGAGAACCCAAATACAACCATGAGGCTCACTTACACCCGCGGGACTCTCTCCGCGGCTCAGAGCCCTTTTCAGCGCATGACATCTGATCGGGCCGACACCGTCGAGACGACGATGCCGCTGACGATCCTCCTGCTCGGAGGAATCGCGAGCGGCAAGTCCACCGTCGCCGCGCTTTTCGAGAAGCGCGGCGCGGTCGTCCTCGATGCGGACAAGCTCGCGCACGCCGAGCTCACGGCCCCCGAGGTCATCGCGCAGGTGACGAAGATCTGGGGGACCGGTCTCCTCGGTCCCGACGGCAAGGTCGAGCGGAAGAAGCTCGGCGCGGCCGTCTTCGGCAAGCCCGAAGAGATCAAGAAGCTCGAGGCGATCCTCCATCCGCGCGTGCTGGCGACGATGAGCCGGCGCATCCGCGAGCTCGCCGGCCGTCCGCGGCGGGTGGTGATGCTCGATGCCCCCGTGGGCGCGGAGGCCGGCGTCAAGGCCGACCTCACCGTCTTCGTGGAGGCGAGCCTCGAGGTACGTCTCAAGAGAGCGCGCGAGCTCCGCGGTTGGAGCGAGGGCGAGCTCGAGCGAAGAGAATCCAGCCAGCTCTCCGTGGCGGAGAAGCGGCGCATGGCCGACGCCGTGGTGCAGAACGACCAGGGCGTCCCGGAGGCCGAAAGAGATGTCGAACGAATCTGGACGTCGCTCGTCGAGCCGCGGCTCGAGGGGTAAGGGCGGCTCGGGCGACGGCGAGGGCCGTCGCAAGAAGAGCCCGTCGGGCGGAGCAGGGCGGAGCGGCGCGCGCGGATCGCGCGGGCGCTCGGGCTCCGGCCCGGCATCCGGCTCCTCGACCCCGGGCGAGCGCCCGGCGGGCGGCTCGCAGCGGCCGACCGGCCGCGGGCTGGACTACATCCAGCGCGCCATGGCCGAGCGCGAGACCTCGCCGCGCGAGGAGGACGAGGACGAGTTCCCGGACGACGGCGCCGAGGAGGCGCCCGAGGAGGGCTCGGACGAGCGCGAGGCGGCGAGCCCGTCGGAGGAGGAGCTCGAGCCCGTCCGTGGCGGTCGCGACGACGACGAGTCCGATGAGGACGACGAGGAAGACGACCAGGACGAGGGCGACAAGGACGAGGAGGACGACGAGGACGAGGAGTCCGACGAGCGTCCCGCTGCTCGCGGCGGCCGCGGACGCGGAGCGCGGGCGCCGGAACCGGAGCCCGAAGAGGACGACGAGAACGAGAACGAGAACGAGAACGAGTCCGACGAGCGACCCGTCCCCACCGGGCCCGACCGGTTCGTGCAGGAGATCCCCGCCGACATCGAGATGCCGTCGCCCGATGCGCGGAAGATCAACATCGCCGACCTCCAGAAGATGCCGATCCAGGAGCTCTACAAGTTCTCCGCCGAGCTAGGCGTCAAGGAGTTCCACGGCCTCAAGAAGCAGGACCTCATCTTCAAGGTCATCCGGGAGAACCGGACCGCGATCATCACGGGCGAGGGTGTCCTCGAGATCCTGCCCGACGGGTTCGGCTTCCTCCGGTCGCCCGACTACAGCTACACGCCGTCGCCCGACGACATCTACATCTCGCCGTCCCAGATCCGCCGCTTCGGGATCCGGACGGGCAACGTCGTCTCCGGCCAGATCCGGCCGCCGAAGGAGAACGAGCGCTACTTCGCGCTCCTCCGCGTCGAGCGGATCAACGGCGAGGCGCCCGAGACGCTCATCGACCGGCCGCACTTCGACGACCTGACGCCGCTCTATCCGGACCGGCGCCTCCTCCTCGAGACCGCGGGCGACAAGACCGCGGGCCTCGAGACGCGGATCATGGACATCCTGACCCCGATCGGTAAGGGGCAGCGCGGCCTCATCGTCGCGCCTCCGCGCACGGGCAAGACCGTCCTCCTCCAGAAGATCGCGAACTCGGTGCTCAAGAACGCGCCCGAGTGCTACCTCATCGTCCTCCTCATCGACGAGCGGCCCGAGGAGGTGACGGACATGGAGCGGAACATCGCGGCGTCCGAGGTCATCTCCTCGACGTTCGACGAGCCGCCCGCCCGCCACGTTCAGGTCGCGGAGATGGTCATCGAGAAGGCGAAGCGCCTCGTCGAGTTCGGGAAGGACGTCGTCATCCTCCTCGACTCGATCACGCGCCTCGGCCGGGCCTACAACACCGAGGTCCCGCACTCGGGCAAGATCCTCTCGGGCGGCATCGATGCGAACGCGCTCCGCGGTCCGAAGAAGTTCTTCGGCGCCGCGCGCAACATCGAGTTCGGCGGCTCGCTCACGATCATCGCGACCGCGCTCGTGGACACGAACTCGCGCATGGACGAGGTCATCTACGAGGAGTTCAAGGGCACCGGCAACATGGAGCTCCACCTCGACCGCACGCTCGCCGACCGGCGCATCTGGCCGGCGATCGACGTGAGGAAGTCGGGCACCCGCAAGGAGGAGCTCCTCACCGACGCGGAGGAGCTGAAGCGCATCTGGGTCCTCAGGAAGGTGCTCAACGAGATGAACCCCGTCGAGGCGATGGAGCTCCTCAAGTCGCGCATGAAGGGCTTCAAGACGAACGTCGAGTTCCTCATGAACATCAACCCCGCGACGGCCCAGTTCTGAAGGCGCGATCCTGAAGGCGATAGGCCGTTACGAGGTCGTCCGCCCCATCGGCCGCGGAGCCATGGGGACGGTCTTCCTCGGGCGTTCGCCCGACGGCCGCCCCGTCGCGATCAAGGTCCTCTCCGCGCTCGGGCCCGAGGCGTTCGCGCGCTTCGACCGCGAGCGCCGCGTCCTCGCCGAGCTCGCGAGCAAGGGCTTCGTCGGCCTCGAAGACTTCGGCCGCGACGCGACCGGCGCGTACCTCGTCATGCCCTTCCTCGAGGGCGGCACGCTCCGCGCGCGCCTCGAGAAGGGGCCGCTCGCGATCGAGGAGGCGCTCTCGATCGCCCGGACGCTCGCCGCCGCGCTCGCCGCGGCACACGAGCGCGGGGTCCTGCACCGCGACCTCAAGCCGGAGAACGTGCTCTTCGACGGCGCGGGGCGGCCGCTCATCGCCGACCTCGGCCTCGCGAAGCACATCGACTCGACGAGCATCGGCCTCTCGCGCACGGGCGAACTCCGGGGGACGGCGGGCTACATGCCCGCCGAGCAGATGGCGGACGCGAAGAGCGTCGGCCCCGAGGCCGACGTCTTCGCGCTCGGAGCGATCCTCTACGAGATGCTCACCGGGCAGCCCGCCTTCGCGGGCGAGACGCTGATCGACGTCCTCGCGAAGGTCGAGCGCCAGGGCCACGCGCCGCTCCGCCGGTTCCGCCCCGAGACGCCGCGCTGGCTCGCGAACGCCGTGGACCGCATGCTCGCGCGCGACCCCGCGCGCCGCCCCGCGGACGGCGCCGAGGCCGCCCAGGCTCTCTCGGGTCCTCCGGCGCGCTCGCCCTGGCCGATCGTCGCCGGGCTCGCCGTCGTGGGCGTCGGCGTCGCCGGCGCCGCGCTCATCCTCCGCGCGCCCGGGGCCGGAGACGCGCCGAAGCCGCTCCCTGGAACGGTCGCGACCGTCCCGACGCCCGCCGTCGCCGCGCCCATGAAGCCCGCGCTCCTCGCGACCGGCTCGAAGCTCCGCCTCGCCGCGACGTGGGGCAACCGCCGCTGGAAGATGAACGGCCGCGTGGACGCGGCCACGTTCTCGCGGGACGGCAAGAAGGTCATCACGGGGAGCATGAACGGGTCGGTCACGCTCTGGGATACGGCGAGCGGCGCCGAGCTCTGGACCGTCCGCGCCCACACGGGCTCGGTGCGCGCGCTCGCTCTGTCGGCCGACGCGACGCACGCCATCACCGCCGCGGACGACCACACGATCGCCTACTGGGCCGTCGGCACGCGGGCGCCGCTCTGGCGGATCTCCGAGCAGAACGCGAACGCCCTCGAGTTCATGCAGGACGGCCCGAGCTTCCTCTGCATCGGCGACCGGCTCTTCACGGCCCGCCGTACCGAGGACGGTGCGGTCGTGAAGCAGGTCTCGCGCGTCACGAACCAGAAGCTCGCCGTCTCGTACGGCACGGGACGCTTCGCGGTCACCTCGGAGGACAAGGCGATCCGCGTCTACGACGTCGCGGCGACGATCGTGCGCGAGCTCCGGGAAGCGCCGGACGGCTGCTCGGCCGTCGCGGTCTCGCGCGACGGGAAGCGCGTCGCGGGCGGCAGCCCGTCCGGCATCGTCCGCGTCTGGGAGGTGGACACCGGGAGAGTCCTCCTCACGACCGAGGTCCACGAGGGGCCGATCGCCGCCGTCGACTTCCTCCCGAACCGCGACGGCGTCGCCGCCGTGACGACGGGCGGCTCGATCCGCGAGACGGACATGAAGGGGCAAACGATCTTCAAGCTGCCCGGGTCCTTCGACGCCTCGACGGTCCTGTTCGCTCCGGGCGCGGAGCGCGTCCTGATCGGCGGCCCCGACGGGCGAGTCGAGATGGCGACGACCCGCGGGAAGAAGGTGGACCCGCGGCCCACCGAGGGGCACGACGGCCGCGCGACGTCGCTCCGCGTCTCGCCCGACGGGACGACCGTCGCGAGCGTCGGTCTCGACGGCGTGCTCGTCCTCTGGGACGCGGCGACCGGGGCCGTCAAGCGGCGCGTCCAGCGGGCCGGGATCCTGCGCGCCGTCGCGTGGGCACCCGAGGGTGATCGCCTCGCCGTCGCCGGCGAGGCACGCACGATCGAGCTCCTCGCGCCGAGCGGAGACGTCGTCGCCTCGTTCGGCGGCCACTCGGGGGCCGTGCGCGGCATCGCCTTCACGAAGGACGGCCTCGTCTCCGCGAGCAGCGACCACACGGTGCGCCTCTGGTCCCGGGACGGCCACGAGGTCCGTCGCTTCGCGGGGCACAGCCAGCCGGTGCTCGCGGTCGCGGCGGCGCGGGGGAAGGTCCTCACGGGCTCGCCGGCCGGCACGGCGCGGATCTGGGACGCGAGCGCCGCGGCCGACCGCGCCGCCGTCGCCGCCGTCGAGCCGGTCGTCGCCGTCGCGGTCG
>CAZYLP010000493.1:0-4441 GCA_964648345.1 uncultured Planctomycetota bacterium
CGCGCCGTCCGTGGCGGCGCTCCTCGCGGCGCAGCCGCGCCCCACTCCGTCGGCGCTCGGCCGCGCGCTCGCCCGGGGCGCGCTCGCGGTCGGATCCGCGGCGGTCGCGATCGGAGCGGTCGTCGCTCTCGTCCGGCCCGACGCGGCCCCGACGCGCACCCCGTCGGCGTCGAACGTCGCGCGCATCGCAGCCAGCCCGTCCTCGGGCGCCGAGACGCCGGGCGGAGTCGTGTCGGGCGCGGTGCCGTCTCCGGCGCCGTCTTTGGCCCGTGGTGCAGACCCGGCGACGCCTTCGAGCCGCACCGCTCCCTCGGCCGCCGCGGGCGCCGGCTCGCTCGAGGATCCGGGCCCTCCTCTCCGCGTGAGGGGGCGCGTCGTCGAGGACGGGCGGCCGGTCGTCGGGGCGCGCGTCTGGGCGAGCGTGCCGCTCCCCCTCGCGCGAGTGATCACCCGTCCACGCTACGCGGACGCCGAGGCGCAGGCGGGCCGTCTCCTCCGTGCCGCGCGGCGGGTGCTCTCCTCGTCCGGGGACGAGGCGCTGAGAGACGCGGCCGGCAAGCAGATGGTTCACGCCGAGCTCGAGCTCAAGCGCCTCATGAACAAGCAGGAGGACGACGACATGCATCGGCGCATGTACGCCGAGAAGTTCGCGCGCCAGGGGATCTGCGACGACCGGGACGCGACGCCTTTTTCGGGCTGGACCCTGGGCCTCGTCGGCTGTGCCGAGCGCATGCGTGTTCTCGCCCTGCCCGAGCGTTCGCTCGAGCTGAGGAGCCATCTCGCTCGCGACGGGCATGCGCTCGTCGAGCTCGCGCAGTCGGCGACGGATGCGCGGGGCGACTTCGAGCTGCTCGTCGACCCCGTCGCGGTCAGCCCGCGCCTCTGGACCGCGCACCTCTCGGTGGGTGCGGCCGCCGGCGCGGATGCCGATCTGCGCGCCGTGACGCGAGAGGTGCGGATCGACGAGGACAAGTGGCGCGCCGACGCGCCGGTCGACGCGGGCGCGCTCGCGCTCGTCCCGCAGTCGTGGCTCGTCATGACCATCCGGGCGCAGGGCGTCCCGGTCGAGAAGGCCTTCGCGTCGATCGACGACGGGCTCGTCGTGGACCGCGATGCGGCGCGGGATTGCCGCCGGACGGGGCGCGACGGGGTCGCGCGCTGGGTCTGCCGCGAGGGCGAGGCGGTCACGTGCGAGGTCCGCGCGAGCGGCCACGGAGCCGAGCGCCGCGAGCTCGTCATCAAGCGCGGCGTCAACGAGGTCACGATCGACCTCGCTCGCGAGGTGACGGTGCGCGGCGTCGTCGTCGACGCCGACGGCCTGCCGGTCGCGGACGCGTGGGTCGGCCTGGAGCCCGAGGGCTTCGACCCGCTCGGCCCGGTGCCCTCGACGGCCGTGGTCTCGTCGCGGACCGATGCGCGCGGCGGCTTCACGCTCGCGCAGCTCCCCGAGGGGAGGCCGGTCGCGCTCCTCGCGTGCTCGTCCGCGGGCGGCGCGACGCCGGCGCGCGCGACGGTGACGGCTCCGTGCCCGGACGTGACGCTCCGCCTCGGGCGCGGCGGCCGCGTGGCCGTGACCGCGGCGCGCGCGAGCGGCCCCGTCGCGGAGGACCGCGCGCTCCGCGACGTGAAGCTCGCGCACCGCGACCCGCGCACGGGCCGGTGGTTCGTGACGAGCTTCGCGTCCTGGGAGCCCGACCGCGCCGTCTTCGAGGGGCTGCCCGCCGGGACCTGCCGCGCGTACCACGCCGCCGACGGCTTCGAGCTCGCGCTCGGCGGGCCGGTCGAGCTCGTCCAGGGAGGCGAGGCCGCGACGCGGCTCGTCCTCCGCGAGGCGCCCTGGCGCAAGGTGCGCGGGCGCGTCCTCGCCGGCGAGGCGCCGGCGCCGCGCGCGATGGTGCGGCTCCACGCGGAGGGGATCCCGATCGGCCGGGCCGTGGCCCTCGACTCGGAGGGCGGCTTCGAGCTGAGCGCGCCGCCTAAGGGGGCGTCGCTCACGATCGAGACGCCCGGCCGCGCGCCGCGGACGGTCGCGCTCGACGGCCGCGAGGACCTCGGCGCGATCGACCTCGACGGGGTCCGATGATTGCATCGAGCAGCTCAGGTGGGCGCACCGAACGAAGCACTCCGAGCGTGTTCTCGGGCGAGAAGAACACGGCGCGGAATGTGCACGACCGAACGCCTGAACGCGGCTAGCGCTTCTTGGACGACGACTTCTTCGTCTTGACCTTGCTCGCCTTCGGCTTGGCGCTCTTCGGCGAGGGCTTCTTCGCCGTGAGAGGCTTCTTGGCGGCGAGAGGCTTCTTCGCGACGAGAGGCTTCTTGGCGACGAGGGGCTTCTTCACGGGCGCGGGCTTCTTCTCCGCGGAAGGCTTCTTCGCCGGAGCCGCCGCGGCGCCCTTCGACGTGAGCGCGCGGACCATCTCGCCCAGCTCGGCCGACGCCGCCCAGAAGTTGTTGACGATGTCGTCGAGCCGCTCCTTGTCGGGCGACTTCTTCTGGAGCTCGAGCTCGAGCACCTCGAAGTCGGCCTCGAGGTCCTCGCGCACGCCGCGCGGCTGCATGACGAGCATGGCCTGGAGCGACTCGAGCGTCGGCTTCTTCGCCGCGGGCTCGTCGCGCACGGGCGTGAGCTCGGGCTCGGTCGGCGCGAGGGGCGGGAGCTTGAGCTCGGGCTCGGGGTCGCCGAACTCGTCGTCCACGCCCGAGTGCATCGCGATGTGGAAGACGAGCTCGGGGTCCACCGCGTCCTCGTCGAGGATCGCCTCGATGCGCTCGTTCAGGTCGCGGAAGCCCTCGACGAGCGCCGAGAGCCAGCGGCGGCGGAAGTCGTCCCACTTCGCCTCGATCGAGCCGCCCTCGAAGGCGCGCGAGAGGAACTCGCGGACGTCGAGGCGCTCGCCCGACTTCAGGTGGAAGAGGACCTCGTAGACGAACGAGATCCGGTCGAGCGGGTCCGTGGGCAGCTCGAGCTTGGGCGCGAGCGCCTGGCGGAGCACGTCCCGGAGCCGCATGTGGAGCCGCTCGGCCAGGTACCGGACCGTGTCGTCCTTCTGGAAGTAGTTGACGAAGAGCCTGAGCTTCGTCGCGTGGTCGTCGAAGGACGAGCGGGCGAGGTCGTCGAGGTAACCGCGGAGCGTCGTGAGCGCGTTCCGGAGAACGTCCGGCCGGACACGGTCGGCCATGGCGAGTGGGCCCCCTTTTTTGAGGGCGCGAAGTCTAACATCGTCCGCCCGTGACGAGAACGAGAGCCATGGTGAGGATGGGCACCGCGGTGCTCCCTCCGGTCGCCCTGATGGTCGCGCTCCTCGCCTCGGCGGCCCTCGCCCAGGACTGGGTGCCCGCGAAGCGGCCGAGGCCGTTCGTGAGGGGGGTCTGCCTCTCGCTCCACGACGAGGAGCCGGACCGCGACTACTCGGAGGAGATCGCGGCGATCGACTCGCGGCTCAACGCATCGCACCTCGCCGTCGTCTTCCACCTCTGGCAACGGAACGTTGTCGCGAAGGCCCCCTCGCGCGGCGCGAAGACGCCGAGCGACGCGACCCTCCGCGCGATCATGAAGGGCGCGCGGGCGCGCGGGCTCGCGACGATCGTCATGCCGATCGTCCTCCTCGAGGAGTCGAAGCCGGGCGAGTGGCGCGGGAAGCTGACCCCGCCGGATCCGGCCGCGTGGCTCGAGGCGTACCGCGCGCTCGCCGTCGCCTACGCGAAGCTCGCGGGCGAGGAGCGGGCCGCCGTCTTCTGCGTGGGCTCCGAGCTCTCGTGGAGCCAGAAGCACGAGCTCTGGCCCGCCATCATCAAGGACGTCCGGGCGGTCTTCCCGGGCGAGCTCGTCTACGGCGCGAACTGGGACGACTACGCGAACGTCCCCTTCTGGGGCTCGCTCGACTACGTCGGCCTCTCGGGCTACTACGAGCTCGCGAAGGAGCCCGGGGCCTCGCTCGCCGCGCTCCGCGCCGCGTGGGACGGGCACCGGGACGCCATCCTCGCCTGGCGCGCGAAGGCGGCCGCCGCGAAGCCGCTCCTCTTCACGGAGATCGGCTACCCGAGCCGGAGGACGGCGGCCGTGCGGCCGTGGCAGCACACGAACGAGGTCCCCGTGGACGTCGAGGAGCAGCGGCGCTGCTACGAGGCCTTCTGCGGATCGTGGGCGAAAGTCGAGGCCCTCCAGGGAGTCTGCTTCTACGAATGGTGGGGCGAGGGAGGCCTCTCGGATGCGGACTACACCCCGAAGGACAAGCCCGCGGAGGGAGTCATCCGGCGCTTCTTCTCCGACCTCCGGGTCATCGAGAAGCGGCGTTAGCTTAGAATCCCCGGCCATGTCCCAGCCGATCGACCCCAAGAAGCCGCCCGAGAAGGCGGTCCTGTTCGCCGGCCTCCTCCGCGGCGACCCGCGTCGCGAGATGGAGCGCCCGCTCGAGGAGCTCGCCTCGCTCGCCGACAC
>CAZYLP010000493.1:4451-6640 GCA_964648345.1 uncultured Planctomycetota bacterium
TCGGCCAGGAGATCGTCATCGTCGGGGAGACGATCCAGAAACGCGACAAGCCCGACCCCTCGACGTTCATCGGCAAGGGGACGGTCGAGAAGCTGAAGCAGATGATGATCGAGACCGGCGCCGACTGCGCGATCGCGGACTGCGACCTCTCGCCGGGCCAGGTCCGCAACCTCGAGAAGGTGCTCGAGAAGAAGGTCGTGGACCGGACCGAGATCATCCTCGACATCTTCGCGCGCCACGCGCGGACCCCTCAGGCCAAGCTCCAGGTCGAGGTCGCCCAGCTCGAGTACGCGCTCCCGAGACTCCGCGGCATGTGGACGCACTTCGGCGGCGTCGGCCTCCGCGGCCCCGGTGAGACGCAGCTCGAGACCGACAAGCGGATGGCGCGCGCGCGGATCGTCTTCCTCAAGCGCGAGCTCGACGAGATCCGCCACCGGAAGGAGCGCGAGGTCGCGACGCGCGACGCGTTCACGGTCGCGATCGTCGGCTACACGAACGCCGGCAAGTCCACGCTCATGAACGCGCTGACGGGCGCGGGCGTGTACGTGGCCGACCAGCTCTTCGCGACGCTCGACACGCGCACGCGCCCGTGGAAGGTCGCTCCGCGACGCATGGTGCTGCTCAGCGACACGGTCGGCTTCATCAGCAACCTCCCGCACCGTCTCGTCGAGTCGTTCCACGCCACGCTCGAGGAGGTGCTCACCGCCGACCTCCTCCTCCACGTCGTGGACGCCTCGCTCCCGGATCCGCTCGTCCAGGTCGAGGCCGTCCGCGCGGTCCTCGAGCAGATCGGCGCGTCGAACAAGGTCGAGATCACCGCGCTCAACAAGGTGGACCGCGTCCAGGACCGCGCGCTCCTCGCCTTCCTCGAGCGGCGGCTCCCGAAGCCCGTCCAGGTCTCGGCGCGGACGGGCGAGGGGATCGAGCGGCTCCAGGCCATGGTCGCCGAGCATGCGATGCGCCACGACGGCCTCTACGAGGTCCGCGTGAACGTGCGCGAAGGAGCGACGCTCGCGGCGCTCGAGTCGCTCGCCGAGCCCGAGGTGCGCGAAGTCGAGGGCGAGGAGATGCGCTTCGTCCTCCGCGCGCGGCGAAACGCCGTGCAGCAGGTCTGCGGACGCGCGAAGGACCGCTCGCGGGTCCAGCTCCGCGAGCTCGAGCGCCCCGCGATCGAGGTCGAGGCCGAGAACAAGGACGACCTCCTGCCGGAGACTCCTCCGGCGGTGAAGGACACCGCAAAGCTCTAGCGTGGGGCTCGAGTCTCTCCCCCAGGGGACGAAGCTCGGACGCTGGCGCACGGTCGCTCTCCTCGGGCGCGGCGGCATGGGCGCGGTCTACCGCGCCGTGGACGACCGCGGCGTCGAGGTCGCCCTCAAGGTCGTCCTCTCGACGCTGGCGCAGGACGAGCGGCTCCGGCAGCGCTTCGAGCGCGAGGGCCGGACGGCCTCGCGGATCGCGCACCCGAACGTCGCGCGCGTCGTCGAGACCGGCGAGGAGCGCGGGGTCGCGTTCATCGCGAGCGAGCTCCTCACGGGCGGGACCCTCAAGGCCCTCGTCACGAAACGAGGCCGGCTGCCGTGGCTCGAGGCCGTGCGCTTCGCGATCCCGATCGCGCGCGCGCTCGAGGCCGTGCACGGAGCGGGCCTCGTCCACCGGGACCTGAAGCCCGAGAACGTGCTCCTCGACGCGGCCGGAGTCCCCAAGCTCGCCGACTTCGGCCTCGTGCGGCGGACGAAGACGGGCGGGGCGACGCTCTCGGGGCCGCTCACGGCCGCGGGCGAGACGCTCGGGACGCCCGAGTACTGCGCGCCGGAGCAGGCGGACGGGGCGCACGAGCTCGACGGACGCGCCGACCTCTACGCGCTCGGAGCGACGATCTTCGCCCTCGTGAGCGGCCGGCCGCCGTTCACGGGCGTGGGCTACGCGCTCCTGAAGCAAGTCCTCATGGAGCCGGCCCCGCGCCTCCGCACCGTGGCGCCGGAGGTGCCGCCCGCGCTCGACGCGCTCGTCGCGGGGCTGCTCCAGAAGGACCCCGCGAAGCGACCGGCGAACGCGGCCGAGGTCGCCTTCGCCCTAGAGGCGCTGGTGGCGGGAGGGCCCGCGTCGAAGGCGCGGCCACCCTCCTCGCGTGGGCGCCTCGTCGCCGTCGTGGCCGGCCTCGTCGCCGTCGCCGCCGCGAGCGGAGGAGT